>CABVCJ010000006.1 GCA_902496845.1 uncultured Collinsella sp.
CATCGCGCATATCGCGCTCGAGTACCCCCATCGGGGTCCTCCTTCCCTCCAGAGCCCAACGCGTACCGGCGGCATACGCCGCGGCCACGCACAAGATGGGAGGCGATCCGACTTAACCTTACCGACCCGGGCGCGCCGTCCGATCTGCGACGCGAACATCCCGGGCCAAGAGGAATTACGGTTACTGGTACAGCCGGGGACTTGCACCCCGATTCTCCCAAACGCGCAGGAAAACCGCGCATTCGTGCGTCTCCGCACCACCATCTAGGCCATCGATTATTACTGTCAGTATGGTATCACGCAAAAGGGCCTCGCACACAGGCGAAGCCCAAGGTAAAAGCTATGGTTTGCGATAGAAAAGGGCAAGGATGGAGTGCCGAGCAAAAGGATCCGTCTTTCCCCAATCCCGAAAAATGCTAACGCTTGCCGCCGTGACTGTTGCGCCAGATCTCGCGGCCCAGCATCAGCGCCAGCACCAGCGCGCTCACGTAGCCCATAAAGCCAATGACCGGGATACCAAACACAACCGGCTCGATGCGCGCGTAGTACACCACCGACGAACCGATAAACAGGCCGGCGATCACAATTGCCATCGACATGCGGTCGATAATTCCACCCAGCTGCCGCAGTGCCTTATCGCTGCTCATGATCTGCGTGTTTACCTTAAGCTGGCCGCGCGTGAGCATGCGCGACGCCAAGCCCAGATACTCGGCCGCCTCGAGCGAGCCTTTTGCCGCGCGATAGCTGCTCGCGGCAAGATCGCGCCCCATTTCGCGGACGCGCGCATAGGTGCTTTTCTCGTTTTTGATGTGCGTCTGGATAATCTGGATCATGTTGACATTGGGCATGTACTCGGTCAGCAGGCCCTCGAGCGTCACCATGCCGCGGGCGAACATCGTCACCACACTCGGCAGCTCAACGTCGTTTTTGCGCGCCAGGTTTAGCAACGAGGTCAAAAACTCGCCGATATCCAGGTCCTTAAGATCGAGTCCTGCAAAGTCGGCTACGATAAAGTCCAAATCGGACAAAAAGGCCGAATGATCGAGCTCGGCCGAATCGCCGCGCGTCACGGCAAAGCGCATGAGCGAATCCTTGAGCTTGGGCACGTCGCCTTCGGCCACGGCGAAAATCATGTCCTTGACGATGCCGCGGTCGTGGCTCGACATGCGCCCGACCATGCCCAGGTCAATAAAGTAGACGATGCCGTCCTTGAGGATGATGTTTCCCGCATGCGGGTCGGCATGGAAAAAGCCGTTGTCGAGCACCTGCGTCGAATAGTCTTCGACGATCGCGGCGCCAATCTTCTCTAAGTCATAGCCCTCGGCCACCAGGCGCTCGGGATCGGCGATGGAGATGCCGTCGATGTAGTCCATGACCACCACGTGCTCGGTGCAAAGATCTAGGTAGGACTTGGGGCACGACACGCCATGCACGCTTTTGTGGAAGTCATAGAAATCGTTGAGGTTTTTGGCCTCGGCCAAAAAGTTGGTCTCCTCGCGAAACGAGGTCCACAGCTCTTCAACCACGCCGTGCAGGTCAACAAACTGATCGGTGTTGACGAACTTGGAAACGATGCGCACCACCGAACGGATGATGTCTATGTCCTGCGCCATGACCTGCTGCGCGCCGGGGCGTTGCACCTTAACGGCCACGTCCTCGCCCGTCACCAGGCGGGCACGGTGTACCTGCGCGAGCGATGCACTACCGAGCGGGTTGGGGTCGATCGCGTCGAACATCTGCCCCAGGCGCTGGCCGTATTCCTCTTCCAGACAGCGGAGCACTACCTCATACGGCACCGGCTCTACGTCGGAGCGCAGGCGACGCAGCTCGTCGCAAAACCGCTGCGGCAAAATCTCGGAGCGGTTAGCCAGAATCTGCCCCATCTTGACGAACATGGGGCCGAGCTCTTCGAGCAGGCGGCGTAGGCGCACCGGCGTGAGGTTATCCCATACGCGGTACTTTTTGACCAGGCGAACGATTTGCCCGATGCGTTCGCGACGGCCCGCCGGCGTGAGCTGGTATTCCTCGTCCGGCGCCATCGCGTCGGGCTCCTCAGGAACCATATCGACAGCGCGCGGCTTCTTGCGAGCGCCCGAGACGGCGGCCTCAACCTCATCGACAACCGCCGTCTCGTCAGCCAAGGGATCTAGATTGTTGTAATCGGTAGTGGAATCTGCCATCTGCGCTGCTACTCGGCCTCTTCGGTGTCCTCTGCATCGTCGGGCTCAACGGACTCGACGGGCACCGAGGTCACGTTGTCCTCGACCGAATCGACGATGTCGCGCACATGGGCCAGGAAGGCCGTGCGCTCGGGGGCGGTCATAACGCGGACGCGGGCCAAGATGAGCTCGTCGAGCACGCGCTGCGCCGCAGTCTCACCCTGCATGCCCAGGCGCTCGGTCAGGTCGGAGATGGTGCCGCCGGCCTGCTCGAACATGTCGGACACGCTGCGGGCGATATCGGGGGTTCCGGCGTCCTTGCGAACCTGCTCGCCTTTGGTATTGAGGTCGTCAAGGACCTTCTTGCCGCCCTCGACGGCAACGGCAGCGGCGCCGAAGCCCACGTTGATGGCACCGTTAACAAGCTGATCGAATTTCATAACCATGGTTGGCTCCAATCATGAACAACTGCATTGGCGTTCTTGTACCCAAGATTGGGCGAACGACACAAAATCGTTTGTCGACGGGATAAAAATAGAGCGGGGCAATGCCTTTGACGGCATTTGCCCCGCTCGCTCGTTGCAAGGTTATCTTTACCTTACGTTGTCGTTCATCGCGAAGGAGTTCTTCATGGCACAGCTCGTGGTGTAGAGCACCTTGCCCAACAGAGCATCGGTCTCCACGCGCACGAGCTCGGCAAAGGCCTCGTTGGCGCGGGCGAGCTCGGCAGGCACCTCGGCCTCGGGCAGGGCGGCAACGGCGGCGTCAACGTCGTGAATCTGCTTGTGGCCCATGCCGCCGACCTTCTCCTGATAATCCTCGACCGCGCGACCGCACTCATGGAAGCGAACATCGGCCAAGGCACCGATCAGGCGATTTGCCCAATAGAAATTCTCGGACGTCACGCGAGCCTGCGTGTCGGCATAGTACTCGGGCATGGTCTCGACATTGGCGTACAGCGGTACAAGCGCGTTAAACGAGTTGGAGCCAAACGCCATCCACTGCATGGCGCGATACGCCGGCTGCGCATAGGGGCGCAGCTGCAGCACGGCGAGCTGACTGTTGCGGTTGATGCCGATGGGACGATAGGCGCCGCGCGTGGTGGGCGTGCCCTTGCTGCCGTAGCAGTCGTACTCCGTGCCCTGGTAGTGGCTCGAAAGCACGTACTTGATGTCCTCGATGGTCACCTTGCGCTCGGGCACGCGGCTCCAGGGGATGTCGTCGCTCTCGGGCGTGTAGTCGGCCTCGGGACCGTCCCACACATCGCTGGGGTTGAGGCAGCGTTGCATGTACCAGGCGCGCGGCGTGTTGTAGACGTGATCGCTGTCGCTGTGCGAGCCAAAGGCCTCGCGCGGGTTAAAGACCGCGGCGGGACCGTCGCCCTTAACGCCCAGCGTCAGGTCCAGATGCCACTCGGCCATCCAGGAGCGCAGGTCGGCAGAGCACATGTGGTCGACCTGGGCGCCCTCGGCATCGTCCAGGTCAAAGCTGTCGATACCCAGCTGGTTAGGCATGGTCACATAGGCGTCGTCGGGCACGCGCTTGGCGATCCAGTGATGCCCGCCGATGGTCTCGAGCCACCAGATCTCGTCAACGTCACTAAAGGCGATGCCATTGTTCTCGTAGGTGCCGTAGCGCTCGAGCAGCTCGCCCAGGATGCGCACGCCGTCGCGGGCGGACTTGGCATACGGCAGCACCAGGGTCACCATGTCCTCCTCGCCCAGACCGCCGGGCTGCGCCGGAACATAGCCGTCCTCGCCCTCGTTGCCATTGGCGGGCACGTAGTCCACGAGCGGATCGGCGCCGCGGACGCGCTCGTTGGTGGTAAGCGTCTCGGTTGCGGACATGCCAACGTTGAGCTCGTTGAAGCCGGCCTCTGCCCAAATGCCATGACCAGGGACAACGTCGGGGACGCTTGTGTAACGCATGGGATTGTCGGGCAGTTCAACGGTCAGGTGGCTCAAGACGCTCGTGTAGACACGCGGCTGCTCGTCGGGGTGCACAACACGCATGCGCTTGGGCTCAAACACCCCGTTGGACGAGTCCTCATTGCGGGCAACCAGCGTCGACCCGTCGTAGCTCGCGTTCTTACCAACCAAAATCGTTGTGCACGGCATGCGCATCCTCCTTGAGCGAAGAAATCAAACGGCAACAGTGTATCGCTTCGGCGCAAAAAGGGCGAAGCCACAGCTCCGGCAGCCCCTGTGGTCAAAAAATGCCAAATATGAGTACTGTCACCAATTTAGTAGCAGCAATTTTCCTTCTAGCAAGTGCCGGAAATCCCCAATTGTCCAAAAGCAAGACAACGTTATTCCCCACAGGTTCAATAAAATGGGCTCCCTAACGATAATGAATATCGCTAGGGAGCACATATGACATAAAATATATGTGACTATCTTTGCAACAGTACTCATATTTGGCATTTTTTGACCACGAGGTATATGACCGGCCCCTCAAACAGCCCAAAACGCCTATTTCGATGCACGCTCCGCCGCCTCGATCACGTGCTTGGCGAGAATCGCAGTGGTCACAGCCCCCACGCCGCCCGGCACCGGAGTAATTGCGCCAACAACCGGCTCCGCAGCATCAAAATCGACGTCGCCGACCAGCTTGCCGGCGGCCTCGTCCCAGTTGATGCCCACATCGACGATCGTCTGGCCCTCGCGGACCGCATCCGCGCCAATCGTGCGCGCACGTCCAACCGCGGCAACAACAATGACGGCAGAACGACACTCGGCAGCCAAGTCGCGCGTATGCGTATGGCACGTCGTCACTGTGGCATTGCGAGCCGTAAGCATGGCGGCAACGGGACGGCCAATCACCAGCGATCGACCGACGACCGCGACTTTGGCACCGTCCAGCTCAAGGCCGTAATGGTCCAGCAACGACAACACGGCCTCGGCCGTGCATGGAGCAAAGCCCTCGCCTCGCCCCGAAAGCGTGGTAAGCAGCGAGGCCGGCGTCATGGAGTCAACGTCCTTGGCAGGATCGAGTGCCGCGGCAACTGCATCCTCGTCAAGCCCAGCGGGCAACGGACGAAACATCAGGCAGCCATGAACAGCGGGGTCGGCATTGATGTCCTCGATGGCCGCCAACAGCTCGTCCTGCGAAACATCGGAGGGAAGCAATACGCGGCGAACCTCGATGCCAACCTTCTCGCAGCGCTTGAGAGCACCGCGCTCGTAGGACAGGTCGTCCTCGCGCTCGCCCACACGAACGATGGCCAGTGTCGGAACAACGCCGCGCTCACGCAAAGCCATGCAACGAGCGGCAAGCTCCTCGGTCAAAGCGCGGGCAACGGGAGCACCCTTCAGCAGCTCTGCCATGGCTATCCCCTCTTCCTTGCGGCGTCAGCGGCGCGGCGCGCCAGAGCATCGGCGCGCGGCAGCCACGTATCGAGCAGCTCGTCACATGCAGCCTCGAACTCCTCGGCGCGGGCACGATCCTTCATAGACGTGGTGTTCGCAAAGAGCGTCAGGCTCGCGCCCTGCATGGCAGCGCGGCAGAACACGGCACCGCACGCCACGTCGGAGAGCAGCTGTCGGGAGCCCTTGTCCGCCATGTCCTCGAGCAGCGCCAGCGCGCGCCCGCAGGCATCCATGATCCGATACGGCGGCATGGCCGCCACGCGCAACGCGTCCTGAATCGCCGCGGGTCGAGCCGGGTCCTCGCGCGGAATACCATACGACGCGGACACCTGGCCGTATGCACGAACATCCTCGGCAACCAGACCCACTAGTTCCTGCGCCAACTCGTCTGCCTGGGCAAATGCACGCGTAAGATCGTCCGCCCGATCGCTAAGCGCGGGATTGGTCGCCCCGTAGCGAGCGACCATCCCGCAAAGCGAGGCGCCCAGTGCGCCCACAAAGGCGCTCGCGCTACCGCCGCCGGGAACCGGCTCGCGCGCGGCCAGCGCCTCGGCAAACCCACGGCAGGTCTTGTCCATCATCTCTTGGCTCATACGTATGCACCTTCAAGTCATATAGATCGGTCGGGCGGCAACCGCCGACCAACCGCATCAAACACGTAATGATGCTAAGTCTAGCCCATAAGCACATGAGCGTCAGCACACCTGGCCATCGCGGATTTCTATGACGAACGATAGGCGTCGGCGCTGCAAACATGGGACACATGGCCCACCTTTCGAGACTCCCGAACGGCACAAACTGGGGCATATCTATAAGTAAGGAACCCGTTGGGGCACGGCCGCGCAACGGCCACAAGCGATGAACGGAGGCATAAGCCGCACAGTGCACAGAGACATCCGCCGCCAGTGCAATCAGTACCCCAACAGCATGCGGCGCCGTGATGTCATCGGCAGACAAGGAGGACGCCACCATGAAGAAAAAGACCCTATCGATCCTTTCCCTTTGCATCGCCCTCTTTGCCGCGTTTGCCCTTGTCGGCTGCGGCGGGAGCGCATCGGGCGGGGGCGGCAGCGCCGCTAAGAGCGAGAGCAAAGAAAAGGCCCCCGTTGCCAAGAAGACTGACTTCATTTGGTTTAAGGTCGAGATGCCCGAGGGCGTTGGCGTAAGCGACTCCGCTGGCAAGAATGCCGACAGGGTCCAGCTCACCTTCCCCGAAGACGAGAACGGTTCGGCCGATCGCTTTATCCCCGTTTGGAAAAAAGCGCTGACGGCAGAGGAATCCCACGCCGACCAGGCAGAAAAGAAAGGTGATACGTTCCAGTGGAAGGATGGCGGGTCCGTCGAGTATAACGGCAGGACGTGGCTCGTCGGAACGTACGAGGACAACAGCGGCGTCTCAACCCTTCTCTTTACCGACGTTGAGCCGGGAAGCGTCTACGTCCTCATCTCGAACTTCGATCTGCATAAGAAAGAAGCCGAGGCGCTCCTCAACTCCATCGAGTTTCCCGATGACATGGCGAAGGCAGTTGCCGAGGCACGCGAAGTCGAGATTTCGAGCATCGAGATCAAGCATTAGGGGCTCGCACGCAGCATCGCGTGCGCATTCATTAAATGATCGGACGCCCAGCCAGGGGAGGATTGGATCGGCCGACCCTCCCCTCTTTTACGCCCGAGCATATTGCCACTTGTCGGCGCAAATCAGGCCCCCAGAATGGGACACATGGCCCACCTGAACGAGCCGCCCGCGCGTACAGTAAAGGCAGGTAATCCATGGGCGGTTACAGATCGAGGAGGACACGACCATGAAAAAGAAGGCCTTTGCGATTCTCACCCTCTGCATCAGTCTCTTTGCCGCAGTTGCCCTGGTGGGCTGCGGTGGCAGCGGCGGCGCTACCGGAAGTGGCGGTGGCGGCGGAGCAGAAAAACCAGCCGTGGATATGAGGACCGACTTCATTTGGTTTAAGGTCGAAGTCCCCGAGGGCGTCGAAATCACGGACGTCGCAGGCGATACCGCCGACAGGGCCCAGTTTAAGTTCACCGAGAGCGAGCATGCCAGCGACCGCTTCATCCCCGTCTTCGATCCTGACAAGAACGCCGATGAACTGTTTGACTACGAGGCAAAGTGGAAGGCCAACTCCGGATGGACCGAGAGCGATCCCGTTAAGTACAACGGCAAGACCTGGCGCAGCGCCTACTTTACGCACTCGGGCGGCGTGACGACCGAGTACTTCACTGACGTTGACGGCGGCAGTGTGTACGTACGTATCGACAATGTCGAGGAGCACAAGGACGCCGTCGAGACCATGATGAAGTCTCTGGAGTTTGCCGACGACATCGCCAAGGCCAAGACCGAGGCCATGGACGTCAAGCTCGAGGATATCGAGATCAAGCGCTAAGCGACTGGCGAGCACAACGGGAAACACGGACGCAGTGCAAACAAGCGACGGTATCCCAGCGCTTCGTACCCAGGGAGGGCCGGTAAGCCGACCCTCCCCATTCTTATGCCGGTAGCCGACGAACGCAGGATGCTGGGCTCCAAAACCATCCCAGACGTGATAACAGCACAAATAGACAAGTGCCCCAACACGTCCGCCCGCCGATTTATAGCGCCGCGCAGGCAATTTAAACCGGCGTCTTTAAACATCTGGGCAGTATAGTGACCAAAACAAGTGCATAACCGTACCCTGCGAACGGAGGAGATATGACCGAACACCATGCCATCAGCCGCCGAGCGTTTACGCTGGGCCTAGGGCTTGCGGCGTTGTCACCACTTGCAAGCCTGCCCGAAACCGCAGCGCCGGGCATTCCCCTGCGAACGGCATTTGCAGACAACACACCCGCACCGTCGGACAGCCTCGACAATTTCGTCATTCGCCTTCGCCCCGCGGGCTATTTTCGCACCGCGAGCGTCAACCAAGACGGCAACGTTCGCGGCAACGTCTGCCACCTGTTTAATGACGGCACGTCCAGCAAGCTCATCCTTGAGCACGTAGAGACCGATACAGAAAATAGAAACTGGTATGCCATCCGCACCTTGCTCAATTTCGAAGAGCATAAAAAGACGGGCTACAGCATTTGGTCGGTCGACGACGACTCGGACAAAGATGGAAAGGTCATCCACGTATGGGGCGGCGAGTATGACAACAAGCCCAGCCGCGCTTTTGCGTTCGAACGTCAATCAAACGGAACCTATATCATTCGAGACCGCACGGTCGAGAAAGAAACCGAGAAAAAAGACATTAAGTACCTGGCAATAGAATCGGACGGCAAAGACCAGGACAACAATAAGATCTGCCATAAGAGTAAGAGCATTCCGTGGGAGCTAGAACTTGTCGGTTACGACATGGGCAAGATCAATACCACAGTTAGAAGTATCGACTGGACCACGTATAGCAGCTACGTCGACGGACCATGCTGGATGAAATACGTCGACGACAACAAGTACCTCGACGAGCTGAGTATCCCGGGCACGCATGATTCGGGCACCTGCAGCGTGGACAACGACACCGAGCCCCAATCCTCACAAGCAAAGTGCCAGCAGGATTACATCCCGACGCAGTTGCTCGAAGGCATTCGCTATTTTGATATCCGACTCGGAAGGAACGACGAGAACGGCGACCCCGGTATCGACCATGGAAGATGCTACCTGCTCAAAAAAGACGGGGGCTTTATGCATCTCTCCGATGTCATCGGTTACTTCAAAACATTTTTGAACGAAAACCCGTCAGAAGCGCTCATCATGCTTGCGTCACGAGGCAACGACGAGGCTACCGACGAAAGCGTTACGACGGCTTTCGCCAAGGTTATGCACGATAATCCCGATCTGTTCTACACGTCGAGCCGAATCCCCACACTGAACGAGGTGCGCGGAAAGATCGTCCTGCTGCGTCGATTTGTACTCGCCGGCAACAGCGTAAGCAGCCACACGTGGGGCCTCGATCTCACCCAATGGGACGACAAAATCAAGGCGCATTCCGGGCAGTCGATGTGCCTCGTCCAAGACGCGCGAGGCTTTGAGACTACGGGCAATGCGGGCGACAAAGAGCCCTATTGCACCAAGGTATACGCCCAGGACCATTTTGAATGCACCGGAACCGACAAGATTAGCTGGGTCGATATGGCGCTGCGAGAGACGACCAATCTCACGCGCAACAAGGTGGACGTCGAGGACAATGATGGCGCCAAGGTGCAAGTCCTGGAACGCTGCTGGTCTATCAACTACACCAGTTGCACGAATTACAAACAAGGAAGCAATCCTTTTACCGCGGCGCGAGTGGTCAACGAGCATCTGTACAAGAGCCAGTACATCAATCCCAGCGGCAGCGATAAAACAAAGTCAGATTGCCTCAAGCACGTTGGCATTATCGCGTCCGACTTTGTCGATTCGGCACTGGCCCGGAGCATCTACCAACGCAATTACGACGCGAAGCACAAGCCAACAGTTTCATGCTGCCTCCCGGACCGCATGCACATGACGTATGGAGACTCGCTGAGCGATGCCTCGCTCCAAGATGGCAAGACCGTTGGCGAGGGCCATTTCCGCCTTGTCGACAGCAGCAACGTACTCAACGTGGCCGCTTCTGGCAGCGCGTTTGCCATCGAATACGTGGATGTCGACGCCCTGGGCAACGAGACCGTTACGGAGCTGCGGGGCTCCGTGCCCATCGATATCAATCCACGCGCGCTGACGCCCCATTTTGAGGGACTCGAAGGCCTTAAGGCCGGCGAAGACGTGCGCGCCAAGATTGCGGCATCACTCGAGGGCAAGCTCGAAACCGATGCCTGCACGGCCCAGCTCGAGTTTGTGCACGACGCGAACGGCGCTCCGGGAACGGCGATGGCCGAGGGCGAGGCATTTGCCGCGGGGACGTATTGGGTGCGTGCGAAAGGCCTGTTGGGCGACGCGGCGCAAAACTACACGCTTGCCACCGACGGAGCCGCAAGCTTTACTGTGATGACTTCGGGCAACGCGGGCGACACCGGCAACGGTACCGGCGGCGGCAACGGCAACGATGCCACCACGGACAGCGCCGACAAGAACGGCAAGGGCAACAAGAGCAAGGGCTCGGGCGAGAAGCTCGCCGGCACGGGCGACGGCTCTGGCATCGCCGCCGGGCTCGCCGCTGCCGCCGTGGCGACAACGGTCGCCGGCGCGGCAATGCTTGCCAGTGACCGCGAAAACGCTGGGGACGATAGCGAATAGGCAAGCCGGCTTTCAGACGCATCGGCTCAATCAGGGGCGCGGAATACCGTTCTGCGCCCCTATATTTTGACATGAGGGATCAGCTCATAAAGGACGCCTCGCAGGTTGAACGACCAGCCACCGTGCCGCCAGATGCGCGGGCATAAGTCTGGCCCGAACGCCGACGTCGGCTACATCACCATGTTCAGCGCGTTCACAAATTCCTGGGCCTGGGAGCGGCTGCTCAGGCTAAAGACACAGGCAGTCAACAGCCTGTTGCGCAGAAAAACGTCGCGACCCTTGATCCTGCTGACCCCCGTGATGTCCTTAAGGTAGACAATCTCGGTGTGCTTGCCGCCGAAAGTGCCCTTCTTGAGTACCTCAATGCGGTTAGGGTAGATCTTGACGTCTTTAAACCCGCCCGAACCTTTGTCCTGAAACAGCAAGGTGTTGTTGTCCATGCGTGTCACTCCCATGGGGTTCGCTAAAACTGCCTCTATGGTCACATTTTAGTCACTTCGGGAATCCTGCACGAAGGCGCTAGGCGACATTGAAATTCGAGTCCGCGCGAGGCTTTAAGATAGGCATGATCAGCCGCATCGATGCGACTAGCAATGCTTCTAGGAGTACGCCTCGTATTATTCGCCATTAGAGGAGGTCTTACCTGGTTTACGCGTGGGAATTCGAGTTCTTTGATTCGGACGGCATTGAACTTCCCGCGCCAGACTTCGGACATGAGCCGCGACACGGCGGCAAGATTATCGCCGTAGCCGTCAGCCGCGAACTCGCCGACATCCCCGCCGTCACCGCAGCGGATGCCGCGCGTATACTCGGTGTTAGCTCAGCACGGGTATCGCAACTGATAAATGCAGGACTGTTGGATTCATGGAAGGATGGCACCAAGCGCATGGTGTCCAAAGCTTCCATCGAGGCACGACTCGCCGACGCTCCAAAGGCAGGACGCCCGAAGGAGATACCTGTTGCCGCGTAAAGGAACGCCAGGGCATATCGTTTTGACATATCGGCCATTGAGTTCTCTCGATTCGCGACGCACTGTGTCACGAATCGAGAGAAACCGTCTCGACCCCAATGATTCGGTTAGGTCCGCACACGCTTGCGCAATGAACAGGCAAAACATGTTTGCCGCCGGGCTCCCCAATTCGGATCGCACTGCGTTCCGAATTGAACCTGACACGCTGCCGCAGGTTATCACGAATTCCCGACAGAGCATAAAAGGAGCTTTCCGTGACAGACAGACCGAAAACAACACTGCGCGACTGCATCTATGGGCTTGCCGTCGGCGACGCGCTGGGCGTTCCTTACGAGTTTAGGCCCCGCGGCACGTTCAAATGCACGGACATGATCGGCTACGGCACGCATGGGCAGCCCGCCGGCACCTGGAGCGACGACACATCTATGACGCTTGCTACCTGTGACTCGATTAGGGAGCTCGGGCACATCGACACCGCAGACATGCGCGACAAGTTCGTACGCTGGATTGCCCGTGGCGAGTATACGATCAACGGCGTTTTCGATTATGGCGGCACGACCGCCCGCGCTTTGCACACCGGCAAAGGAGGCTCCGGCGAGCGCGACAACGGCAACGGATCGCTCATGCGCATCGCTCCCCTAGCGTTCACCGATGCGACGGACAACGAGATCCGCGAGGTCTCGGCAATCACGCACGCCCACAGAACGTCAACCGATGCATGTATCATATTTGTCGAGCTGATGAGGGACGTGATGAACGACGCGCTCCCCTCGTGGACACTTCATTTGAAAGGCGTGCCAGAGCAGGAAATCAGATCAGGTGGCTTCGTGCGCGACACGCTTAAGGCAGCCACCTGGTGCTTCGTCAACACTAACAGCTACGAAGATTGCATGCTTGCCGCCGTCAACCTGGGCGACGACACCGACACCACCGCAGCCGTCGCCGGCGCCCTCGCAGGCACGGCATACGGCATCGACGCCATCCCACGAGAGTGGATTGACATCCTGCGCGGTAAAGAACTGATAGAGCAGTGTTTGTTTTAGGGCGCACTTACGATAGAAACTGACCAAGAGGCACCACGGAAAGAAAGATCGCAAATATAGACGAGTTCCAAGTGGACGAAAACGGGATTCCGCTATTTCCAGCAGGACTGAAGGAAGAAGCCAACCTCTATGTCCTCCCCGACGGGCGTTATCTCCCCTGCGGGGTCTACCGGACCGAAGATGGCGGCTCACTCATTTATGAGCCGTTCGAGCTCAGCACCTTCGGGCAGATGCTTGCTCAATTCAAAGAGAGCTAGAGGCTTGATTGCCCGTTAGATCGACACTGCCCCAAACCAGGGGGTGAGTAGGATGTCTCCCACCGCGGCCTGTGAGGTAAATCTTGACCGCCGCGGAATCCGCCTTCGGGCAACGCTCCGATCTCCGATTGGGGTGAAGCCTATGAACTTGTTTCTTGAAATCCTGCGCCTCTCGATGTATGTGACCGGCATTGCCCGGAACCCCTACTCGATCTGGCGGGAATATAAGCAGTAACGGATAGCGAAGGGAGTCATGAAAAGGGCCGGTTGCAGCCGGCCCTTTAGACGATAATACCTGCGTTGCCCGCGCTTCCGAAGTGTGACTAGCTGAGGAGCGGGTTCCGCGGCACAACCTGATTTTACCCAGTGAGACGGCTCCTTTGCAGTCGCTCCACCGTTTATTTACATCTGGCACCCTCAAACAATCAGACGACAGTCCGCACTCCTGCGAGCTGCCCCGTTCCTCTAGCTATCGGATCGCAGCGCCGACCGGCACTACTCCCCTACTTCCCAAAGATCGCAGCGAACAATCCCTTTCGTTTGGGCTTTTCCTCTCGGTAAGAACCCTCGACGGCGGCTGCGACCTGGCGCGGTTGCTCGCCGCCTCCACGACGCACGATCTGGTACAGGAACGGCGACTTGACGTATTTGACCTCGATGGGCGTGGCGTGCACGGTACTTTCGTTCGATAGATGCAGGCTCGGGTTGAGCGGCGCCACCACATGCGTCTCACGCTTGTCGCTAAACACCACCGCGGCCGCGCGGCCCGTCTGGCCGTTCACGGCGATGCGCACCTGTTCGCCATCGCGTCCATCCGACGCCGGACGATCGACAAAGTAGACCGGCACCATCACCAGGCCATCCTTGTGCTTGCGGGCCTTACGCGCCCAGGCGCGGATGCTCTTTTTATTGAGCCCCAGTACCGCCTCGGCATCGTTGCCGGCAATGTCGAGCGCCAGCTTATCAATGACCACTTGGTCCTTGGTAGACGCATCGACGGAGACGACGCGGAAGTCGCCCTCCTGCATGGCCGGGTCAAACGGCCCAACCTTGGCAAAGTCCCATGGCTCCAGAATGCCCATAAGGCGAACGTCCAGGTAGTTTGCCCGCGGATACGCCCAGTCGAGCACCTCGTAGTACACCAGGGTCTCCTTGCTCAGCCCCTTGCCCGGGAAGGACGCCATCATGCGCAGGTCCGCGAGCGCCATGGGGAAGTAGAAGAGCATCATGTCATTTTGAATCGCGTCTTCCACGTCGTGCCCGGCAAAGGCGTCGGGGTACTGGCGCACCAGCTGCAGCGCGTTGGCACGCGCCTGCTGCGGCGAGATTTCGCAGGGAATACCCTGTTCAGGCACATACTCGGCACCAACGCCCATGGTCAGGCGCTTGCTAAACGTGCCGGGCTTGAGAAGGTCGGCGACGCCGATCTTATTTCCGCAGGACGGGCACTCAAACACGCGCTGAGTGGACTCGCCTTCAAAGGACGCGCCGCAGAAGGGGCAGGGAATGCTCACGTGCGTGGCTTCTTGGAACTCCTGCGCCGTGCCGCGGTCCTCCCACAGCAGATGCTCCAGAACCGACTGATTGCGCCAGTGTGAATTAAAGAAATACCAGTCCGGGTCCTCCGGGCGCTCGAGTTGCGACACATGGGTGAGCTTAAGTAGCCCATCGACAACCGTCAGCGGCGTATGGCGAATGCCCAGGGCGCTCTTGGGCTCCCCCGCATCGGCCTGCCACGGAACGACCGTGCCGCAATAGGCGCACTCAAAGCTGCGTTTAGCCTGGTGTGAGTACATGGGGCCGCCGCAGTTTTGGCATTTAATGGCAAACATCTCGTCCATGGATACGTCCTCCTTTGCACAGGGGCTGTCGACATTAAGTATGTCGGGCAGGCAGGCACATGCCCATACCCATGTGGCCCAAAATGGAGCACCTGGTCGGACAAGAAGGGCCGCTCGTTAGCTCCAGCAGACCATTGCTGCATTTTCTGAGCATCGGCGCACGGTGCGCTCATGCGAGCTACACTATCCCCTTAACGAGGATGCAAGGAGATACGCCATGCTATTTGTAAATCGGCTGGTACATACGCTTGTTCCCGGCAGCGAGGGCGAGCCGGTCGATACGACTTGTCGCACCAACGCGGGCTTTGCCGCAAGCCTCATCTGCATTGGCCTCAACATTACCCTGTGCCTAGCCAAGGGCATCGCGGGCCTGCTCGCCGGCTCCGTCTCGCTCATCGCCGACGCCTTCAACAACCTCTCCGATGCCTCGAGCAACATCGTCAGCCTGCTCGGGTTCCGCCTTGCCAGCCGCCCGGCCGACGAAGGTCACCCCTATGGCCACGGCCGCTACGAATACCTCGCCGGCCTGTTTGTCGCCGTCCTCGTTTGTGCCGTCGGCATCAACCTGGTGCTCGAGTCCGTTACCAAGATTATCAAGCCCTCCCCCACCGCCTACACGCTCGTTTCCCTTGCGGCACTGGCTACGTCCATGCTCGTTAAGCTCTGGATGGCTGCATTCAACCGCACGCTGGGGAATCGCATCGACTCCGAGACGCTCATCGCCACGGCGCAGGACTCCAAAAACGACGTCATCACCTCGGGCTCGGTCTTGGTGGCGGCGCTTATTTCGCAGACGACCGGCTTTGACCTCGATGGCTGGGCAGGCCTGGGCGTGGGCATCTTCATCTGCATCAGCGGCATGGGCCTGGTGCGCGACGCCATCAGCCCACTGCTGGGACAAGCGCCCGACCCCAAGCTCGTCCAGGCAATCCGCGACAAGATTATGTCGTATCCGCAGGTCCTAGGCACGCACGACCTGATGGTGCACGACTACGGCCCCGGCCGCCAGTTTGCCAGCGCGCACGTGGAAATGCCCGGCGAGGGCGATGCCTTTGAGCACCACGAGATTCTAGACACCATCGAACACGACATCAAACGCCAGATGGGCATTGGCATTACGCTGCACTGCGACCCCATCGCGACAACCGGCGATGACTTGCGCGGCTGGGTAAAGCGCGGCGTAGCGCAGATCGACCCTGCGCTCTCCATCCACGACTTACATGAGCACGACGGCTTTGTTTCGTTTGACCTGGTGCGTCCCGACGGCTTTGACATATCCGACGAGGAGCTGCTGGAGCTCGTCACGCGCATCGTGCACGAGCGCCGGCCCGATGCGTCATGCGTCGTCACGTTCGATTCGGGCTTTAGCTCGCCCGAGCGTCCGGCAGAGCAGCTGTAGCCCCGCTCCGCTCGGACGCTAGTTACCCTGTGCGCCCGAAATGCCGTTTTGTAGGGCGTTCCAGGCATTGGTAGCCATATCGCCCAGATTCTGAGCAGTATCGCCGAGGTTTTGGGCTGTATCGCCCAGCTCTTGCGCCTTGTCTCCCAATTCCTGCGCCTTGTTGCTCAGGTCCTCCAGCGTGTTGGAGCTCGAGCTGTCGGTACCGCTTTGGCCGCCGGACGAGTTGCCATAGCTGTTCTTGTGCGCGAGCTGAATCTCCAGGTTGCCGTTGTCGTTATAGTAGGCATTCGTAACAACCCAGTTGGAATCGATGACGGGCGTTGAGCCATCGTCGGTCAGAATCACGGCGTTCGAAAGGTCGGCTCCGCGCGACTTGAGGAGCTTCTTGGCGTTGGACCAGTACTGTCCCGGGATATCGCTCAGGTCGACGGCAGCAGACTGGGTGGTCTCGGCCTGCTCGGTCGTGGCATCGGTCGTGGCGCCCCGCTTGTTGAGCATGCCCGTCACAATGGCGAACACAATCGAGAGGGCAAAGAAAATTGCCAGCACAATCAGGATCTTCTTGATCACACTCGACGAACGCGACGGCGTCTCTTCCTCGTCCTCACCATACTGCGGAATCGATTTGGGATACTCGCGATGGGGCTGGCGCGCATACGGATCGCGCGACTCATAGCGAGGCTGGGCCTGCGCCGTGCGCGGCATATACGTCGTCTGCTGAGGCTGCGGAATGGGATTTTGCGGCAGGTTGTTATAAGCGCCTGCCGCCGCATTGCCATACGGGTCCGGAACCGCGTTGCCATACGGGTCCTGCGGTGCATAATCAAACGGATCCCGTGGTGTATCGCCATAGCCCATAACCCGCGTGGGTTCGGCAGATGTCTGCGTCGCATCGGGAGCAGCATTGCCGGGATTCGGCACAATACGGGTCGCATCGGCGCTGCCGCCAGCCTGTGCGGAGCCATATCCGCCCATCACGGTCGTCTTATCCTGGTCCATGCAACGTTTCCTTTCCGTCGCCTGTAAGCATCAAGTTATCCATGCATTCTACCCGCGCAAAAGCCTATGATGGGCAAAGCCCGTCGGTATCTACAAGACATGCGCGTGCCTAAGAATCAAAAAGCCCCGCCGAGCCTTGGTAGGCGCGGCGGGGCGGGCAAGCGGCTATGGACAGCAGGCTTAGAACAGGCCGGTGATGTTGCCGTCGTTGTCGACGTCGATGTTCTCTGCCGCGGGCACCTTGGGCAGGCCCGGCATGGTCAGGACGCTGCCAGTCAGCGCGACCACAAAGTGGGCACCGGCGGAAACCTTGAGCTCGCGCACGGTGATGCGGAAGCCCTCGGGGGCGCCCAGCGCCTTGGCGTTGTCGCTAAAGCTGTACTGGGTCTTGGCGACGCACACCGGCAGGTTGCCAAAGCCGTTCTCGCGCAGCTCGGCGAGCTGACGCTTGGCAGCCGGCGTAAAGTCAACGCCGTCGGCGCGGTAGACCTTGGTGGCGACGGCCTCGAGGGCATCGGCAACATCGGCGCCGTCCTCGTAGGCAAACTTGAGCTCGCTCGGCTGCTCAATCAGGCGCATGACCTCATCAGCCAGGTCGAGCGCGCCCTCGCCGCCCTTGGCCCAGACCTCGGAAAGCTTAACGTTAACGCCGAGCTTCTGGCACTCGGACTCGATGAGCTCGAGTTCGGCCTCAGTGTCCGTCGGGAAGCGGTTGATGGCGACCACACAGGGAAGACCATAGACGTTCTGGATATTGTCAACGTGACGCAGCAGGTTGGGCATGCCGGCCTTGAGGGCCTCGAGGTTCTCGTCGTTAAGGTTGGCCTTGGCAACGCCGCCGTTGTACTTAAGCGCGCGGGCGGTGGCGACAATCACGACGGCGCTGGGGCGGACGCCCGTCATGCGGCACTTGATGTCGAGGAACTTCTCGGCACCCAGATCGGCGCCAAAGCCTGCCTCGGTAATGGCGACATCGCCAAAGCGCATGGCCATGCGCGTGGCCATGATGGAGTTGCAGCCGTGGGCGATGTTGGCGAAGGGACCGCCGTGGACAAACGCGGGCGTACCCTCGAGCGTCTGCACCAAGTTGGGCTTGAGCGCATCCTTAAGCAACGCAGCCATGGCGCCCTGAGCCTTGAGGTCGCGGGCGCGGACGGGCTCGCCGGCATAGCTGTAGCCGACGACGATCTCGCCCAAGCGCTCCTTGAGGTCGTTGATGCTCGTGGACAGGCACAGGATTGCCATGACCTCGGAGGCAACGGTGATATCGAAGCCGTCCTCGCGCGGCACGCCCTGGGCCTTGCCGCCAATGCCGTCGATAACGTGGCGCAGCTGGCGGTCGTTCATGTCGACGACGCGCTTCCAGGTGATGCGCTTAACATCGATACCGAGCTGGTTGCCTTGCTGAATATGGTTGTCGAGCATGGCAGCCAGCAGGTTATTGGCGGCGCCAATAGCATGGAAGTCGCCGGTAAAGTGCAGGTTGATATCCTCCATGGGGATGACCTGAGCCCAGCCGCCGCCGGCGGCGCCGCCCTTTACGCCAAAGACGGGACCGAGCGAAGGCTCACGCAGGGCCACAGCGCTCTTGACGCCGCGACGGCGCAAACCATCGGCCAGACCGATAGTCGTGGTGGTCTTGCCCTCGCCGGCGGGCGTGGGATTGATAGCGGTCACGAGGACGAGCTTGGCCTGGTGATCGGTCGGCTCGTTGAGCAGTGAATAGTCAACCTTAGCCTTGTCGAAGCCATACGGAATCAGGTGCTTTACGTCGACGCCGGCGTTCTTAGCCACCTCGGTAATGGGCAGCGGCGTGACGGAACGTGCGATTTCGATGTCAGTAGGCATGGGCGGTCCTTTCGTTACCGAATGAGAAAAAGACCATTTCAGCATAGCACGGGCGCGCAATAGTAAAACACCCGTAACCGATGAATGGCGATATGTTTATCCAATGCTCAGCGATAGCCTACAGACCAGCCAAAACAAACCCGCCTCTAAACGGCTGGCTCGATGCCCAAGTGCTCAAAGGTGCGCAAGGTTGCCTGACGGCCCTGGGGCGTGCGAATCATCAAGCCGCACTGCAGCAGGTAGGGCTCATAGACATCCTCGAGCGTACCCGGGTCCTCGCCCACCGCGCTGGCAAGGGTCGTCAAACCCACGGCACGACCAGAGAACGTCTTGGCAAGCGTCTCCAAGATACGAATGTCCATCCAGTCCAGACCAAGCTCATCAATCTCGAAGAACTCGAGCGCCTGACGGCAAATATCAAGCTCAATAGGACCGTTGCCGCGCACCTGCGCATAGTCGCGCACGCGCTTGAGCAGACGGTTGGCCAAGCGCGGCGTGCCACGCGAGCGCGAGCCGATCTCGAGCGCGCTCGGATGGTCGATCGTCACGCCCAGGATGGTCGCCGAGCGCGTCACGATCTGGGCAAGCTCCTCGACCGTGTAGTAGTCCAGGCGATACGAAATGCCAAAGCGGTCGCGTAGCGGGCCGGTCAGCATACCCGAGCGGGTCGTTGCCGCCACCAGCGTAAACTTGGGAATATCTAGGCGAATCGAGCGCGCAGCCGGACCCTTGCCGATCACGATATCGAGCGCAAAGTCCTCCATAGCGGGATACAGGACTTCCTCGACCGAGCGGTTAAGGCGGTGGATCTCGTCGATAAACAGCACGTCACCCGGCTGCAAGTTGGTAAGGATAGCCGCCAGGTCGCCGGTACGCGCGATGGCCGGGCCGCTCGTCGTCTTGATCTGAGCGCCCAGCTCGTTGGCGATAACCGTGGCCAGCGTGGTCTTGCCCAGACCCGGAGGGCCCGAGAAGATCACGTGGTCGAGCGTCTCGCCACGGCTCTGTGCCGCCTCGATCAGCACGCGCAGGCTCTGTTTGATATGCTCCTGACCGCAGTAGTCGTCTAGGCGCTGGGGACGCAGGGTACGGTCGACATCGAGGTCTTCGGGTGTCAGTTCCGAGCCCACCATGCGCTCACCGTGCGCCATGGATGCCGCCGGCGAGCTGCCGGGCGTCGCCCACAGGTCCTGAGAGTCATCGGCTTCCCACATCACGCATCCATTCCGAGTCGCTTAAGCGCCGCGCCGAGCAGATCCTCGACACGCATGTCCTGCCCATCATACCCGCTCAGGGCAACCTCGGTCTCCTGCGGGCTAAAGCCCATGGAAAGGAGCGCCGCGCGGGCATCATCGATCGCCGAGGGAACGGCGGCGGGGACCGGCATCGCAACCTGACCGGGAATTACGTCGACCGGAACAAAGCCCTTGTCCTTGGCAAAGGTACTCTTGAGCTCCAAGATGAGGCGCTGCGCCGTCTTTTTGCCCACACCGGGCACCTTGGCCATGCCCTTGTCGTCCTCGGCCATCACCAGGGAATACAGCTGCCCCACGGTATAGGTGGAGAGCACGGCAAGCGCCAGGCGCGGACCGACGCCCGAGACAGAAACGAGCCGATCGAACATCGTGCGCTCGTCCTTGGAGGCAAAGCCAAAGAGCGTCATGGCGTCCTCACGCACCTGCATACGGGTATAGAGGCGAATCTCGCCGCCGGGCGTGGGCAGCGTGGCGGCAGTGCTGCCCGAAATACCGAGCTCAAAGCCCACGCCCGATACATCGACGACGGCCGAGCTCATCGTGGCCTCGACAAGCGTTCCATGGAGCTGGGAGATCATCAGTATCCGGTTCCTCTCTGTTGATAGAACTCGCCGCCGGTAAGCACCCGGGTGCGGCTTAGGTTAACGTGACAGATGGCGCAAGCCAGGGCATCGGCGGCATGGTCTGGATGAGGGTCGTGATCGAGCTGTGTGAGCGTGCGCACCATGTAGGCAACCTGCCGCTTATCTGCAGCGCCCGTGCCCACCACGGCCTGCTTGATCTGCATGGGCGTGTATTCGCCAATCTCGAGCGCGCACTCCGAAAGCGCCACGAGCGCGGCACCGCGGGCATGCGCCGTTGGGATGGCCGAGCGGACGTTAGCGCCAAAGTAGATGCTCTCGATAGCAGCGGTATCGGGGCGATAGCGTTCGACGATATCCTTGAGGTCGCGGGCAATGTGAGACAGGCGCACCGCGAGCGGGCTGCCCGCGCTGGTCTCGATGCAACCGTAGGCACGGCAACGAACCTCGCCACGCCGCTCCTCGATAATCCCCCAGCCCGTATGGGCCAAACCGGGGTCGATACCCAAGATAACCAAGCCGACCTCCCCTCGTCTTTTGCCAAGCACAAAGCAAGGCCCCGCGCACTATTCACGAACGTCTGTTCTAGAATAACACAACAGGGCCAAGGTACTTAATGCAAGATAGATTCGGCAGAAGCAATGTGTGCGAGAGAATCCCTCCCGCAATGTTTCCGTCTGCCCTAGTTCTGGCTAAAGAACGGAAACTGTCGGGGGTCCACCGGCGGATGCGGCATCGGACCACCCTGGGGCCCACCCTGCGGGCCACTCTGGCCGCCCATCATCTTTTCGATGGCATCCTGGACCTCGCCCTCAAACTTCTTCATGCCCTCGTGCAGGCGGCGCTGGCCGTCCTCGGAGCGCAGCTCTTCCATCTGCTCGGGTGAAATACCCAACAGCTCGCCCAATAAGCCCATCATCTCGCCGCGCATACGGTCATTCGTATCGTCGTCGGCAAAGCGTCGCACCTCGGCGCGTGCCAGCGAATCAACCGTCATGCGCTCCTTGCCGCTGAGCCCCAGATCGGACCACGCAAGCATGTACGGCCAGGCGCGCTCGACAAACGAACGGGCCGAGACGATCGGCGCCGTCGGCAGCATGCGGCGGGCGGCCTCGCCCTGACGCACGAGCATCAGCAGCAGCGAGCAAGCCTCGGGCTTGCCGGCGGCCATTGGGATGTCGTCGAAGGGTCGGCTGCGGTCCACGTGCGACTCAAGCGTGCCATCGACCTCGCCCGGCTCGAGCCCACCGAGCAGCTGCGCCGCGCGATCGAGCATGTCGACCGGACCGGCGAGCGTCGAGAGTGCCTGCGCCAGCACACGATCCATGCAATCCTCTACCGCGTTGAGCGTCACGAGCTCTTGGGGCACCACGGCCGAGGCGCGGTTGCGCACGCGTGCCACAAACTCGAGCGTCGACAGATACACGTCGCCAAAGGGCGCAAAGTCGCCCTGGTAGCCGCCGGACAGCGCGGGCGCCGCCAGTGCATACTCAGTCTTGGAAAGCGGGCTCAACGCCATGGCGCCCAGCTCGAGCGCCGTATCCTCGAGCATCAGGCCCAGCGCGCGCGAACGCAGGCCGACACGTCGCGGTCGAGCACGCGCTCCGCATCCGGCGCATCGCGCTCGACGGTGCGAATGTGCAGGCGCTCAGCGATTGAGCGAACAGCAGAACAGCGGGCGGCCTCGGCCTCCTCCTGCGCCGGCGTAAAGATGCGGTTGCGCCCCAGCACCAGGCCAATCACATTACGCGGACCCAAGGCGTCGACGGCGAGCGCCGCCAACAGGGACGACGGCAGATCGCCCTCGAGCGCCACCACGGCACGCGACGCACCGCGAGCGCGGGCATTGTCGCGCACGGCAAGCACCAGCGCCTGCCACAGCCATTCCTCGGAGCGAAACTCGGGCAGCTCGTGGTCCTCCAGGGCATCGAGCATCACGCCGCGCTGAATTTCCTGAACCAGCAGGCTCTCCTCAAAACACGGCGCTTGGGCAACCACGCGACCGCAATCGTCGAGCACAAACGACCCGCCGGTATACACCGACTCGTCATAGGCACCGACCGGCGCCATGCAGGCAAACCACACGCTGCGCTTGGAGGCGATCTTGCGGTAGGCACCGCTGCGAACGGCGGCAATTGCAGCGGTCTCGCGGTCGGTCATATCAAACGCGTTGAACTGAAAATAGGCGATGAGGTCGACGCCGGTCGGCAGCATCTCGAGCTCGCGGTCCAAGTCGAAGATCACGGCGATACGCACGCCGTCCACGTCGAAGACCGGCGGCGCCCAACGGGCATCGCCGTTCCCACCGCGCTGCAGGGCGATGCTTGCGCGCGCTGGCACCACGCGACTATCCTTAAGCATCATGTAGTCGAGCAGGGGCTGGCCCTCAAACGAAACCGCAGAGGGCACGATGCAGATCATATCGAGCCCTTGGATGCGCTCGGCAACGCCCGTCAGGCCCATCAGCATATCGTGCTCAAAATCGACAGCGCCCACCAGGCTGCCCGGCATGGTGCCCATAAAGAGCGGGGCCGGAACGCACAGCACGCGCGCGCCGCGCTCATGAGCCAGGCGAGCCTGGTCCTCGATGCGGCCGCAAATGCCTTCGATGTCACCCAGGCGCATATCGATCTGTGCAAGTGCGAGCTTCATGGCCAAGCCCTTTCCGTCGTAAATCGTCGTTGTCGTAGTAAAAGCGCCGGCCGCATAATGCAGCCGGCGCTCGCATGTGCATATGCTAGCTATGATACCCCGAGCGGGGGCGCGCTCCTAGAACGTCGCGGACCACAGCCCATGCAGGTTGCAGTAGGCATAGACGGTACCGGTCTTGGAGCCGCCAGCGAAAAACGTCGTGGGCTTCATGCCAGGCTCAAGGTAATGGACCTCCAGGCGGCCCTCGGCCTCAAGCGCGATCCACTCGATGTAGTGCTCAGGCAGCATGGGGTGCTCCGTCGAGCCTACACGTGCGCGAATGACGTGGCCGTCGCGCTCGATTTCGACAACAGGCACGTGCTTCTCGTGCGCCGCATCCTCGGTGTTCGCCGTCAGCTCCGTGCAGCCGGCAGGGGTCGCAACGTCGTCGCCAAGGGCGGCAACGAGCTTGCCATTGGAATCCTTAAAGAATTTCGCCATGATGTTCTCCTTTGCTGATGTGCCAATATTCCTGATGCTTCTTATGCCCAAAGGCAGGCGAACCATCCACGGCATGGCAAATGAACACATAACGGGCGCGGCAAGCGGTCGGGCCAGGACGAACCGGTGACCTGGTCCGACTCGGCAACCCCATCCCGCGCGCGGTTAGCGGCCGTCGCCGCCGAGCAGCGCCAGAACATCCTCGCGGGTAAACAGCGCCGACGAGATACCATCGCCGCCGAGCACACTGTTGACCAGATTACGCTTGGACTCCTGCATCTGCATAATGCGTTCCTCGATCGTGTCCTTGGCGATGAGCTTGTACACGGTCACGGTGTGCTGCTGGCCAATGCGGTGGGCACGGTCGGTCGCCTGGTCCTGCGCCGCCACGTTCCACCACGGGTCGTAGTGGATGACCACGTCGGCAGCCGTCAAATTAAGGCCCACGCCGCCCGCCTTGAGCGAAATCAAGAACACCGGCACCTCGCCCGCCTGGAACTGCGCAACCATCTTGGCGCGACTCTCTTTAGAAGATGCGCCCGTGAGCTTAAGGAAGGCGATGTCCTCCTTGGCCAGGCGCTTGCCGATGATATCGAGCATGCCCGTAAACTGGCTGAACAGCAAGATGCGATGACCGCCGTCGAGCGCGCCATGGACGAGCTCCATACACGTATCGAGCTTGGCGCTTCCCGCCTTGTAGTCCGCATAGTGCAGATGCGGATCGCAACAGATCTGGCGCAGCTTGGTGAGCTCGGCAAGCACCTTGAGCTTGTCTTTCTTAAACTCCCCGGCCTCGCGGTGCTGCACTTGCTGGGCGATGCGGTCCTGGTTGGCCAGGTAGAGTTTGCGCTGCTCGCCGGTAAGCTGCGCCATCACCGTATCCTCGATCTTCTCGGGCAGATCGGCCACCACATCTTCCTTGACGCGACGCAGCACAAACGGCGACACGAGCGCCTGCAGACGAGCGGCGCTGTCACCCTCGGTATGTTCGACGGGACCCTCAAAGCGCTTGGCAAATGAGTCACGCGTGCCCAGAAGGCCCGGCATCAAAAAGTCGAAGATGCTCCAGAGCTCGGACAGACGGTTTTCGATGGGCGTGCCCGTCAAGGCAAAGCGCACGCCGGCCGGCAGGCGCTTGGCAGCGCGGGCCACCTGGGTGAGCGGGTTTTTAATGTACTGGGCCTCGTCGAGCACCACGCGGGCAAAGTTCTGCTCGACGTATTCGTCGATGTCGCGGCGCATGAGGTCATACGACGTCACCACCACGTTGTGCTCGGCGGCACCGGCAATTTGCACGCGACGCTGGGCCTTGGCGCCCACGATGGCGCACACATCAATCGAGGGGGCAAAGCGCTCCAACTCGGCAGCCCAGTTGTACACGAGCGACGCGGGACATACCACAAGCGTGGGCTTGGTATCCCCCGCCTCCACGCGCGCCAGAATGTGCGCAATCATCTGCAGTGTTTTGCCCAGGCCCATATCGTCGGCCAAGATGCCGCCAAGACCCAGGTGCTCAAGTGAGCCGAGCCACTGGTAGCCGTCGACCTGATAGCCGCGCAGCGTGGCCTTAAGCGAGGCGGGCACCGTAAAGTCCATCTTGCCGAGCGTGTCCAGGCGCTCGACGGTACGGCGGAACGCGGCGTCGCGATCAGCCTCGAGCGCCGGCGTGCGCTCGAGCATGCTGTCGACAAAAAGGGTGCTCGACGCGGGAAGCGACACGCCGTCGAGCAGGTCGACGGCACCGACGCCCAAGTCCTCGGCAAGGCCAAACGCGGCACGAGCGCCCTCGTCCAGGCGAACGATGTCGCCGGATGTAAGGCGCGCAAACGTCTGGTGACGCTTGTAGGAGTCAAGGTAGATGGCAAGGTCTGCCGCCGAAAGCCCGCTCGCACCCAGCTCGACGTCGAGCAAGTTGCTCTTGACGGTGGCGCGCACCGAGAGCTTGGGCGCAGGGCGTACCGAGATCTGGCGCAGGCGGTCGCTGAGCATGACCTCGCCCAGCTCGGACAGGGCAGACAGGCCCTCGGTCAGCAAGTGGAACAGGCGGGCGTCGCGCTCCTCAAACGCCAGGCCGCCCTCGCAGAAATCGAAGTACAGGGCCGCCGTGTCCATAACGCGAAACTCCGCCACGGCATCGCGGAGCGGAACGCCGGGGCGTTGCTCTTCGAAAGGACTGCCCGGAGCACCAAGACTAAAGAGATCTGCCGACCAATCGCCGTAGGTCACCGTAATCTTGCAGGTCACAAGACCATCGTCGACGCCAATCGCCATGGCAAAACTCGGCTCGGGTGCCACGGCGCCGAGCGCGGCGGGAGCGGTCAGGTCGGTATAGTCGCGCAAGATAGGCAGCGCCATGCGGCAGAACTCGCCCACCTGGTCGGCGGCGATATGGACCGGCGTGCGGCAGGGCAACAAGTGCGAAAGGAACGGCGCCGCATGTTGGGCAAACGCCGTGTCGGTACGGCGCGCGCGGCGCGTATCGACCAGATAGGCTGCGTCGCCCGCGACAAAGCAGTACATATCGGCCGGAAGGCGCAAGTCGTAGCTGCCTCCCGCCGCCGGTGCAATCTTGGCGGCAAGGAGCAGCGGGCGCTTAGCCGGGACTTCGCCCTCCCCCTGCGGCGACGGCTCGACTGCCACCTCGTAGGAGCGATGCGTCGTCGTCCCCCGCGACCAAGCGGGCTCAAAGGACATGGTCCTGCCGCGCAGCAGGTCCAGCACGGACACGACGGAATACTCGGATACCGGCAACTGACGCTCGGCGACAAAGCCGCTGCGGGCAAAGTCATACGATGCCGAGCGCGAGCTCGTAATATCGCCTAGGTAGGCGACCGTCATTGCGATAAAGTCGAGCAGCTTTGTCGACACGTCATCGAAAGCCTCGGGCACATGGGCAAACGTAAGCTTCTTGCCATAGGAGAACGTACCGCCACGCACATAGGCATCGGCCATGCCGTCGATATCCTTAACCACGTAGGACACCGAACCGCAGCGAATGCGAAACTCGAGCGCCCAGTTAAAGCGATCGGCAAACAGCGGATTGTAGTACGGCACCAGCGAGGGCTCCAGCACCGCTTTGGGCGCATCGGGGGCAATGGTGCCGGCGAGCTTGCGACGCATGGCCACGAGCTCGTCCATGCGCGCGTCCGAAAGATCGGAAAGCGCCGCCACAAGGCTCGGGCTCGTGGGGACGGGCGCCGGGAAGGGAAAGTTGGGGTTGACCGCAGATGCGGTAGGCGCGGGGCGTGTGGGCTGCTTGGACTGTGCGGGCGGTACCGTAAACGTGCGGACCGGCGTGCGCAAACCCTCGACGGGCTCGGCGCCGCTGGCATCCAGATACGCCAACGCCGTGGCGATGGCGTGCTTGCACATGCCGGAATAGCGGAAGGCGGCGGGGCAATCGCAGTTGTAGTCGATAACCTCGTGCTCGTCCATATCGAGCGCCACGTGTGTCTTATACAGGTCGCCGCGCGAGCCGCGCACCGTGCCCTCGATAGTCACATTTTTGGAGAAGCGCGAGCCGGAGTCCTCAAACGACAGCACGGCGCCGTTGAGCATGAGCGAGCGCCCCTTCATAAAGGTACTGCTGAGCGCCGCCTCCTTACGGAGCGCCTGCGCAAACGTCCCCTGTGCCATCACTTCCTCCAATCTCGCACGGGGTAGCTAATTTGGGACGGGGCTATTTTAGCTACCCCCATATGTCGATTGAGATGTATTCCGACCCCGACTCATTCGCCGTCAGTCAAAGGGTAGCTAAAAAAGCCCCGTCCCAAATTAGCTACCCCTCAGCAACGCCGTCCCTAGATCACCGTCACTCTGCCTTGGTTGCCGACGATGGCCTTGGCCTCGGCTAGCAGCGGAATCGAGCGTGCGTTGACCTTGGCCGGCACCTCGGCACGCAGTACGCGCCCGTCCACCTGCTCGATAAAGATCTCCACGCGGTCGCCGCCCGGGTTGGCGGTAAGCACCGTGGCAAGACGCGCCATATTGCCCTGGCTAAAGCGGCTGTTGGGCACCATGACCTCAAACACCTTGGGCTTGTTGCTCTCCTCGTTAAGCTCCAGCGGCACGATCTCCTGCGCGATGATCTGGTCGCCGCGGTCCGAGCGCTCGAGCTTGCCCTTAATGCGCACAAACGCATCGGACAGCTGAGCACCGGTCTCGGGATCGACCTCGCCGTACAGGTATCCCTCGGCCTCTTTGTAGGTCTTGGGGAACACCACGACCGTGGCCTCGCCTTCCATGTCCTCGAGCTGCACGATGCCCATGGGGTCGCCGTTTTTGGTCACGCGCTTGGACACGCTCGAGACCATGCCGGCCCACCACAGCGCCTTGCCCTCGGGAATCTCCTGGTTGATGGTACCGCCCGTGGGGTTTTGCACCTCGTAGCCGGTATCGATCTGCGAGAACGAGAAGTCGCGTGCCTTGGCTAGCGCATACTCAAACGGGCGCAGCGGGTGGTCCGAGACATAGATGCCCAGAACCTCCTTCTCCTGGCTCAACTTAAGGTGGCGGTCCCACTCCTGGCCATCCGGATCGGGCACGCTCACCTCAAAGCCCGAGCCCTCAACGTCGCCAAACATATCGAAGAACGACGTCTGGCCGCTCGCACGATCCTTCTGGCGCTTCACGGCGGCATCGATGATGTTCTCGGGGTTGTTCTTGTCCACAAAGTGCATCATCTGGCGACGCGGATACCCCGTGGAGTCAAAGGCGCCTGCCTTGATGAGCGATTCGATCACGCGACGGTTAGCCTGGCTCGAGTCCACGCGCTCGACAAAGTCGTGCAGCGTCTTAAACGGACCGCCCGCCTCGCGCTCGGCGATAATCGCCTGCGCCACGCCGGTGCCCACGCCGCGGATGCCAGCCAGACCAAAGCGCACGCCTTCCTTGGTAGCCGTGAACTCGGTACCGGACTCATTGACATCTGGCGACAGCACGGGGATGCCGTCGTGACGGCACGCCGAGACGTAGTGAACGATCTTGTCGGTCTTGCCCGTATAGGACGTCAGAACGGCCGCCATGTACTCGTGCGGATAATGCGCCTTGAGCCACGCCGTCTGCATAACCAGGATGGCGTAGCCGGCGGAGTGCGACTTGTTAAAGGCGTAAGATGCGAACTCGAGAACATCGTCCCAAATCTTCTGGGCGACCTCGCGCGTGTAGTTATTCTTGATAGCGCCGTTCATCCAGTGGTCGTAGGTGGTCTCGTCCGAGCCATCCTCCCAGTGGAGCACCGTCGACGTGAGCAACTTGATCTTTTTCTTAGCCACGGGCTTACGGATACGCGAGTCCGATTCGCCCTTGGAGAAGCCGCACATCTCAACGGAGATGAGCATAACCTGCTCCTGGTAGACCATGGTGCCGTAGGTTTCGCCCAGGATGTCGTCCAGGCGATCGTCGTAGGAGACGGCCGGCTCCTTGCCGTTCATACGGTTGATGTAGGACGAAACCATGCCGGCGCCCAGCGGGCCCGGGCGGTATAGAGCGATCAATGCCACGACGTGCTTGTACTCGGTGGGCTTCATGTTCTTGATCGTGGCCGTCATGCCGGCGGACTCGACCTGGAAGACGCCGGCGGTGTGACCGGAGCCCATGAGCTTAAAGATCTCGGGGTCGTCAAAGGGAATCTCTTCCTCTTTGATGTCGATGCCGAAGTTCTTTTTGATGTTTGCCTTGGCCTTGGAGATAACCGTCAGCGTGCGCAGGCCCAGGAAGTCCATCTTGAGCAGGCCCATGTCGGCAACGGTATGACCCTCGTACTGGGTAATCTCGACGCCGCCCTTGGTATCGAGCTTGGTGGGCACATGCTCGTTGACGGGATCGCGGCAGATCAGGACGGCGCACGCGTGCACGCCCTCGCCACGGGTGAGGCCCTCGATCGAGAGCGCCGTGTCGATGATACGGCGGGCGTCGTCATCCTTTTTATAGGCCTCGGCAAAGTCGGGGTTAAACAGATCCTCTTTGCCGGGTTGCTTTTCGAGCACCTGCTTGAGCTTGACCTTGGGGTCGCTCGAAACCATCTTGGACAGGCGCTGGCCCATGTAGACCGGATAGTCCAGCACGCGCGCGGCGTCGTTGATGGCCTGCTTGGCCTTAATGGTCGAGTAGGTGATGACGTGGGTGACCTTCTCGGGGCCGTAGAGCTGGCGAACGTGCTCCACGACCTCGAGGCGCCGCTCATCGTCGAAGTCCATATCGATATCGGGCATCTCGGTACGCTGCGGGGACAGGAACCTCTCGAACATCAGGCCGTTCTCGAGCGGGTCGAACGCGGTGATGTTCATGGCGTAGGCGACGATAGCACCGGCGGCCGAGCCACGGCCGGGACCGACGCCGATGCCGTTGTCCTTGGCCCATTGCACGTACTCGGCGACGATCAAAAAGTAGGCGGCAAAGCCCTTGTCGCAGATGACCTTGTATTCGTACTCAAAGCGCTCTTTGATGTTGACGCCACAGATCTCGCGCGTGGCCCAGTCGTCACCGTAGTGTTGGCGCAGGCCCTTCTCGCACTCGCGGCGGAACTGGCTCTCGTGCGTCTCGCCGGGATCGAGCAACGGGAAGCGCGGCAGGATGATGGAATCCCAGTCCAGCTCCACATAGCACTTGTCGGCAATCTCGAGCGTGTTGTCGCAGGCCTCGGGGCAATACGGGAACATCGCCCGCATCTCCTCCTCGGTCTTCATGTAAAACTCCGAGCCGGTCATGCGCATGCGGTTGGGGTCGTCGACCTTGGCGTTCATGCCAATGCACATGATGACGTCCTGCACGGGCGCGTCCTCGCGGCGCAGGTAGTGGAAGTCGTTGGTGGCGATGACCTTGACGCCCACCTGCTTGGCGATGTCGATGAGCGTGCGGTCCATCTGCTCGTCGGTCAGGCCGTTGTCGGTGGTGATGCCGTGTTCCTGGATCTCGATATAAAAGTCGCCGGGCTCGAAGGTGTCACGGAAAGTCTCGGCCCACTTGATGGCGCCCTCCATATCACCGCGGTCGATGTACTTGGGAATGATGCCGGCGATGCAGGCGCTCGTGCAGATCATGCCCTTGGCATGGCGGCGCAGGTTGTCGAGCGTCACGCGCGGCTTGTAGTAAAAGCCCTGCACGGCGGCCTCGGAGACCGTCTGCATCAGGTTGACGTAACCCTCCTGGTCCTTGGCCAGAAGGATCATGTGGTAGAGCTCGGGCTTATGGTCGCGGGCGAGCGTCTCGTCCGGCGTAAAGTAGACCTCGCAGCCAAAGATGGGTTTGATGACTAGCGGCGGCTTGAGCTCGTCGATGTTGCCCTTCTCGTCCCACATGGCCATGTCCTTCACATACTGGGCATGCTCGCGCGGGCTGGACTCGGGATCGGGCTCCACCAGCTCGTCGCGGCGGTCCTTTTCCAAGAAGGCCTTGTCGTGGCTCCACGTCTTGTACTCGGGCGTATTGTGGTTGACGGCGTCGCAGGCCAGCGCCAGGTCGGGCACGCCGTACATGTAGCCGTGGTCGGTAATGGCCACGGCGGGCATGCCCAGCTCTACGGCACGGTTGACCATATCCTGGATACGGGTTGCGCCGTCGAGCATGGAGAAAACAGTGTGATTGTGCAGATGGACAAATGCCATGTAATGAGCTCCGATGCGGGTTCGTGATCTTAGGGTTACGATTCTACCGCACGGCGCGGACGACACCCGAACCTAGCCCAAACCCACACGGCTCCTCTTGCAGTTGCGGTGAAATAGTTCCCGCTTGGGCCACCTGGACCGCAATACAGGAACTATTCCACCGCAAGTTATCTGAGGGCTAGAGGTTGTAGGTGACCACCTGAGGCTCGGCGGGTGCGACGAAGATGGTTGGATCCGGCTGCTCCACGCGGACGAACTTGACGGTCACGGCCTCAAAGCCCGCCTTGTGCAGAACATCAGCGTAGACGCGCGCCTGCAGGGCGTGCTTCTCCTGCAGCTGTTCCGGCGTCTCGTCCGGCGTGCCGCCCGTCTTGTAGTCGATGACCAGCGCGCATGACGAATCCGCCGGGTTCGTCGCCAAAGCGTCGATGGCGCCCTCGGCATAAGCACCGTAGCGAGCGATGTCCTCGTCCTCGCAGCCCAGTGAAAAGAACGGCACCTCGGCGCGAACGCACGGCCACGCGAGCAAGTCGGCACGAACAGCCGACTTGAGCCAGCGGTCCAGGGCAACGTCGAAGCGTTCACGCTGCTCCGGCGTCAGGCACCACAGGCGCGCCAGCGCATCGGCACGCTCAGCGGGCAGCGCATCGGCACCCATCTCGATCAGCCACTGGCAGGCGGCATGGAACGCCGAGCCCAGCGCCATGGGGTTGCCGGCGGGCTCAACGGCGGCCACGTCTGCATCCGTCATCTCCGAGCCATCCGACTCCGCATCATCGCCGGCCTCGTCCATGGGCACGTGTGCCTCGGCGGCACGATCTTCCGTCTCGGCATGGAGTGCCGCGGCGATTGACGAGTAGCTATACGAGTCACGCACCGGGAACGGACAGATGCCCATGCGCACGCCCACTGCCTGGGGATACACAAGCTCAAACGAATCGGGCTCGGGGTCGGCAGGACCGGGGACGGTTGAGCGCGCAGCATTATCGGCGGCATCGGCATCGCCACGAACAAGCCTGCCCTCGACATCCAGCGAAGCGTTGGCCTCAAACGCCTGCTCGCCAAACGTAAAGTCCGCCAGCGAGATGAGCTCGTAATCGCCCGGCTTGGAGTTGTCGAACACCAAACGGTCACTATCGAGCTGCGGCATGTCCAGGCTGCCGGTCGGCAGGATGCGGCGCAGCACGTCGTAGGTCAGATCGGTCTCGACATCGAAGGTCGGCGCCGTCACCTTGCCGCGGCTCACGCCGGCATCCATCGCCAGAATGACCAGCTCGCGCGCTCGCGTCATGGCGACATAGAGCAGACGAGCCCGCTCCTCGAGCGAAAGCTGCAGGTCGTCGTTACGCAGGCGGGCAAATGCCTCGGCGGGAGAACCCGTCGCACAGACGTCCTCCATGAGCTCTGGCGGCAACCACAGCGACGTGCCCCTGCCCTTAAACGCATGCTCAAACTGCTTTTTGACGTCATCGCCCTTCACGAAGGTCCCATCGGCAAGATTAACGCCATCGAAGCGCGCCGGCAGCGCCACGACTTGCGCCCCACCGTCGACGCGGCCCATCTGCGCCGCACCGGACGATTTGCGCACGCCAAAACACTCGGCAACCGCTACGACCGGATACTCCAGACCCTTGGACGCATGCACGGTCATGATGCGCACCGCGCCGTCGCCCTCCTCGTTGAGGGCGCCCGGGGCCTCCTTGCCCGACAAGAAGCGGTCGAAGGCGAGCGCGATGGAGCGCGGAGAATTGCCGAGCTCGGCCTCTGCCTCGGCCACGGCGTCGAGCGCCTTGAGCACGTTGGCGGCAATGGCCTTCCCCTCGGGGCCGCGCTGCGCCAGACGCACGAACCAGCCGGAGGCATTGACCGCGTCGCGCGCGATGGCGGCGAACGAATCGCGTCCCACGCGACGAAGCGCGTAGCGCAGTACCTCGCGGGCACGCGTCACGAGCGGCAGGTTCTGCAAACCCGGCACATCGGAATCGCTCATGATGCCCGCATCGATGTTGCGACGCGACGTCTCGCCCGTCTGCTCGTCGAGCTTGGTCGCCAGCACTAGGAACTCCTGGGCGCCGAGTGCAAACATCGGCGAGGCCAGCAGTGGCATGAGACCCTGCGCCGTATCGGCCGGATTGGCAAGCGCGCACACCAGGGCACGCACCGTTTGGACCTCGGCAGCCTGGGCAAAGACTGAACCTCCCGCGATAACGCAGTCGAGTCCCTGGTCGCGGAAAGCCTGGGCGTAGACGTCTGCGTTGGTCATGCGGCCCAGCAGCAACACCATGCCGCCCTGGGGCTGGCCGGCATCGGCAAGCGCGCGGAATCGCTCGGCGATTGCACGGGCCTTGGCCTGCGTGCGCTCCTGTGTACTGCCGCCGGCAACAAAGAGGGCCTGGCGACGCGAGGCGTCTGCCACCAGCGTGTCCTTGCGGCCGTCGCTCGCCTCAAGATCCAAAAAGCCCTGCATCAGGCCGCCGTCGTCGCCGTCGAAGACGCGTGCCACGTAACGCAGCACCTCGTCATGGCTGCGGAAGTTGCGCACGAGCTTGACGAGCTCGCCGGCAGGAGCATCGGTCACGGCAGTCGCCTCGGGCGCGGCAGACGAGCCCACCTTGCGCTCCTGGCGACGGAACACCTCGACCTCGGCGCCGCGGAAACGATAAATCGACTGCTGTGCATCGCCCACGGTACACAGCGCACGCTCACCCGCGCCGGTCAGGTAACGGATCAGGTCGACCTGCATCTGGTCGGTATCCTGGAACTCGTCGATCATGACCATCTTAAAGCGGCCCTCGTACGCAGCACGGATGGCGGGGTAATCGCGCAGGGCCTCGTAGGCCATGCGCAGCAGGTCGTTATTATCGAGGGCGGACTGGCTGGCCTTGAGCGCGCGATACTCGGCCTCCACGGAACGGGCCAGGCCCACCAGCGCATCGAGCGCCGGGTCACCGCAGGCAAGCACGATATTGATAAACGCATCGGCGGTCTCGGCCTTGAGCAGCTCGACCTGTTCCTTAGGGAATGCCTTGCTCGCGCGCGGCATGGTGCACGACATCATGAGTCGCGCCGCATCGACCATGGTCTTGCCGCTCGCCTCGAACGCGTCAATGGCATCGAGCGCCGCCTGCGCCTTCTCGGTCGCGGCCTTGCTTGCGCCCAGCGCCGCGCGATAGGCATCGGCGAGTGCCGAGGTATCGGCCTGGCCGCGCGCCACGCGCACGTCGCCCATACCGCCCGGCAACTGGCTCGACAGCTCCAGCAGGTCGCGCACCAGACCCTTGATGGTCGTGCCTGCGCCAAAGGAACCGCCCTCGCCCGCCATGGGATACCAAGCGTAGAGGGCCTTAAGCGAAGCGGCGAGCTCGGGCGCGGCATCGGGCGCCGTCGCGCGCCCCAGCACATGCTCGACAGCCTGATCCATAAGCTCATCGGTATCGGTAAGCACCGTGAATTCGGGGTCGATGCCCAGCTCCAGCGCATGCGCGCGCAGGATACGCGAGCACATGCCGTGGATGGTCGAGATCCAAGCGTCGTCGACCGTCAGAGCCTCTTCGTCCATACCCTCTTCGATAAGCGCACGGCGCACACGGTCGCGAATCTCGGCCGCGGCGTCTTTGGTAAAGGTAATGGCGAGCACCTGATCCAGATGCTCGACAAACGGACCGGATTCGGGCGAGAGCGCATAGACGATGCGGCGCGTGAGGGTAAAGGTCTTGCCCGAGCCGGCACCCGCCGAGACAAACAGCGGGCGGTCGAGCGTTTTGACGACTTGCAGCTGTTGCGGCATCAAAGTCGAAAGATCCATGGTCTACACGTCCCTCCTTACAAACGTTCCTTCGCGGTTATACGAGCAGCGCGCATGCGCGGCCTGCGCCGACGTCGGATCGACAGCGGCGACGTCGCCCGCCTCGAGTTCGCGCAGGCGCTCGGCAATGCCGGTCTCCACGCGGTCGAGCAGCGCATCGAAGTCCATGTTGCCGCCCTCGCCCGGAAAGCCCTTCTTAAGGCCCGGAATGCGACCGTCGCCGCGCTCTTCCTCGAGCAACTCGGCGCTCGCCGCGCCGCGCAGCGCGGGCTTGCCGCCCTTGGTCGAAAAATAGAGCGCCGCACGGGTATCTAGACCCAGCGCCCGACGCATAGCCTGGGCGTAGATGAGTGTCTGGGTATGGGGCGGCAGCCAGCGCGGGTCGTCGATGGGGGCCTCGCCCGACTCCTCGTCGCGCACCGTGGGGTCGGCGAGCTTAAACTCCTCGACACCCGAACGATGCTTGTAGTCGATTACCACGGCGCGGTTCTCGGCATCCACGTCCACGCGGTCGATGCGCCCACCGAGCGGCCAACCGGCATACTCGACCTTAAGCTCATTAAAGGCGAACTCAAGGTAGCGTGGCGCAAAGGGGGCAAGTGCCTCGGACTCGTAGGCGAGCACGCCTTCCAGCTGCGGCAGAATCTCGGCCACCTGACGCTCCTCCACCGGAGAGAGCGGCACGAGCGGACCCTCGGTACCGCGCTTGCCGGCATGCTCGGCCAGGGTCTCGTCAAAGACCTCGTGCAGCAGCTCCTTCGCACGCGGCAGATTCATGGGCGTCACGCGCTCCATGCCCTCCTGTGGCAGACGCGCATGCAAGTGCTCCAGCACGTCGTGGACAAAGTTGCCCTTCTCCATGTTGCCAAAGCCCGCATCGATGGACTGGGGTTTGACGCGATACGAGACGAACCAGCATAACGGGCAGGTGGAATAGGCCTCGATCTGCGAGGCGGACGTTAAGCGTGGCACGAGCGGCGCATCCTCGCCCTCGCCGTCGCGGCGGCGCAGGACCAAATACGGCACGGCCTCGGCACTCAGGTGCTGAGGGGCTTCACAGGTCACGCGCTCGCGCTTGAGACCTTCGCCTGCCGCGGGATCGAAGTCCCTTACGATATCGCCCTCACCCACGCACTTCGCCTTGTCGGCGCCAGTGGCCTTAGCATCGTCAGTGGCCTTGTCGGCGTCAGCGACCTTAGCGTCGTCAGCTGCCTTGTCGGCGTCTGCGGCCTTAGCAGCTTCAGCAACCTCGGCATGCGCCCGTAACTCGGTCCACACGGCAGCCGGATAGCACTCGCGCGCCTGGCGATCGTGCGTCACGCGCGCAAGCGCAACCGGGCCGCGTGCCGCCTGCATCGCGTGGCCAAAGCGCACGCGCAGCAAGGCCGCGGGCTCAAGCGTCACGCCCTCGCGACCAAGGCTCGCCGCCAGCGTGGCCAGCGGCCCCTCCTCGTGCGAGAGCGGATAGCTGTCCAGATCGACATCGGCAAACAGCACGGCATCGTAGCTGCCGGGGCGCAGAGCCGCCGCGTCGGCAAGCGAAGCAAAACGAACCTGAGCACGTGGCGCACGGTCAACCTCGTGGGTCTCGTAATCGTAGGCGGTGCTACGCTTGTCCACCCTGGTGCGAACGCCATCGAGCACGGGCACGGTCGCGACCTGCGACACGTCGAGCGCGCGGGCGCCATTCATAAGGATGTCGATGACGTGGCGCAGCAGGGCCACCTCCGCTTGGCGACGGGCTTGGCCATCCAAGCTGCCCAGCGAGCGATCGGGCAACGCCTCGGCAACGGCAAGCATGGCCTTAAGCGCCGTCACAGGCTTGTCACGCCACAGCGCCTGGAACACGTCCGAGACCACACACGGTACGTTCTTAAACCAGTTATCGTCGCTCGCCGCCTTGCGCGCGCCCCTCACCTGGCCCTGAACGCTCTGCAGCAGGCTCTTAACGCCCGCAGTAGTCTTGCTGCGCGAGAGACGCATATTCTTATCGAAGGTACGGGCATTGACGGCATCAGCGCCCGAAAGCGGACTGTAGATCCAGTCGGTAAGCTCCGGCGCGGGCCACCACTCGGTCTTTGACACCGTGCCCTCATCGGCGGCCTTCATACGCTCGATCAGGCCGGCGAGCGCCGCAAACTGCCTGCCCGCAATGGATTGGGAAAACGCCGTGAACTCAACTGTCTCGGCAGCAATATGACGGGCCGCCAGACGAGAGACGAGCTCACCGAACAGCTGGGGTGCCCGGGCAGAAACAACGAGCACGCGCACGGGGTCGGCGAGCGTTGCGGCGCCGTCGACCCCGGAACCCTGGCACGCTTTCACCAACTTATCGATGGCGTCCGCATAGACATGAGCACGGGCATGGGAGCCGGCGACCTCAATAAAGGCAGGCTGAGCGGCGGTCCCGCAAGCGACATCAGACGCGACGGCATCCTCCCCCAGTGGCGCGATCTCAAACAGCACACCGCGGGCATCAAATGCCGTGGCAAGCTCCTCGCGCATCGCCGCCTGCTCGCAGGCAAGCAGCACGAAGACCTCTCCCCCATTGTTCGCCACGGCAGACAGCAGCTCGAGCAGGCCGTGCGTAAACGACATGATACCGCGCACGCATACGGCGCGGGTGCACGCCGGCAGGTTATCGGCCAGGACACCGGCCATAATGTCGGCCGCCTCGCAGGGCTCGACCATATCTCGACGGTCCAAACCGTCCGCATATGCGCGCAAAAGCTCGAACACACGAGCCTCGGCATCGCTTTTTGGCTCAGGCTGGCAATTGTTTCCACGGCATCGCTCGGCCGTCGTCCCCGCCACACCCGGCAGCACGTCGCGGGCCATGCGCGCAAGCATACGCACCGTGCCCTGGCTGCGCGAAAGCGGCTGCAAATCGGCATCGTCGAGACGCGTTACCATGTCCGAAAACAGCATCTGGCGTTGCAGGTTGTCCACGAAACCGCGCCCGTCGCCCAAAAGCTCCCAAAGCGAGCGAAGCCACGATGTAGGCGTCTTGTAGTCGATACCTAGTGAAACCCCGGCTTCCGCCGCATCATGACGGCACAGGTCGAGCTCGGCAAACGTAGGCGCCAGCAGCACGGCACGTCCGTGGCGGGCAATAAGGTCGGCAAGCAACGCCGACTCGGCATCGCTCAAATCCGTGCCGGCATTGGTGGTATAGATTCGAACAGGCATGGTCCTCCGCTCAAACTGTTCGCAATAATCAATGTATCCATCCTACCCGCCCAAGCGGACAGATTTGCCCCACGCCAACAGATTTCCTCCGTCCCCAGGGGATCAAAAAACCGCCCCCGGAGGAGCGGTTTTGCACAATTCGTTTTTGGCGCGGCCTACTCGCCATCCTCCAGTTTAATGAGAATCTTACGGTAGCCACCGTACTCGCCGTTGAGTGCCTTGGACACACGGCTCACCGTGGTGGACGAAGCGCCGGTACGCGCCTGAACCTCAACATAGGGCTCGCCCTCGTCCAGGTAACGCGCGACCTGCAGACGCTGCGATAGATCACAAATCTCGCGCGGCGTGCAGATATCGGTCAAGAACGCTTGGATATCTTTCTCGTCGTCCAAAAGGCTAAATGCGTGGACCAGCTGCTTGACATCAGGCTTGTCAAACATGTTCTCGATATTCATCGATCACCGCCAAACCCGCCAAAAGGCATCGAAGTTGATACTGACATCGGACATCGTTCGCCCGTTCTATGCAATAGGGCAACGCCTGTGGCTTTTGCCCGTAGCAGTGTAGCACACCACCAAACTAAAGCGACAAGACTCTCTGCCAGCGGCGCGTTTTCTAGGACGAACGCCGTTTTGAAACCGAATACGCACGCAAGCTCCATGAATATCTGAGACAATGGGCGCCCAAACAGGGCCGTGCCCGCGCATCTATCCGAGTTGCAAAGGCACGTGCCTCTCACGCCTCTTTGCCACGTCTTGCGCAAGAAAGGATTTCCACCATGCGCTTTATGCTTAACTGGCTCTTTACCTCGATCGCCATCGCGATCGCAACGTTTCTCGTCCCCGGCATTCAGCCCTTCGGCATGGCCGACGCTTGGGTCTGCTTTGCCTTCGTGGGACTGTTCCTCAACATCGTCGACTCGCTCGTCAAGCCGTTCCTGACGGTCATCTCGCTGCCGCTCACTATTATCACGCTTGGTATTTTTCAGCTCGTAGTCAATAGTTTTATGCTCGAGCTGGCCAGCTACCTGTCGGTCAATCTGCTGGGAGCGGGTATCTCCATTGCCGGCTTTGGATCGGCCTTTATGGGCAGCATCCTGGTATCCATCATGCGCAGCATTCTCGACAGCATCGCCAGGAACTAAAGCGACCGGATACGGACCGCCACAACACGCCAAAACGAAGGCCGTCCATCGCAACGATGGGCGGCCTTGTCATTTGTCAAGCCTCAGAGGGCAAGAAAATCTACCATTTCTGCCCCGTCCCCAAATGGCAGGTGGGGCTAGATGACGTAGTCGTAGCCCTCGTTGGGGGCGACGAGCGCATCGAGCGTCACGCCATCGAGGTAGTCGTTGATGAGCTTGTCCAGGTTCTTCCACACGCCGAGTGTAGGACACTCGTCCGAACGCGAGCAGCCCTTGCAGTCGCCGTCCAGGCATGCGACCGGTGCCAGGCTGCCTTCGGTCAGGCGCAAGATCTCGCCCACCGTGTACTGCTCGGGCGGACGCGTGAGCACGTAGCCGCCGCCCTTGCCGCGCATGCCCGAGAGCATATTGGCGCGGACGAGCGTAGCCAAAATGTTCTCCAGATATTTCTCAGAAATCCCCTGACGCGCCGCGATCTCTTTGAGGGGAATGCGGCCTGCCGCCTGGTGCTCGGCCAGGTCAACCATAACGCGCAGGGCATATCTGCCCTTTGTGGAAACCAACATATATATTGCTGCCTTTCGGTCTTTTAATTCGTAGAAATTCTAGCCGAAAAAATGGGTTTGAAAATACCCGTTCCGGTCAAGATGGTTAATCGACTCGTAATAATCTTCTATTTCCTATTGCGTTACTAGGCTTTACTGTCTACTATGCTTGCCAACAGCAAAACGAACAACCTATAAGGTTTGTGGGTTTCGCTGTTACACACACCGTAAAACCACACGGTATCCAGTCATTTGAACACTTTGGAGGTTCACCATGAGCAATGTTTATACGTCCATCGATCAGCTTATCGGCCACACTCCGCTTCTGGAGCTCACTCACTTTGAGGCCGATGAGGACCTCAAGGCCCGCGTACTCGTCAAGCTGGAATACTTCAACCCCGCCGGCTCCGTCAAAGACCGCGTCGCCAAGAACATGATCGATGAGGCCGAGAAGGCCGGCAAGCTCGTGCGCGGCGGCGACTACACCATCATCGAGCCCACGAGCGGCAACACCGGCGTCGGCATCGCCTCGGTGGCGGCGGCTCGCGGCTACAAGGTAATCATCACCATGCCCGAGACCATGTCCGTCGAGCGCCGCAAGCTTATGCAGGCATATGGCGCACAACTCGTGCTCACCGACGGTTCCAAGGGCATGAAGGGCGCCATCGCCAAGGCCGAGGAGCTGCAGAAGGAGACCCCCAACAGCATTATCGCCGGCCAGTTTGTAAACCCCGCCAACCCCGCCATCCACAAGGCCACGACCGGCCCCGAGATCTGGGATGACACCGACGGCGAGGTCGACATCTTCGTCGCCGGCGTCGGCACCGGCGGCACCGTGACCGGCGTGGGCGAGTTCCTCAAGGAGCAGAACCCCGAGATTCAGGTCGTCGCCGTCGAGCCCGCCACCTCCCCGGTGCTCTCGAAGGGCCAGGCCGGCCCGCACAAGATCCAGGGTATCGGCGCCGGCTTTGTGCCCGACGTCCTCGACACCCAGGTCTACGACGAGATCATCCCCGTCGAGAACGACGACGCCTTTGCCACCGGCCGCGCCGTGGGCCACAAGGAGGGCGTGCTCGTGGGCATTTCGTCCGGTGCCGCCGTGTGGGCCGCACTGCAGCTGGCCAAGCGCCCCGAGAACGAGGGCAAGACCATCGTGGCGCTGCTCGCCGACACCGGTGAGCGCTACCTGTCCACGGCACTCTTCCAGGACTAGGTCTGTCGCCCAAAGGTTGAGCCCAGGACGAACCGGTCTCCTCTCTCCCGGCAGTCTGAGCCCATCCCATCAGGGTGTCCCACGAGACGTCCGAACTTGCTACAATGTCTGCGGCGCGGAACCAGCCTCCCGCGCCGCTTTTCTTTTTTGGCCACATGCCACCAAGGAGAACCTCCCCATGCACAATAAGCGCGTGCTCGTCGCCATGAGCGGCGGCGTCGATTCCAGCGTGACTGCCTATCTACTCAAAAGCCAGGGCTACGAATGCGTCGGCACCACCATGCGCCTCACCTGCCCCGCGCCCGATCCCGCAACAGGTATGAGTAAGGTCGACCGCGATATCGCCGATGCAAAGGCCGTCACCGAGCGCCTGGGGATACCCCACCATGTGCTCGACCTGCAGCAGACCTTCGACCGCAACGTTATCGAGCGCTTCGTGACTGCCTATCAGGAGGGGTTGACGCCCAATCCGTGCATTATCTGCAACCGCCATATTAAGTTTGGCGCGCTGCTCGATGCGGCACTCGATATGGGCTGCGACTACATCGCCACAGGTCACTACGCTAAAACGAGCCAGACGTCCGACGGCACCTGGCAGCTGCACCGCGGCGAGGACCCTAAAAAGGACCAGAGTTACTTTTTGTATTCGCTCACGCAAGAGCGTCTGGCACGCACAATCTTTCCGCTGGCTGGGCTGGACAAAGAGCGCGACGTGCGCCGGATTGCCGCCGAGCAGGGCTTTGCCAACGCCAAGAAGGCCGAGAGCGAGGATATCTGCTTTATCGCGGACGGCGACTACGCGGGCTATATCGAGCGCCGCTGCGGACATGCCGCCGAGCCGGGCGATATTGTATGGCGCGACGGCAGCGTGGTCGGACGCCACAACGGCGCGCTGCGCTATACCATCGGCCAGCGCAAGGGCCTGGGCGTCGCGATGGCGCATCCCGTGTACGTAACGGGCGTCGATGCCGCCAACAACATTGTGCATCTGGGCGAGGCCGAGGACCTGACGGCCACAGCGCTCACGGCCAACGACTGGATCTGGAGTGCCCCTGCCGACCGCATGGAGGCGGAGCTCAATGCCGGCGGCATTCGCGTGGGTGCCAAGTACCGCTACCGTCAGAAAGACCAGGCAGCGACCCTTACGCGTGACGAAGACGGACAAATGCTGCTGACCTTTGACGAGCCGCAGCGAGCCATCGCCCCCGGCCAGGCCGTTGTAGTCTATCGCGGCGACATCGTCCTGGGCGGCGGCACCGTGACCGGCGCCATCAAATAACAGCACTCCTCGATAAGTTGCGGTGAAATAGGGACTGTTTAAGCGTTTCAAGCCGCTAAACAGTCCCTATTTCACCGCAACTTTGTTAAGTATTATGATGTTTGTGCTTGCTATATTTAACGATTAGAATACTTAACGAGGTGATGCAGCAGATGAGTACTTCCAACTATATAACCATGGGTGACGCCGCGCGCCTGCTGGGCGTTACGAAGGCCCGTATATCGCAACTGGCTGCATCGGGAACGCTCGCGTGCGATATCGTCGGTGGGCGAAAAATGGTTCAGTACGATTCCGCGATTGGTTATCAAAAGGTCCGTAAGCGTGGGCGCCGTCCCGCAGCTGACGTAGGGCGCAAGTTCACGTTGATGTCAGCCGACCACGAGGTCGCGCATGTCTCGTTTGATCCAACGCGCGAGTTTTCCTTTGAAATTGCCGACATACTCGATGCACGAAGGATGCCGTTTGGCACGTGCTCGAGTTCTTCTCCAACGGTGAATAAACGAGCACTCAACACGTGGTGGAGTCACCGGTCGGTGCCCGACGTCCGCCCCGGACTCATCTCGCGCTATCGCGAGCTGGGAATTGGCAGCAGTATTGAAGTGCCCGTTCGTTGCCTGGGTTTTTCGCTTTCGGATTGCTATTGGCTAAGACCGGTCGACTGCGACGAGCTCAATTGGCAGTACCTCAATTACTTCGAAAACAATTTTGAACGGTCGGCACCCGAGCATCGTTCAGGCTGGCTTGAGGGCATCGGACTCAAAAATCCTGACAATACGTCCGAGGGCGAGCTCCCCAAATCCTGGATGATCCGCAATGGCGTTCGCATCCTGGTTAAAGGATGCGGAATGGACGATCAGCGACCGTTTAACGAGGCGGTTGCAACAGCTCTACATCGGCGTCTGCTATCCAAAGGTGAGTTTGTTCCCTATACGGTCGAGCGCATGTTCAACGGGCCCGTATGCCTATGCGATGACTTTCTTAATGGCCGTGAGGAATACGTGCCGGCCGCCTATATCAGGGACGCACTCGGTGGCCAGCGAGGAAACTCAACATACGATCGATACTGTCGCTATCTTGGCAGACACGGGGCTGACGAAGCCGCGGTAAGAAAATACATGTCGCAGATGATTGTCTGCGATGCCCTCCTGGCCAACAGCGACCGCCACTGGCGAAACTTCGGCATCACCCGCAATGTCGACACACTAGAAATGCGGCCTGCACCGCTGTTCGATAGTGGCAATTGCCTGTGGTACAACGTGCCAACCGCCGTGCTCGTTGCCGGGGAGTTTGGATTTGCCGCCAAACCGTTTGGTCCAGATCCTTCCGCTCAGCTAGCATTTGCTGACTCGCTCGATTGGTTCGATGCGTCGCATCTCGATGGGTTCGTCGACGAGGCAGTCGAAATCCTCTCACAAAGCGCATGGGCAACAGCAGGCAATCGCCTCAAGGCCATCCGCCGCGGTCTCGAGCGCCGCACGATAGAGGTAAGCGCCGCCGTTGAGGTACTACGTCACGTGCAGAGATAACAGCACTGCCCCCTAAGTTGCGGTGAAATAGGAACTGTTTTCGCATTTAAAACGCTTAAACAGTCCCTATTTCACCGCAACGCACAAGAGCGCCCCTGCCGGCAACGTTATACCGGCTAGGGCGCTCTTAACTTGCCACGCGCTATAAATGCGCCTAACGCTGGACGTAGGCGCGGACGAGCTCGAAAGTGTTGCGCACACCGTCGATGTGGCTGCGCTCGTAGTTGTGGCTCGCGTACACGCCGGGGCCGATCAGGCCGTGGCGAATGTCGTAGCCAGCCGAAAGCGTGGCCTCGACGTCGGAACCGTAATGCGGGTACACGTCGATGGCGTAATCGAGCTCCAGCTCGCGCGCGATATTGGACAGCGTGGTCACCAGGTCGTAGTTGTACGGACCGCCCGAATCCTTGGCGCAGATCGAAACCATGCGCTCGGTGCAGCCCAGGTCGTCGCCCACGCAGCCCATGTCCACGCTGATCATCTCGCGCGTGTCGGCCGGCACGAAAGCGCCGCCGTGGCCGACCTCCTCGTACACGGTGAAGAGCAGCGACACCTTGCGCGAAAGCGACACCTCGCCGTCAGAAACGGCGCGGGCCAAGCCCAGCAAAATGGAGGCCGACAGCTTGTCGTCAAGGAAGCGGCTCTTGATGTAGCCGCTCTCCGTCACCGTGGTGCGCGGATCCATGGCGATGATGTCGCCGGTCTGAATACCCAGCTCGAGTACATCGTCCTTGCTGTCAACGTTCTCGTCGAGCAGGATTTCCATGTTCTTCTCGATGGCCTTGACCGGCTCATCGGCCACATGCGCCGAAGGCTCGGTATTGAGGACCACACCCGTGTAGACATTGCCATCGCGCGTGTAAACGGTGCAGTTCTCGCCATCGGCCGTAGACCACTGGTGCCCGCCGAGGGTCGTGGGGCGCAGCCGACCATTGTCCTTGATGGAGCGCACCATGGCGCCCAGGGTGTCGACATGGCTGGCCAACACAAGCGGCTCACCCTCACCACCAAGCTCAACGAGCACATTGCCCTTGTTAGAACGCTCGGACCCAAAGCCCATATCGCGCAACGTTTCCATCAGATAATCAGTCGCCGCACGGGTATAGCCCGTAGGCGAAGCAATAGAAGTCAGCGTCTTAAGCTGTCCCGCAATATAGGAGAGCGTCCCCTCTAAAGAAGCAATATCAGAAGCCATATGCATCCTTCCAAGTAAAACTAAGACCGAGTCCCGATTTTAACCGTTCTGCGCGCGCAAGGCTCTGGGAGCCGAGCCACCTCTAGACGTCCTCGCGCCGATTTTGCGCACGCGCACGGCTTACAATCACAATCTTGTATAAATCCTATCGGTATTTGCATAGAAATGAGGAATCTTTTTGCTTCGTCTCAGGGTACCCCACCTTCGGCCGTGCAGAAAACGGAGTATTCAGCACCGTGGGTCCCAACGACCCCATCGCGAACGACAAAACGACGTGGTTACAGCAGTGTTGCAGGTCGTCGCAAAGCAGAAACTCAGTAACAACCCCCTCCACTCATCGATAGCCCGCCCACAATGGCTGTCGATGAGCGCCTGCGGGCCACTACGGGCCATTCAAAACGTTATGCATTTTTAAGAGCTTGCTGAATACTCCCAAAAATGCACGCTGGGAAGTGCACCACCTATCCGCAGCGGGCAGTATGCCTTGGTTTTGCCCGTCTCGGGGCATCGACGCAGCACAAAAAGCCCCGCCGTGCGTAGCACGGCGGGGCCAGCGGCAAGTCAAAAGTCCATACGCCTACAGGCGAAAGAACACCAAACTAGGCTAGGCAGCCGGGCAGATCTTCTTGAAGAGCTCGATGACGTCGTCGAGCGTCGCCTCGCGCGGATTACCCGGGAAGCAGGCGTCGGCCATGGCGTCCTTGGCCAGGACCTCGATCTCGTCAGCCTTCATGGCCTCGCAGACGTGCGGGATGTTCACGTCGGCGGAAAGCTGTTTGACGGCGGCGATAGCGGCGTCGGCGGCCTCGTCGGTGCTCATGCCCGTGGTGTCAACGCCCATGGCGACGGCAACCTTGGCCAGGCGCTCGGCGCAAACCGGCTTGTTGAACTCCATGGCGATCGGCAGCAGCATGGCGCAAGCGACGCCGTGCGGGGTATCGTAGTGGGCGGACAGGGTGTGAGCCATGGCGTGGTCGATGCCCAGGCCAACATTGGAGAAGCCCATGCCGGCGACATACTGACCAAGAGCCATGCCCTCACGGCCGGAGCCGGGCTGGCCGGACTTGGCCTCGGCAACGGAGTCGCGCAGGTGCTCGCTGATCAGCTTAATGGCCTCAAAGTGGAACATGTCGGAAAGCTCCCAGGCGCCCTTGGTGGTGTAGCCCTCGATGGCGTGGGTCAGAGCGTCCA
>CABVCJ010000007.1 GCA_902496845.1 uncultured Collinsella sp.
TTGCCCTTAAGCAGCTGTTTAACCTTGCCCAGCGCCGTGCCGATGCCAGCCCCAGCGGCCATTTGCAGCGTCGCGTGCAGTTTGTGCTCGACGAGTTTCCCAATGTGGGACGCATCCCCGATTTTGAACGCAGCATTGCGACCGTGCGCAGTCGCGGCATTAGCTTTTTGATGTGTGCGCAATCGCTGAGCCAGCTCGATGCCGTGTACGGCAAATCCACGGCGCTTACCATCCTCGATAACTGCGATAGCTTGGTCTATATGGGTGGCGGCAGCAACATCGCGACGCAGAACTACATAAGCGAACTGTGTGGCGAGTCGGTTTTGGGCACCAAGTACGTGGGCGCCGAGCGCACTGCCGTAGATGTGCGCGGTTGCGTGATGACCCCAGGCGAGGTTGGGCTTATGCCCCGCACCGATTGCCTGGTCAAGGTGACCGGCATGCGTCCCTTCCGCGCCAAGAAGTACTTTTGCGCCGATCACCCCAATGCTGCCAAGTGGCTGAGGGATTAGCCCTTGCAGCTTTGTGTACCCCATCTTGCATGTTTTGTCGCACGGCTTCCGTTAGTCGTAAGCCGTGCGGTCCAGTTTTTGCCTCCTTACCGATTCCGTTTAGAAAGGAATTACCATGCCCGTTATGTATCGTGAGCCCAGCATCATAAAGAAGTCCAAGGACGGCCGTGTTGCCGCTGTCGATATGGCAAGCGAACTGCTCAACAGCCGTGTGCTGCTGCTGGAGGGCGAGGTCAACGATGCGACCTGCAACGGCCTTATTAAGTCCATGCTGGTGCTGGAGCATCAAAGTGCGACCGAGCCCATCACCCTCATCATCAACAGCCCGGGCGGCAGCGTCACGGCGGGGCTGGCGCTCATCGACACCATGCAGTCGCTCGATTGCCCCGTGATCACGGTGGGCGAGGGCGTCGTGGCCTCGATGGCCGCGGTGATCTTGGCCTGCGGCGACCACCGTCAGGTGTACCGCCACACGCAGGTGCTCATCCACCAACTGATGGGCGGCACGGGCATGGCGCAGCAGACCGATATCGAGATCGTGGCCCAGCATACAGCGGCCATGCGCGCCGAGCTGGACGAGCTGCTGGCCGAGCATGGCAACCTGAGCGCCCAGGAGTTCCACGAGCTCACCGAGCGCGACTGCTGGTGCAACGCCAGGCGCGCTCTGGAGCTGGGCCTGGTGGACGAGGTGATTGCGCCCGGCAAGAAGGCGCTCTAGCGGGGCGCATGCCTTACAAGTACGTTGTGCAGGGCGAACAAGTGCGTAAATTCACAGCCAGAAAGAGGTTGAACATGAACAGGATTTGGGACGTCGATGGCATTGAGTGGGAAGACCTGCCCACCGTGAGCGACCTGCTGTGCGCTGCGGACACAAAGATCCTGGCGCGTGAGGTTGCCCTTCGATACGGCGGCAAGCCGGACGGCCGCGGCCGTGGCGATAGCGAACGCAGCCTAAAGCGCGCCCGCCGCAAGGTCAAAAAGCTGCGGAAGATAGATCCCGAGCCCAGCGACAAGATCGTCCTGCTGCCCAAGCACGTCATCAATCGTTGTGGTGCAGACCACGGCTTTGGCTATTACGACGTGGAGCCGTGCATCTTTATGCGCGACGGCGTGCAAAGGCTGGGGGAGGACGCACTCGCCAATGTGCTTCCGTGGGAATTGATCCTGATGGATGATGAGTCCGCGAGCGAAATGCTGGGCTTTCGCGTATGGCTCGAAGGCGAGTGGGATCTATGCGAACGTTATCGCTTTTTGGCCGTGGTGTGTGTTCGCATGCTGAACAACATCCGGGCGCAAAAGGAGCTGCGCAAGTTCCTCGAGCAGGGCGATGCGGCCTGCGATATGGACGAGGACGATGTAGTTGAGGACATTCGCCGCGACGTGCTGTATCCCGAGGAAGTAATTAACGCCAAACTCGGCGGCTATTGGGACGCGAGTTTGGGACTCAACCTGCCCTGGAAGGACGAGCATCGGCAGACTTGCACGCGGATCGACAGGGCTATCGATGACCTGTTTGCCGAGGAAACGAAGCGCTGCGCTGCGGAGCTTGGGAAGAAGCTCGAGCGCGGGTATGAGGAGCGCGGGGAGTTACTGAACGGGATGTCCTTGTGAACGGTTGCCGACGGTCCGATAAAAATCTGTCCGGACGAAATGATAGAACGATAGCGTAAATAGCATCTGCACTTTAAGGAGTTAACAATGAGAATCGCCTATAAGGAACTGTTTCGTGTAAACCGTCCTATCTGTGGGCCTGGACCAGGAGGTTTCTTCATTAAAAGATTCAAGGAAGGCGGCTACAGTGAGGCTGAATTGCTCGATTTAATTTCGGGAGTGGACTTTTCTCTTGGTGAAGTGGATGAGGACATTAGCCTGAAAAAGAAATGCGAAATAGTCGAACAGGCGGTGAGTGGGGTGCATTATACGAGTTGGGCCCCCAGCGTGATCAGCATGATCATCTCACTTACGGTCGGAGGGTGTCTGTCTGCATGGGCGGGCAACAATTCAATCGCTGCCGGGGTTTTCGTGACGCCATGCCTGATTGCCTTGGGAATATATGCATGGTTTCGTTTATGCTTTGAGCGAAATCAAACGGTACTGTTGGGTGCGCTGAACCACATAAAGACACTTCAGCCGTAGTTGCATGAAATCGCCGATCGCCTGCCGTGGGCCCTCGGGACCGCCCTCGCGGCGCCCTTCCCGCTTTTTCCGGACATGGCGTCCTCCGATCTCCCGGGGCCGGCCGACCCGGCCCTCAGGGTATCGGATTCCCAAATTCATCCGTACATGCACGGATGAATTTGGGAGGTGTTCGGATGAAGTTGATATTCAAGGGGTGCGGCAGTTGGCAGGAATCTCAAGCGCCCAACCGCCAATCTCCACATTTCTTTGCTAAACTAGCTTTGCGCGGGAAACCGTGCATAGTTCGGGAGCATGTCCCCCAACTGGATCTAGGTTCGGATGCCGTTGCCCGGACTATTGGTGAAGGTTGGGGGACTTCCTACTTTCCATAGCGCAAGAAGTCGTAGATGCGGACGCACTTCCGATAATGCGAATCTTTCAACAGAGCCCTCTTCTTGGCAGGGTCGTTTCCCACGTCAGCCAGTGCCCGCTTCAGCAACGCTTCCAAGTCGTCGACGTCCATCTCTTCCTCTGAAAGGCACGGGATGAACGCGAACGGGCTCTTTGGCGCGCATGCATTCGCAAGGCCCTTTATGCTCAGCGACCCTTCGAATCTGCGACGAGTCGCAGGCATCGATTTGCGGAACGTTTCGCTTCGATAGCTATCAATCGAGGTGAGCGTTGGGAGATAAGTCGCTATGTCCTTACCGACCTCTCCACCGAGTCCGCGCGTGTACTTGAAGACAGGCATGTTGTTGGGCCGTTGGCGCACGTACATGTTGAGGTAGTTCTCGACGATGAACTTTGGGTCATAGCGAAGGTTATCGAGCACGATGTCCTCGAAGATATCTTCAGGTGAAATCGGCTTTCCGATGCTACTTGGTGACACCGACAGGCCGATGACGATCTTCTGGTCCGGGTCAAGGTCGTTGAGGACATTGTCTATCCCTGAGACGATGATGTCGGAACTCGGGTCGATATGCTCCGCAAGCCTGAACACGCTGCCCCTCAACTCGCGGATAAATCGCGTGCTATACATTTTCCGGAAGCTGCGCATCGCATCGTAGATCGACTCGAAGTCATCCGTGGTGATCTTCGTCATCGAAAGCGTACGGCCACCGAAACTCATAGCAATCTCGCCAACAGAGGTGTCGGTTGCGTGCTGAACGAAGATGAGCCGCTTGCCCAGCCGTTTGAGCTTGTCATCTGGTAGGCATTCGCAGATGTCACCCAGTATCGACCTGATGTTCTCGTCTTGAATCGAATAACCGAGGAAGATGACGGGATACTCGACGAAGAGGGTGAGCAGCTTCGCCGAGAGATACTTCCTCTTCTGCGCGAACTCCGCATAGTCAGCGCTGGTCAGGACGATGCTTCCCGCCCTCGAGACTGAGCCATGGATCTTGTATATCTCCTGAGAGAAAGCCTGGTCAGAGAACAGGAGGTCGCTTTCTCCGACGTAGGTCGTGAAACCAGGGAATAGGGTCTCACACATACAGTCATAATTCGTGGTGATGATGCCGGCAACTTTTTCCCTGCCCGCCTTCGCCAGCTTCTCAGTTTCGGCGCTCTCGACGAGACGAGCTCTCGCGATCTTATCTGCGACGTAGATCTTCATGGGCGAAGCGTCCCCGGTAAGCTCGTCACTGTGACCTTCGCGGAAGGCAGCGAATTCATCCGATGCAAAGAGCTCGTGGTTTACTTCGCTTTCCATGAGCGTGGCAACGTACGGCAGTTCGGACTCGACCTCGCCGTTCTGGACAGCAATCTTCGCCTGGCTCTTGAAGCGCGCGAAGGCATATGGGTCGTCAAGCACCTCGGCGCAGATATCCGAAAGCAGCCCCTCCCATCCCGGCGTGCCGCAGTAACGACGGGAGAGGCCAGAGCCGATGAAGAGAAACGGATAACGCCCGGCATCATCAACAGCTTTGTGGATTATCGATTTGATTCTCTCGTCCATAATCTTTCCTCCTGTACCAATCGACATGCTCGTGAAATGTTATCCCACCAACTTCGGCGAGTGCGGGCTGAAAGCATCGTTGCCGTTCTGCCCGTCGACCAATCCGCACGCGAGACTCAACGGCACAACTGCAGCGTTCTCGACCTCCACGCTAAGCACGTAGTGGAAGTCCGCCCCCTGGCTCCCACGATTCCGCTCGTAACCAATGGCGGCCAGCCGGTCGGCTAGTTCGTCTCTCGAAACCAGCTCGTTAGTCTTCACCTTGCAAAGCACGGGTTCAAGTTCGTAAGTGTTTGTCTCGCTGATTGCGTTCCTGTAGAAGCGGAAATGGGTCGTACGAAAGAGATCTTTATGATGGGAGTACACGTGCCCGTCCTTAATGGCGTAGAAGTAGAAAAGGAACTCACCGCCCTCGTTTAGCCTGCCGCTACTTTCAAGGAAGCGGTAAATTTGTGGCGCTACAACGGAGAGCCGATTACGCTTCCGAAGCGATTTGCCCCACGAGCTGAGTTTATTGAATACCACAACGATATGATATTTAAAGGGTAATTGGACTATCTCCCGACCAAACGAGGATTCGGATTGGCTTGCTGAAATGTGGCAGTGCCCTGTTCTAAGCAACGTATTTGCGATAGAGTCGCGCGGGAACGGTGCTCGGGGCCGTTGCACCAGTAGCAAATTACTTATATCGAGCGATGTGATGCTGCGATTTCGGAAATGCTTGCCTGGTTGCGGCGCCGACTTCGAAAAGCTGGTTTTTATTTCCATTACAGCTGAAACAGGCCGTCAAAATTCATGGAAGATCTTTTCGATAGTAATGGATGAACTGAGGAGGTTTGTCTGGAGGGTGGATCGAGGTTCAAGATTGTTGCGCTCTGAAACGTTTCAGCTGAGGTCGGAGAGCGATCGCATGAGTCGATTTATATTTCGGCAGCGTTGCATCCATAGAAGAGAGAGGGATGCGTATTCGTTTGGCAGCGAGGGCGTGAGTGGGCGGGAACTTCGTGGCGTACAGCAATAAGGCTATACCTAAAAGCCTTTGTGTTGAACGGGTTTTCGCGGGAGCGGAGGGTGCGTGCCGCGAGGGACGGTCCGCGGCACGACCGACCCGGCGCGGCATCCGGAGCGGACGCGGATGCGGCGCGGACGGCCTCTGACGGGCGAGCACGCGACAGTGGTTGCCCTGCTGGGCGGCAATAAGCTCGAATCGAGCACGAGCGATTCTTGTCCGGGCGAAGCGTTACAACTGGATTTGTTCTGTTGCCGACTGATCTTGAAGCATGTTGGAAGAAACGGAATTATAATTATTTATTTGTCTGTATCTATCGAAATGGAGACCGAGCGCGTGGAAAACGAGAGGAACATAACGGCAGTTGACCTTTTCGCCGGCTGCGGCGGAATGTCCCTCGGCTTCGAAAAGGCTGGCGTCAATGTTGTGGCTGCCTACGACAATTGGGACGCTGCCATTGATGTCTATCGCGCTAACTTCCAGCATCCTGTTTTCAAAAGGGATCTCTCCGACGTTTCCGTATCCGAGGAAGTTGCCGGCTTCGCTCCGGATATCATCATCGGCGGGCCTCCTTGTCAGGATTTCTCGCAGGCCGGCAAGAGATCCGAGGATGGTGGGCGCGCAATCCTCTCTGTTAGATATGCCGAGATCATCGCGAGGTGCAAGCCTCGCTTCATCGTTATGGAGAACGTCCCACGCGTTCGAACGAGCAAATCCATGGAAGCGATTCGGGCCACCCTCAAAGCGCAGGGTTATGGCTTGAGTGGGCGAGTGATGGATGCAAGCCTGTGCGGGGTCCCCCAAGCTCGCAAGAGATACTTCTTGATCGGATGCCTTGGGGCGCCCGACGGGTTCCTCGACCCATATCTTGAGAAGGGCCTTTCTGACCATCAGATGACAATTCGTGAGTATCTCGGTAACGAGCTTGGAATTGATTACTACTTCAGGATTCCGCGAAGCTACACGAGGCGGGCCATCTTCAGCATCGACGAGCCCTCGGTCACTATTCGTGGTGTGGACAGGCCGATACCGCCGAACTACAAGCTTCACCCCAACGACGCGGCGGACCTCAGTCAAGCCCGGTGCTTGACTCCAAAGGAACGCAGTAGGATCCAGACTTTCCCGGAGTCTTTCAAGTTCTTTGGGAGTAAGACGGATATCAACCAGATGGTGGGCAACGCCGTACCGGTAAACCTTGCCACCTACGTTGCACGAGCGCTACTAGAGTACAGGAGGGATGTGAGCGATGGACTGCGTTGATCTTTTCTCGGGATGCGGCGGTATGTCGCTCGGATTCCAGAATGCGGGCTTCAACATAAAGGCGGCGTTTGATAACTGGCAGGCGGCTGTCGACATCTATTCGGCAAACTTCGACCACCCGGCATTCAAATACGATCTTTACGATGCGGAAGCGGTCCCGAAAATTGAAGAGTATTCGCCGTCGATGATAATCGGTGGCCCCCCTTGCCAGGACTTCTCCATTGCGGGCGCCAGACAGCGCGGCAAAAGGGCCAATCTCACCATCCGATATGCTGAGATAGTTCGGGACGTCAGACCCGAGTGGTTCGTCATGGAGAATGTTTACAATATCGAGCGGATGGACGTCCTGCCCGAGGCGCTGGAAATATTCCGCAATGCTGGATACGGTCTCACGAGGCGCGTCCTCAACGCCAGTCTATGTGGTGTGCCTCAGATTCGCAGGCGCTTTATCCTTGTCGGTCATCTTGGTGATAAAGATGACTTTCTCGGCGAACTCTTGGATTCAAGGCTGAGCGACAAGCAGATGACCGTCAGGGATTACCTTGGCGATTCGCTCGGCACGCAATACTTCTACATGCATCCACGCAACTTCCAGCGTAGGGGCGTCTTCACGATTGACGAGCCAGCGGTAACGGTACGAGGCACCAACCGTCCGATACCGCCAGCATATAAGAGGCATCATGCCGACAAGGCTGATATTTCTGAAGGTGTGAGAGCCTTAACATACAAGGAGCGCAGCTATCTGCAAACCTTCCCCGAAGAGTTTGAGTTTGTCGGGTCCAAGACAGACATTGAGCAGGCGATTGGCAATGCCGTGCCAGTTAAGCTTGCTGAGTACGTTGCTAGATGCATAGCTGACTATGCAGCAGATTAATTGTGGTGGTTGCCATGTCCTTTGTCGATGAATGGAATTTGAGCTATCCCATTCCGAATTCTATATATAGCGAGAATACGCTATCCGTTCGCGGGAGAACAGTTGGACAAGGTGGTGCTGGACAGTACGAACTCAAAGGTTCAGGCTCTCTTGCAAACGGGGATACGCTGACTGCAGTTGACATTATCGGACACGCAATCATCTTGGAAGTAGTCGTACCCTCTACTGGGCAAGTTGTCTCCCTTGGCACGCGTTATCCCGTTGCAAAAAAAGGCGGAAAAGTACGTGTGCAAATACAAGGAGACGGGGCAAAGCGTCCAAATGTCGGCAACTTGTTTGCCGCACTGCTGTTGTTGCCAGTGACGGGCAAAGTAAACGATTCATCGCCGTTGCAAGAGGACGGTTTTGCGGAAAGGACATTCTGGATGGATGCAGCCGAAGTAAAGCCTGTGGGCGTCTCCGAAGATGCATATATCTTGGAGCTAACGAAACTCTTCTTCGCCACTGGAAGCAGATACAAAGACGGGCAGTTTTCGGGTGCGATAGATTACGACTACAAGTCGAGAATTGACGATCTTATTGCCCTTTGCAATCGCGGATGCAAGATGAGGGCTGGTAGCCTGACCACGGCATTCAAGTATTTCGCTGACGTTTACGCAGGGAAACTTGAGTTTGATTACAGCGTGGCTGAGTTCATGCGAAACCTCATAGCGAGCCAATTGATTGCCGAAGAGGGCATCGACTACGAACAAGGCGATGACGTGCTGCCCGCAATGCATCAACTAATCGACCTTGCTGCAAAGAATTCATCGAAAGCATCAAGCAGAGAGAAGAGGACTTTTCAGCTAAACAACCTTCCAGCTGAATTTAAAACCGACTTCTCCAGGCGCTACATCACGTCACTACTGGCAAAGCCCTTTGTCATCCTTGCTGGCAACAGCGGAACAGGCAAGACGCGGATTTCCAAGCGTTTTGCAAAGTACCTTGAGGTCTTGGATGAAGACGGGGAGCCAAACTGGTTGCTCGTCCCGGTCGGTGCCGACTGGACCGACAACACCAAGGTGCTGGGCTTCTTCAACCCGATTGCAGACGGCGGCAAAGGCGCGTACGAAGAGACCGGCATACTGAGACTCATCGAACGGGCCAACGCTAACCCCGAGGTTCCGTATTTCCTCATCCTCGACGAGATGAACCTGAGCCATGTCGAGCGGTATTTCTCAGACTTCCTCAGCCACATGGAGACCATCGGCGAGGATAACCTCATCGTGCTTGATGGGTACGGCGATGGCGGTGCTGGCAGGCTGCCCTATCCGCAGAACCTGTTCGTTGTCGGCACCGTGAACATCGATGAGACCACTTACATGTTTAGCCCCAAGGTGCTCGACAGGGCAAACGTCATAGAGTTCAAGCCGTCGAAGGCCGAAGTCCTCGCAGGGTTCAAAGCCATCGAGGATGCGCCGGACGTTGCCGTCGCAGCTTCCGGCGTCCCCCAGGCTTTTCTGCGTCTCGCCAAGGACATATGGGAGGGAGCCAATTACATCAGCGAAGATGATGCTAACGCCATCTTCGAGAAGTTCGGCAAGCTGTATGAAGAGCTGGAGAAATGCGGCTATGAGTTTGCCTTCCGCACCGTGCGCGAAGTGCGAATGTACGTTAATGCCGCGCACGAGCTTGACGGCGAGAACTACGAACTCGAGCGTTCCGTCGATGAGCAGATTGTCCAGAAGGTGCTGCCGAAGCTCCATGGTAACAAGCGTGAGATCGGCAATCTGCTTAAAAGCCTGAAAGACATATGCGATGGCGAGCTGAGCTCCGTTAAGATAAGCCAGATGGCAGCGAAACTCGATAACGTGCAGTATGCGAGCTTCATCTAGCCTATGGACGGCAGCATCGGCGCAATCCGCTTTGCGGCGGATGGAAGAACAATAGCCAGGCTCTACCAGAGCGGTGCGCATGACCGAGTCGATTGGGACGAGGAACAGCAGACCGGGCTAACCGGGCTGACGTGTTTCGGTCTCAAGCCGGAAGCATCCCAGAATGGCGCTGGTTCAACACCAGCCTTCGCCGTCAAGGACGGTCTTGACGGGAGTCCCACGCTTCGAATCAACGAAACCACATGTTATGTGCTCGAATACGAGCGGACCCCTGATGGTGGCCTGCATCCTCGCGCCTCGTTCCAAAACGAAGGCAAGAATATCAGGTGCGACAGAAACGGCAATAGTGTCACCTTCCAGTTCGTGAACTATCTCGGGCGTTCGAGGATTCGATTCGGCGAGGAAGCTGATGCGCCGATGCTACAGTTCGAAGTCGTCCCGCTCAAGATTGGCTATGAAGACGATTACATCGAGCTCACCGAGGAGCTTGCCGCAAGGTGCGCTGCGCTGCTCCTTGACTACTCGGGCTCCACGTCGAACGTTTACAAGCAAGCCGACGAGAATCGCGAGACGCTGCTTGAGCAGTTCGTCTTCCTGCGGCAGTTCTGCTACGAACCGAACCTCCAAGCCCTCTTCGAGGCGATAAAGAGGAACCCTGATAGGACGCTGGATCACGAGGACGAGCTGCGGTCGGTTGGGGCTGGCATGCCGTCCCGGAGGTTTTATACGAACCCCTTCTCGAACAGCCGGATGTGGACGCGCTTGAACTGCGGCGGCGATGCGGGAGGCGTCTACCTCCCCCAGATGGTCAGCGTCACGCGCAAGTACGACCTGCTCGACACGCCCGCCAATCGGTTTGTGAAATTTGCCCTGCATGAGATTGACCGGATCTGCACCTCTCTGATGACTGTCCTGGATGCCGAGAAGGGCGATACTCGGCAGACGGAGTGTTATCGCGAAGCCGCCGCGCTGCACGCCATGCTGGATACGATACTCAGCGACGCCTTCTTCGACGATGTCGGCACCCTGCAGATGATGCCTCAGAACAACCAGGTGTTGCAGAAGCGCGAGGGATACTCGCAGATCTTCTTCGCATATTCCATGCTCGATATGGCGCTGCAGCTCGACTGGAAGGGCAAGGATGACATCTACGAGGGCGAATCGAAGAATGTGGCCCTCCTCTACGAGTACTGGATCTTCTTTGAGCTGTACGACATCGTAAGGGGGATCGAGGGGTGCGAGCCGATAAGCACCGATGACCACCCATTTATCGGGACGAATCCCGACGGTGGGCTGTCAATATCCCTCAAGCAGGGCGTACGCTCCTGCCAGTCATTCCAGATTGCGCAGTGCGGCGCGAAGGTAAACCTCTACTACAACCGCACCTTCTCGCCCCGTGACTTTCATGCCACTCGTTACGAGGGTTCGTACTCGAGACCGTTCAGACCCGACTACACGCTCGCGATATTCCCGGATGCTTATACAAACGAGCGAGCCGCAGTGCAAGATGGAGCGGTTGCATTCGTCCACTTCGACGCCAAGTACCGCATCACCGACTTGACGGGGCTTGTCGGCAAGGATGTGGGCACCGAGGAGGCAGAGCGCGAGGAACTTAACGAGGAGAAGGCGGCCTCCACCACGAACACCTACAAGCGCGGTGACCTGCTGAAGATGCACACGTACAACGACGCGATACGGCGCACGGTTGGCAGCTACGTGCTTTATCCGGGTTCGGGCGAAACGGGCGAGAAGGGCCAATTCCGGCTCTTCGAGGAGATTTTGCCGGGTGTCGGCGCTTTCGCCATGAAGCCGAGCATCAGCAGGACGGCAGAGAATGCGTTGCGCGATTTCATAGAGAAGGTCATCGGCGAGAACACGGCAAGCAATACGCGGCTGAACCGGCTGAGCTACTTCACCGAAATGGTTGTGGCTGAGCCTCCAAGCGCGGGCAAGACAGATAGCGACTCCTACGGGCATGGTGGCGAATCGTTCGTGATTGGCTACATTCGAGGGGACTCTCCCGATGACTACTATCACTTTCTCGAAAGCAGCGGCAGGCTCCGCAAGGGCGGGCGCTTTCTCTTCTACTTCTATGCCATTAAGGACGGGCATGTCTACTCGCACCATAAGGATCTCTTCCGCACGTCGTGGTTCCGCTTCTATCGGAACGCCATAAGCCAGACGAACACCTACGAGATCGAGCCTGTGGCGTGTCGCATAACCTCGAATGAGCTGGTTTCGAGGGACGAGCTGGCCGACCGCCTGGCCGACCTTGGCTACGTGCGGGATCGTGGGAATCAGGGTGCCGACTTCTACTATGTCCTGTCCGTGCGGGTGGAAGATGACGCGGCAGAACCCTTAAGCCTGGGGCGCAGGGCGGTGGATGAACAGAACGGCAACGATGCGTTCAGCCCCCACTCGCCAAAGATTGTTGGGTGATCATCTGGTCATTTTCAGAGTAGCGGTAACACCTACGGGCGCGCGAGGGGCAACGCATGAGGCCAATCGTCTACAACGGGGTTGACCTGTCGGGCGTGTGCTCTGCCGAGGTCATCGAGAAAGTTGCCCTGCCCGTGGAGGCGGAGACCCTGGCGGTGCCGAGGCGTGCCGGCGCACTGCTGGTGGCGGGGCGGCTGCCCCCCAGGCTAGTGCGGGCGCGGCTGTTCATGGACACCCGCCCGCGCCTTCAGGACGATGTTCGGCGACAGGGACGACGCAGCGGCGCTGCCACGTCGCGCAGGTAGCGGAGGAGGGTTGCTCCCAATGGCCCGCGGCGTCCGCGCCCCGGTGCCACCCCGTGGCCGGCGGCTTCGCTCGAAGCCGCTACATCAGGCTCGTTCCCGCTTTTCCGGGTCATATCCCTTCGTATACACGGTAAAGCTAAGGCCATCTAACGTGCCGGTGCTGTAGACGTATGCGTCGGGCGCGCTCCGCGTGCCTTGGGCGGTCGGGTCGGTCGAGACACAATCGTCCCTATCTATTCCAAGCAATGGAATGGGCTTTGCCACCTGGTCGGCGCTATTAATTTGCGCAATGATCTCCAACAACTCGTATAACTTGATAAGCCATGAGCTGTATGGATGCTCGCCGGGTCCCTTGTGCTCCAGCGTGCACTTTGATTGCGGGCTTTCGGCGAGCTGGCTCAAGCGTTCAAAAAGCGCCGGGTACTCGGCTTCGGGAAACTCGACTTGTACATACTGTATGCCATCGAGGATGAATCCGTACCACAGTACGGGGTATGGGAAACCGGTCCTATCTGGTCGCCTGATTTTTGACCTGCAATTGGGCTGGTTGACGATAGACAGCCATGCCGCATAGAGCTCGTCGGAAATTAGGTCACTTGCTTGGTATGTTGGGCCAAGACCATCGAGAACAAAATTGCGAAGGTTGTCAAAATAGTGGGCACAATCCGTTAAACCCTTTTCGTATGCCGTGTCGGCTTTTCTCCGTATATTGAGTGCGACATCGCGGGGTGATTTGCGACCAAGATGTTTTTTGGCGTTGTGTCGCGGGTTGCAATAGAGCTTGGTTGCCGCGTTATATCGATCGCAGTACTTGCTGTTGGGACCGGTCGGAAAAAAGAGCGAACCGCAGGTTTGGCATGTTATCGGCATTATGCCGCACAGCAGCAGCTCGTGGAGGATGCGGGCATAAAGGCTTGCAAAGGAGCATTCCTCTTCGGTGAAATAAAGCTCTCCTGCCTTTGCAATAACAGCTTGAAGCCTTACGAGCCTATTGAGGTTTTCCTGGTCGTTAAGCTCTGCATATGCATGGAAGTCTCCATTTGCGTAGATTTGGTTCTCGCGCATAGCCTCGAGATAGTTCTTGCGAAACGCCTGCATAAAGGGGGCACTATTCATGCGTTTTATATCGTTCAAATGTTCTTCGAGCTTTTGAGCCGTTTCGTTTCCGGGCAAGTGCTTTTTGGCTGCGTATGCAAAAGCGTCGCCAAAGCGGATGATTGCCGGCAGCTGCTCATCGAATAATCGAAATTGCCGCGGGTCGCTTGTTTTGATGGCGGCTGGGAAAAACTCTTCGTTTTGCGCGAGCAGGTTAGGCGCCTCGGTGTTTTTAAGCAGCGGGGCAAGCTCCAGACATTCCTGATAAAAAACAATGAGAAGCGCTCGAAAGAGATCGGTATTGGTGCAAACGCAAGCTGTTTCTATCTGCGAGTTGACCTTTGGATATTTGCCTCTTGGATTGTCGCGGTTATACGGTGCCGGTTCTGTTAGCTCGGTGTCGCCGTTGGTAGTTGTAATGTCCATGTCGTTCGACTCGAGCTTGAGATAGGAGCTGAAGAGGGATGCCATTTCTTGGTTGTTGAGTTGGCCCGATGTTGTGATCACCGCGCGGTACAGGCGGTTGATTTCGTTGCACTCAATAGCGTTGTTGGTCATCCAGCAGTCGTAATAGCGATAGTCGGGAATCGCTGTGATGTTCATGACACACTGCCTGCAGACACTTTCAAGGAGATATCTGGCCATGCCAGATATCTCTCCGTGCGCATGGCGCGTAATGGCTTTATCGAATACCGGAGCAAAGAAATCGAGATCGCGTTCCTTTTGTTTTTGAAGGTTGACTTCGATTTCGACTTCGTTCAATTCAGCTTGTGCGGACTCTTGGTCGGAATCGTCTGGATCGAGCCAGTCGTCATGGTCTGACTCGGCTGCGTGGTCCATCGAAGCGTGCTGCGTATTGGGGGGAGCAGGGGACTGCCGAATGGCGTTCTGTAAATCGATGTAAAAGCGCAATTTTGCTCGCTCACGAAAGTGGCCCCCAATCTCGTTGAAAAGCCAGCTTAAGTCGACGCGTAATAGGTCGTTGGCTATGGAGACGAGACTCCATGCGCTTGCATTGCCGGTTGCGTTTCCGTCATCGGCGCAATCAATCTCTGGCGTTCTGTTAAGAAGAAGCATGCGGGGATTGACGGGAGAGCGAAGAAAGCCAGCCTCAAAACCCCAGCTAAACGGTTCTTTTTCGGACTCAAGCATCGATGCTCCAAACAGCCAAAATTTAAATCGCGATAAAAGTCATATTACGCGGCTGTTTGCGGCTGTTCAATGGAATCAAGCGAAAAGGCTTAAAACCAGGGAGGCCGTTATGCCCGATTGCATCAAGCTCAACAAAGGAAACATCGATGTATGTGAGCGCGAGGTTATCGCTCTTCGCGAGATCATCGCTGCCGCCATGGGTCGTTTGCACCAGATTCGCAAGCAGTGCGAGCACGGCTACGCGTCTTCGGAGGATTTCGAGAATGCGCTGGATGCGTACGGAGTAATCCATGAGCGAGTCGATGAGCTTGACCAGCTTGGTTTCGAGTTCAGATGGTCGTCAATCCCCGATGTAGGAATCGATGAGTACGACGGGCTCGAATGGATCGATGGCGACAACCCTCCGCGTGAGCGCGGTTTCGATATTGCTTGTTAATGTGTCCGAATGGTTGATTGGAGACAAAATGTATCCGTACTACGAATGTGACAACTATCCCATGAGCATTACAGATGATGACGGCCCGTTCCTGATCATGGAGGCGAGGCTGTCTGGCGACGACGAGCTCAATGATGATTTTAGGAAAGACGCCAGTTATAGATATTCATGTGCGACTGTTTCTGCGGCGATTGATCTTTGCAGGTCGCTGACGGACAGCGATGTCGATTATTGGTATGAAAGTTGGGAGAAGGCGGTTGAGCGGCTTCCACTTGAAGAATGCGAGAGTGCGACGATGCTGTATTGGATCGAGCCAACCGATCCGTACAAGGCACTCTGTGCCTGCCATCCCCATCCCGATCTTGAGAAGTACGTGGTTGAGGCAATTGGCGCTGTTGACACCTATCTACTGGAGCGCGATGACTGTCCCTTTTCGGTCGATCATTTAGATCTAAAGGACGTTGGCGTCCTGCTCAGCGCTGCTTGGGGCTTGGCTCGAGTCCTCGAAGAAGCTTGGGGCACTTGCGACCCTGATGTTTTGGAAAAGATCGAGGATGCTACGTTCAATGCGTATACAACGGTTGAAGACCTGATCGCGGGCGAAGAGGCGGCCAAGGCCAGTGCAAAGTCCGATGACACTCTTTAGCCACTGCGCTGAACGGCGTGACCGATCGGCAGGTTGCCGGGAAAAGCTTTAGCAAGCGCCCCGACCAGGTTCAGGAGTCTGCCGCCGATGCATCCCTGATGCGTGCTGCCCTTGCAGTGATCGATGCTAAAGAGCGCGAGGCGTTGGAGTGCGATCTTAAGAACCTGCTCGCTTCGTGCGAGTAATCGCGGACTGCTCCTCTTTCCTTTCTTTCTTCTCTCAAGCGGCATGGACGCCGCCGCCTTGACCGCCCTGCGTGAGTTTTTGTCCGCACGGGATGGTATCCAACACATGTAACAACTAAATCGGAGGTTTGACCATGGCTACGTGGGATCTCAACTGTCAATCGAATCCGTCGTCTGCGGACGACAAGGAGCTCGCTCCCTATCTTGCACGTCAAAAGGCGATGCGCGAGTTTTTTGAGCGTGCGCTGTTTGCCCCCAAGGATCAGGACAACAATGGCCTGTACTTTTTGGGCGCCACGACGGGATCGGGTAAAAATTATACGGCCGAGCAGGTCACGGCCGACCTGATTGCCGGTGGCTGGGACGATTCGGGCTGTTTTAACAAGTGCCCGGGCCGTCGTTATCTGGTGTTTGTGGTGCCGGGTAAGGACAACCGTGACAACTACGTTGCAGGCGTGCGCAAATTGCTGGTTGACCAGGGCATGGATGGCGATGTCGTGCAGCACATCGTGTTCGATCTTCCGCGCGCGGGCGAAAACATCCTGCGTTGGATTGAGACTACGCGTGGCAAGGGCGCTGTGGGCGTGCGTGACATCCCGTGTCCCATCGAGGCAGACGACGAGAGCTCTCATCGCATCATTAAGCGCGCATGGCGCAACGCGATGGAGATCGCCGATGACCTCTTGGGCATCCTTGACACTCGAAATCGCCTGGGAGGTGTTGCAGACCGTTTGACCCCCGCCCTTCGCGAGAAGCTATCGTCGGCGGACGCGAGCTTGCGTTGGGCTGTGAGCCACGAGCTTAAAAACGTCACGCGCGGTATGGAGGTGATCCCTCAGATTTGGCCGTCTGCCCTGCTCAATGACAAGAGCATGCCGCATGTGATTGCGTGCACGCCTCAAAAGCTCGTCAATAGGATCGATACAGTGACCGGTGCAGGCATTGTGCTCTTTAACGCAATGGCTGCCGAGAAGGGCCTGTTTATCTTTGATGAAATCGACCACATGAAGGCCGACATACTGTCGACGCTGACAGACGATCCCGTGACGTTTCAGCCGGACGAGGTTCTGCGTATCCTCGATCGTCATTTTAACGGCGGTGTGGTGGATCCCTTGCTACTGGGGAATCGAGATCAATGGATGGCGGTCTACACGCACGCTTCCACGTCGGGCGATCACAAGGGGTCGAATGCCGAGAGGAACAGGGTTTCGCGAGCGAGCGTAGAAGAAGCCGCCGAAGAAATCGCCAAGGATGCCAAGAAAATTCAAAAGGCACTTGCCTCTTGTATTAAGGAAATGAAACTGCGCCCGCCTTTTGCGCTGTCTGACGAGGCGAAAGAAGAGCAGCTCTCCGGTCGACACCTGTTTGGTAGTGACGATATTTCGGTGGGTGACAACTCGGCGAATCCGTTGCGCTACAAGCCCAATGAGGGCGGTACCCACAATATGATTACGGCCCATGGGGCGGATGGGCAGCAAACCGTTAACAAGGCGGTTCGTCGTGCGCGTGGCGTCGTTAGGATGGTGGTGGGTCATCTTGCCCGCTGCGCCACACTTATGGACAGCCTGTACTACGGAGGTCTTTCGTACAAGGACGACCTTTCGCGCAAGAACATCATCGATGCCCTGGGCATTAGGAACAACCAGACCAGCGAGAAGTATTTTTGGGATTCGTTGATGCTGGCGCTGTTCTTTAAAGATCGCAAGAATGACGAGATCGATGCCGCCGACGACTCGATGTATGCGCGTGGTGTCGATTATCTAGTGATGGAAACCACCATCGAGCACATGTTTACCACGTACCTAACCAGCCACGGCATTGAGCGCATGCCCGAGGCATACCTTGCCTCCATTGCCGCCAAAGCGCCTTGCGTGTGCATGAGCGCAACATGGAGTGCGCCGACCGTCAAAAACTTCAACCTCGATTACCTTGACGAGGTTCATGGCGTGGTTCGCAAGGACGCTTGGATTGGCGAGCTCAACCAGGAAATCGTGCGACAGACTAAGCTGTTTAACAAACAGGCTGCGAAGGAGTACGACGTCGATATTGCCTGGGTGGATGAGTCCAAGGAAATTGCCGGCATGGTCGCGCTGGCAGGCGGCGCCTTTGGCGGCATCATTGTGTCGCCCGACGAGGTGTACGAGCGCGCGATGCGGTTCTTTGACGGGATTGGCGTGAGTGAGGGACTTGCGGTGCGCTTGCGCTTAAAGATTGCTGACAGGGTGGGCGTGAGCGACGCCAAGAGCATCGAGTTTGAGCTGAAGCGCCTGAGCAAGACGCTTGTTGCCGTGAGTACTTGGGCCCGTGGTGTGGCGCGTAACGAGCAACGGGCGGGAGCCGTTTTTACCACGCGCCACATGGGAAACCATGGCGAATTCAATAGTCTGGCGCTGGATCTTGCGCGCGAGATTGTCGCGGAGCTGGTGATTAGAAACATCAAGTGCCCCGAGATGTCGTACGAGAAATCGCTTGAGGCCGCCAAGGACATGGTGCCGTGCTTTAACGCTGCGGAATGGGATGCAGGTTGGCGTGGCGCTCAAAAACGTCTCGAGCTGGGCCAGCCGACCCTGATGTTTATCAATCTTTCGGCAGGTGGCTTTTCCAAGAATCTCAAATACAAGGTGCCGGAGAATCTGTGCGACATGGTTCATCAGGTCGATTGCGGCTTTGAAAATGTCGACCGTCGCCCCAAGATGGATCTTGATTTCTTATATATCGAGTCGCCCACAAGTCGTTTGACCTGGGGAGTGGAGATCAACTCAAATAAGTTTGTCCAGCAGGCGCTACTTGGCGTGGTGGAGCAGGAGGAACTGGTAGCGCGCGGCGAGGTTCCGTTTACTCAAAAGCGCCGGAACGTACGGATGCTTCTATCTGGCGTTAATAAGAGCCTGCCGGTGCGCGACACCCTCTCTTATCAGGTCGAAGGCGCTCGCATTGTGGCACAGGCTGTGGGTCGCCTGATGCGCACGAGTGTAAAGATGCCTTGCGTGCAGGTGATGCTCGACCGCGAGATTGCGAACGATTGCAACTTTTCGTTCTTGCATGATTTGCCGATGGGCTACGAGCTTGAGCAGGTGGTTGGTGCCTGCGCCGCTGCCAACAACCATATGACGGACAACAAGGAACACGCTGCCGTTAAGCAGCAGAACCTTGCCGCCTTTAGGAACAACCTTGCCAAGCAAAAGCACGAAAAGCTGGCGTGGAAAGTTACCTCGCTAAACGCCGGGGACGAAGATCTCGCTGCTTTTGATGGCGAGCGCGACTTTTACCTGCATCATTTTTGCCTGCCATGGGAAGATCTCGCGCAATACCCAGAGCGCCGGAGTACCGCGCTGCGCATGTCGCATGCTGCAAATGGCTATGCCTATGCAGAAGGCGGGGCATGCAAGGTGCCACGTTTTGAATTCCCTAACTACGATGGTGAGCCCGTCGAGCAAATTTCCGCTCGTCTGGAGGACTATTGCCGCTGCAGCGCGGGCTATAAGGGCGCAAAGGTTCGCCAGGTAAGCCAGGCGGCTGCCCGTGTGCCCGAGCTGCTTTCGATTCGTGAGGTGCGCGAGCGCTGGTCTCGTGACGGGGTGCCTTCGACGCTGCAACCGGCGGCAACGGCACACATGACGCCCTATATGTTCCAGGCGGTCTACCTGGGTGAGCTGGGAGAATCTGCCGGAAGGGCAATCTTTGAGGCATATTACGACGGCCGTTATTCGCTTACGCGTGGCGATGCTGCCCATGCCGAGACGGGCGGCGACTTTGAGGTGCTCGATGCCGCCGGCAACAAGACCGGGGTGTGGATCGACTTTAAGCACTATCGCATCGGTGCCTATATCGCTTATGTTCGAGACGGTCGCGAGGCGTCGGATGCCGAGCGCTTTAGGGCGAAGGCTCAAAAGGTTGGGGCGAAACGCCTGCTGATCGTCAACGTTTTGGCTGATGAGGCAGCGCTTGAGTGCGCGCCCAAGGCACTCGACGCCGAAGGGACTGTGTTCTCCGTTCCTTATATGGCCGCTGACGGCGCAATCAATCTGGAGATGATGGAGGCGGTTCGTCGTGCAATCGAAGCATAACCAGCCGTGCGGTCTGGGAGACATCGCCGTATCAGAGCTCGTGTTGCAACTCGATGCCGCTGCTGCCGAGGAGCGCTACTCGGTCTTTTGGTGCAATGTGGGCGATGCTGGTAAGCATGCCGTGGCGAACTTTATGGCCGATGTGTGCCAGACGGGCAAGGTCGTCGCGCTCACTCAGCTTGCAGACAACCGCGTCTTTTTGATGGTTAAGGCGGGCGCGCAGACGGGCGATCTTAATGCCTCGCTTTATCAGGAGCAGGTGGTTCCGATTAAAGCTAATTGGAACGAGTTGGACGATTACGTTGCACTCCGTTTGCTGTTCAACTCCTGCTCTCAGTTTGAGGGGATTGAGGACGAGGTTCCCAATGACACCGGGCACCTGTATGTCATTAGCGCCAAGGGTGCCCGCCGCGATGCTGTCGAAAGCGACGGAAGGGGACCTGCCAAGATCGAAACGGTTGAAATCGTTATTGATGAGGATTGCACCTTCGATCTTAAGATTCGAACGTTTACCAAGCGCCGTGTGCTTATTGGCAGGGCACAAGGTGACGAGAAAGAGCTCGAGAAGATTAAGAGCCAAGTGGGCTACAGGCTATCGCCCGTGGCGACGATGGTGCTTGCCCACGAACAAAAAGACGAGTACATCCTGCGTCGCGCCAGGGGCGACAAGCCGTCCAAGCGCCGTGATCTGACGTTCTCGGCCCAGGCGGACAAGGTCGCCTATACCAAGAAGGGCATTCTGTATCGAGAGCTGCAGATTCTCGAACGCCGTTACAGCGACTTCGCCCGGGTGACGCTCATGGAATACCCGCGCAAGAGTTTCTACGAGGTGCTCAAGGGCGATGAGTACGCGCGCGTGGTTGCGGAGCGCATGGCGGGGCGGCGAATCGTGGTGTCGTTTGCGCGTAATGGACTTGCCGAAGTGGCGCGCCGGCTGGCCGATCGACTTAACGATTCCTCGTGGGGCGTTCGCGCATCGTATGGCGGAAGGACCGTGGATTCGCGGGCGCTGAACCTTGTCGTTGTGCCCAATGAGGTTGCTGAGGACGACGGCTATGCCTTACATGTTGGCGTGGTGGAACAGCACGTGACGCCGGATGTGTGCGAGCCACTGTTTAAGGTGGTGCCAAAGCAAAAGGATCGCAATGCGCAAGAGGCGATCCTGGGCGCCATGCTCAAAGAACTGCTGGTAAAGCAGGATGTTGTCGACGAGCGAGTGGCGGCGTTTGATCTTGACGCTTTGGATATTGAGTCGGTGACGGTGTGTGGCTTAGTCGATGTGCCGTATAAAGCAAAGGACAAGATTGAGCTGGATTCGCGTATCGCTACGTTGGCGATTGGCGCGGATGGGGGCATGCACTATGCCTCACATTCGGCAGAGGATGGTCCCGAGGACGAGATGGAGCTCGATCTGCTGACCGCGGACGGCAAAATCGATAAGGGCGCCTATGTCTTTGACGTGCATGCGAACGGGCGGTCTATGCTTGCGCGCGTGCGGGATACGGGACTGACGACGTTTTCCAACAACTTTATGGCTCTGGTGGGCGAGCATCAGCTCGCGGGCAAGGCGGGGCGTAAGAAAGAGATTTTCGAGAGCTACAACTCGCCTTATTACGGCATTGGAACGTTCGAGCGCGCGGGCGGGACTTGCTATTTTGTGGGCGTCAACAACGGCACCCAGGAGGATATGGCGACTGCGATTCACGTGCGTTCGATTGAGATGCTCGGCGGCGATGATTTGTCCGAGTTGTTGGTTCAGCTGGCCAACATAGGCCTTTCGCGCTATAAGGCTCCGTCCGTGTGGCCGATTCCGGTCAAGTATCTCAACGAGTGCGCTGCGCGTGAGGGCGCGGTGGGGGATGGCGGTGGCGGCAAGTGATGGTGTTGCGCAATTATCGCTCCTAGAACTTTTTGAAATTATGCTTGCATTGTAAAAGGGGAGAACATATACTGCAGCCATAGCACATCAGATGGGGTCTCAAAAAGAGACCAAGCAAACGAGTTTTCAGTTTATGTTGAGAGGTACTTGAGCATGACCAGCAGAATTTTCCCCCTTTACAACGACAATACCGACCATATCGTTCTCAATACCATCTGCGGTTACAGTATTTGTTCTAAGGCTGAGAACTACATGTTCGCTCAAGATGATTTAGAGCTCAGCTCCGAAGATTATGAGTACCTGAATGATATTGAGCGCGAGCGAGAGTATGAGCTCGGCATCCGCTGATGGATGTGGGCTTGTCTCCAACTCCTCCGATTTAATTACCCCGTTATCACCTCTTTTTAGCGGGGCACGTTAGATCGACTATGTGTATCAAACATCAGCTCATCGTGGGAAGGAATCGGCAATGAGCAAGAGCGTGAATAAGAACATCAACGGCGGCGCTGTGGGTAAGGCGAAGGCCGCCGGGCATATGACGACGGTTGCCGTGGCGACAATCGCCATGGCGAGCGGGTCGCTGCTGTCTCCGCTGGCTGCGGTGGCGCAGGGTGCGAACGGTGCCGACACTACTGGGAAGCCGGCTGCGGTGCTTTCCCCGTTGACGAGCGCGGCCGCTGCTAGTGCTGGCGCGGGCACGGTGTCAGCGGCGCAGAAGGTCGCCAACCTGCAGGCTGCGGTCGATGCGGCTCGCGCTAAGGCCGCTGCCGCCAAGGCCGATTTGGATGCGGCGGCCGCTCCTTACGATGCCGCCACTGCCAACCAGCAGCAGGCTCAGAGCGCCTGCGACGCGGCTCGTGGTGCAAGCGACGCTGCCGCTTCTGCAGCTTCGGCCGAGCTGGAGCAGCAGATGGGTGCCGCGCGGGACAAGGCCGATGCAGATGTGAAGGCGCTTGAGGACGCTCAGGCTGCGCTTGGTGCCGCTAAGAAGAACCTGGCGGACAAGGACGAAGCTCTGGCTGCCGCCCAAAAGGCGGCAGGCGATGCCCAGACTGCGCTTGAGGCTGCCCAGGCTGGCGCATCTGATGCAACGCCCGAGGCCATAGCCGCTGCCCAGGCTGCGGCTGATCAGGCTGCGAGCGAGCTGGCGCAGGCCAAGCAGCGGGCGGCTGACGCTCAGGCTAGGGTTGCGGATGCCCAGGCTGCTGCTGGCGCTGCCGTGGCTAAAAAGCAGGACGCCCAGGACAAGCTTTCGGCAGCTCAGCAGGCAAAGGATACAGCCGACGCGGATGTGAATGCCGCTCAGGCGAGCTATGACGCCGCCAAGGCAGATTTGGATCGAGCCGAACAGGGTGCAGCAGGCCCGGAGTACGAGGCTGCCAAGGCAAAGGTGGACGCCGCTGCTGCCACGCTGGAGGCCGCCAAGTCGGTCCAGGCGCAGCGCGAGGGCGAACTCGCAGCCGCCTCGCAGGAAGCGACCACTGCCGAGGGTGAGGTGCAGGCTGCTCAGCAGGCGCTCGCCGTCCAGCAGCAGGCTGCGGCTGACGCGCAGTCCAAGCTGGACGCTGCCACGGCTACTGCGACCGCGGCAGACGCCGCCGTCGATCAGGCTAAGGCCGAGCATGCCAATGCGCTCGCGGCGCTGGCCGACGCTCAGGCCAAGCTCTCGGCCGCTAAGGACGAGAAGAACGCTGCCGACAAGGCGCTCGACCAGGCAAAGGCTCAAAAGCAGCAGGCCGACCAGGCTGTGGCTCAGGCGCAGGCCAAGCTCGACGCTGCCCAGGCTACGGCGAATGCCTCGGCGGAAAACTACCGCCAGGGCGCCATCGCGTTCTTTAAGAGCGTGGGTGCCGACGATGCGGCGGACCTGATTCTCAACTGCAAATATGCCAGCCTTACCAAGGTGGGCGAGGAGGTTGACGCGACGAGTCTGGCCAACATGAAGCAAGCAATTGTGTGGCTCAAGGCGTGCAACGAGTACCGCAAGAGCGTCGGCTTGAGCGAGCTCAAGGTGACGTACAACATGATGGCGACCGCCATTGCCGATGCGAACTACTCCGACACCAAGGTTGCCCATGCTCAGCAGTTCAACGTGGGCGAAAACGTGGCGTGGAACTACGGAAGCGATCCGTTCATCCAGTGGGTCGATCAGGAAAAGGCCGTCTTTGACCGCGCTGCGGCTACGCTGGGAGCGACGGGCCTTACGGGAAAGGCTGCTTTCGGTTTTTATCGTCAGCATGGTGATGAAGTGGACCGCTACGTTGCTGCGCATGGCGGGAGCGTGCATACAGTCGGTCACTACATGAATGTGATCGATCCCGATTACACCGTGACGGGCATGGGGGTTTGCACGCGCGGGACGATGAACCGTTGGCTTACGCAAGCGCAGACGTTCTCTAAGTCTGGAGGATGGTACACGAATGCCGCCAATCCGATGACGGTTGCCGAATACGAGGCTGCGCTTAATGCGTGGTGTGACTCGCTGGCAAATCCTGGTCAGGGCGTGGATGCGGCTCGTCAGGAGCTTTCTGCCGCTCAGGGCGCGGCTGCGCAGGCTGGCGGCAAGGTGAGCGCCGCGTCGCAGGCCGCCGCTGCAAGGCAGGCTCAAGTCGATGCTGCTGCCGCCGATGTTGACGCTGCTGCCGCTGGGGCCTCGGATGCCCAGGCTGCCGTGGGGGAGAAGCAGGCCGCGGCTGAGGCCGCTGCGCGTGCCGTGGCTGATGCCCGCGCCGACGTGGATGCTGCCAGCGCTGCGGTTACCGCGGCGCAGAGTGTCGTGACTGCCAAGTCTGATGAACTCGATGTCGCCAAGGGCAAGGCTGCCGTTGCCCGGCGTGCGCTGGATGCCGCTCGCGCCGGCGTTGGCGACAAGGAGAGCGCGCTTGCTGCCGCCCAGGACGAGCTGGCTGCGTACTCTGCCGACGTTGCCGCTGCTCAGCGTGCATTTGATGCGGCCTCGGCGGTGCTCGAGGGGGCGCGTGCCGTTCAGGCTGACGCGCAGGCTGCAGTGAATGCCGCGCAGGGTGCGGCGGGCCAGGCAGATGCCGACGTCGCTGCTGCCCAGGCCGAGCTTGTTGCCGCCCAGGCTGCTGCGAGCGGTGCCGGCACGGCTGTGACCGCGACTCAGGCCGCATCCGTCGCGGCTGCTGCTCGTGCGGCTCAGCTACATGATGCCGCCGCGGCGCTTGCTCAGGCGACGGAGGACAAGGCCGCTGCCGATGCTGCTGTTGAGGCAGCGGCTTCGGCGAAGACCGATGCCGAGTCTGGCGTGACTGCGGCGGACGACGCCGTAACGGATGCGACCGCTGATCGCGATGCTTCTGCCGCCGCGGTTGCCCGCCTGCGCAGGATCAACCTTGCCGACGCCATCGCTAGCGGCCGTGCCAACGATGCGGATGAGGCGCTCAACGCTAAGATCGCTGCAGCCCACGATGCCGCCGAGCGCGCCGCAGCTGCCAAGATTGAGCTCGACGCTGCCGTTGCTGCGACGGATGCTGTGGCACCTGCCTACTTGGAGGCGCTTGCCAACTATACCGCCGCCAAGGCCGAGCTCGACCAGGCTATTGTCGAGCTCAACGCCGAGATCGCTCGCCAAGAGGCCGCCGAGCGCGGGAATGGCGAGCAGACTCAGCCTGCGACGCAGGTGGCGTACCAGGCCAAGCACATGACCTCGGCGTCCGAGGCCACCGCGCAGCAGACGACGATGCCCGCCACGGGCGACGTCTCCAACCTGCTGGGCGAGACGTTCGTGATCGGTGGCACGGTCCTGGTTGCCGCCGGCGTCTTCCTCTCCGACAAGCGCCGCCAACTGATCCGTTAGGGACGGAGGAAAACGGATCATTTTCGGTGCGCGCCGCAAGGGACAAGTCCTGCGACGCGCACCGTTTTTAATCTTCGAGATTGATTATGGAGGGACATATGCAAATTAGAGGAGAAGCGGCGATTGCCTGTGGGTTCATGGCGGGCTTGGCAACGGGACTGCTGTTCGATGGATGTTTCGACGCCTACATCAATCGATTCCGCGACCCTGGTTTTTCGAGCGGAAAATCCAATGAACAAGTTTCGGAGTGCCAAAAGATGGCGATGCCTAGCGAGTCCCGTGGCATGGACGCCTCAACGGTCAATGTGATCGTCACCAAAAGAGGCAAGCGCTATCACAACGCCATGGGATGCAAGGGCCTTCCACGAACCGCCGTCAGAACAAGTGTGCCACTGGCATCCGCACTCAAACGAGGCAAAACGCCCTGCCCAGTATGCTGCCCGCCAACGGCTTAGATGCTTCCCAAGATACGCTCCGCAACGCCATGAGCTTCTGCAAACGTACGGACTCGCGCTTTCTCTTTTTTGGAAAGTGAACCGAACATCTTTGTCAGCTTTTCCTCGTTCAACAGCGGGAGCAAATTATTCACGGCGCGGGCATCTTTTTCGGCCTTTTTGCCCCGTTCGCCGTTAATTATCATCTTGTGAATTACATATGCCTCAGGGGTTGGAACAGTTACGATATGGTTGAAACAGCGAACTTCGACGGTGTTTTTCAAAATAATGTCCATATGCCATAGTGCCTGAGCTGTCACGCCGATGTTCGTTTTGAGTGCAGGTTCTTTTCCTGCGCCCATTTTTCCAATGAGAAACTCAACTTCAAGACCGGTGATATCTAGCAACTTTGTTGTTCCGTTCATGCGGTCAGATTCGACAAAGAAGCCTCGTTCTTTTGCGAGGACGGTCAAGCGTGCCGCCGGGCTGGGTCGTCGTAGGTTTCGGACAAGGAAGTCAACATCCATTGTTTTGATATTTGGACAAAAACCCGGCAGCACCTCGGCTTCTCTATAGGCAAATTCCGCCCAGGACCCGATGAGAACGACATGATCCATACACCCTGCTTCTTCAACCAGGTCAAGCACTTTTAAGAAAGCTTGCTGCTGCTCAGTCAACATCTGGCACCCTTCCCAACGCTCTTATGATCTGCTTTTGAGAACGCTTCTGCTCTCTAATGGCAGCCGCGAGAGCTCTTCGGCGTTCGATTTTGGCTCGCAGCTCATCAACCTCTGCAGTGGGGACATAGTCGCTTTTAACCTTGTCGCCGACTCGATAGTTGAGGTAGCAGTATTCGTGGCCTTTTATGTTTCGCATGCGGATGCTGCCCTTTGGAAGGAGACCGATTTCCTGTTCCATGAGGTCCAAAAGGCGACTAGAGCGTGCATATTCCTCTTCTAGGACATCTTCTAAGACGGACATGGAGCCTCCCTTCCGAGTAGTTACCCTACATTCTAGCAAATTAAATAATTTGTAGGGTAACTCAAGCATGTCCGCACGACATGTGACACTTACCCTGCCGCCCTGCTCTGCCGCGGCGGCATACATCTGAACAACGATCTTCTAAGGAGTTCGATATTGATGAGCGACAACACCAAGCATCTCGCAAAGAAATGCGTTAAGGACGCGGGGCCATGCCTCGCGCTGTGCGTGGCCGGCGCAGCGGTCGCGCTGCTGGCTGTTCTGGGGCCGTTCGACGTGCTCCGAAGTGCCAGCTCTCTGCACGTTTGTATGGCCCTTGCCGGCGCCATGATGACCGGCGGCGTGCTCGATCTGGTCTTTTGGGTGTTTGATCCGTTTGGTTGGAAGAACGAGGGGTAAGCCCTAAGGGATGGAAGGGCTGGAACGGTTGGCTTAGCGATCGTGCAGAATGCGGGCTGGCGACTTACAGGGAAGTGGTGATCCGATGACGGTCTATGTGACGGGCGATATTCACGGCGGCCTCGACATGCAAAAGCTGCGCGATTGGGACCTTGGGGATAGCCTGACGAGCGACGACTATCTGATTGTCGCGGGCGACTTTGGCTTTCCGTGGGATTTCTCTGCCGAGGAATGCACCGATATCGCTTGGCTGGAATCGCGCCCCTATACCGTGCTGTTCGTCGACGGCAACCACGAGCGTTTCGATCACTGGGCGGAGCGTCCCATGGAGCTGTGGCACGGTGGGCTGACGCAGCGCCTGTCGGATACCTCGCCCATACGGCGCCTGACGCGCGGTGAGGTTTTTGAGCTCGACGGCTCAACGATCTTTACCATGGGCGGTGCCACGAGCGTGGATAAGGAATACCGCATTCCGTATTCCAGCTGGTGGCCGCAGGAGCTGCCGGACGAGCGCAACTTTGAGGAGGCGCGGACAAAGCTCGACAGCGTAGACTGGAAGGTCGACTACGTGATCACCCACACCTGCTCTACGCGCATGCTTTCGCCCACGCTCTATCCGGGGCCTGGCTGGAATTACCCCGCCGTTGATCGGCTTACGGCATTTTTCGATGAGCTGGAAGACCGCTTGGATTACAAGCGCTGGTACTACGGGCATTTTCATCGGGATGCCAACCCTGCCGAGCGCCATACCGTGCTCTACGACTGCATCGTTCGCCTGGGCGACGAACTCCAGCCCTGGGATGTTGCGTAGGGGCGGGGTGGCTGACTACTCGACCGTTACAGTGATGTTTTCCCGGTGCGCGCGGATGACGTCCCAGCTAAAGTGCTCGACCAGCTGCTCGGCAGAGCGCGGCGTGGTGTCCGGCGCGATGCCCGTTTGCCCGGCGAGCCAGCCCAGCAGTGCCTCGGGTGTGCCAAAGCGGGCGCGGAGCTCACCCAGGTCCAGATCGCGATCGCGCTTGGAAAGGCGGCGGCCGTCTGGCGACATGAGCAGCGGAATGTGCGCGTAGTGCGGCGTGGGCAGTCCCAGCAGATGCTGCAGGTAGATTTGGCGGGGCGTGGAGCCCAGCAGGTCGCATCCGCGCACGATCTCGGTAACGCCCATGGCGGCGTCATCGACCACCACGGCTAGCTGATAGGCAAAAACGCCGTCGCTGCGGCGCACCAAAAAGTCGCCGCACTCGGTGGCGAGCGCCTCGCATTGGGCCCCGTACGTGCGGTCCACGAATTCGATCACGTCGCCCGCGAGGTCGTCGATGTCGGGCACGCGCAGGCGCGTGGCCGGAGCACGTAGGGCACTGCGGCGGGTGATTTCTTCAGCAGAAAGACCTCTGCAGGCGCCGCGGTAGATGGGCGTGCCGTCGCTGGCGTGCGGCGCGCTCGCGGCGTGGAGCTCGGCGCGCGTGCAAAAGCAGGGGTAGGTGAGGCCGGCGTCTTGCAGCTGGCGCAAGGCGCTCTCGTACAGGTCGAGGCGATCGTGCTGGTAGTAGGGGCCTTCGTCCCACTCGAGTCCCAGCCAGGCCAGGTCGTCAATCAGTTGAGCGGCAAGTTCCGGGCGCTTGCAGCGATCGTCCAGGTCCTCGATGCGCAACACGATGCTGCCGCCCTGGCTGCGGGCCGAAAGCCACGCGCACAGGCAGCTGAACACGTTGCCCAGGTGCATGCGGCCCGAGGGCGACGGGGCAAAACGGCCCACGACAGGTGCGGGAACGGAGGCAGGCTGCGTCGTTGGCGCATCCGCGGCGGGCGTTGGTATGTTGCGTGTTTTGATATCCATGCGGACGAGTATAGCGCGGGGCACGGTAGGGAAGGCGTTTCCGTGGCTCGCAAGTTGGCGGCGCTGCGCATTGCGCGCGGTGGGTTTGCGTCTCAAGGTCTCGATCGCTGCGCACCGACTCGGCCCCACGAACGACAGAAACCCCGGCAGCTCTTCGCAACTGCCGGGGTTTCCGCGGAAAAGGGGGACATGATCCTCGAGCGAACGGGAAAGGGGCAACCGTTTTCGCTCAATTGGCTTATGCCCCTCGACTGACGGCTCAATCAGCGCATGCCGCGCCCACACAAAGCCGCTACACCTGTGACGGAGCTGTGAAGTGGTATCTATCGTTGGCGCGGGATTCGGCCAAAGAACGTCCCAAACGGCAAATTTGTTGCAGTCCGTCGGTTCAACCCAATGATCCGTTTTCCTCCGTCCCCAATAGATCATTAGGAACGTCCCTAAGTGCCAGACTCGGGTGGGACTTTTGTCCCATTTGACGTTCCGTTGGCCCAGATATTCGTCATGTGTGTCCGCAAACGTGGGACAATGGCGATGTTGGTTTTACAGACAAAGGATGTGCCTATGAACGCCCCCGTTGCCAATACTTGTCGGCAGCGCTGCCTGTTTGCGCGATTCGCTTCCGTCTGCGTGCTCGTCGCGCTTGCGTTGTTGCTGCTGCCTGTCGCCGCGCACGCCGACGGCTACTCCATGACCCAAACCTATATCGGCGCCACGGTCGAGGCCGACGGCTCGCTGACCGTTGTCGAGGGACGCCAGTTTGATTTCGATGACGACATCAACGGCGTGTTTTGGGAGATCAATACAGGCTCTAACCAGCAGGGCGGCGCGGCGGGCGTCAATGTGCTGAGCGTCGAGGAAGACGACACCGCGTTTAACAAGGTCGACAGCGCAAACAAAGGCGACAACGGCGTCTATACGGTTGAGCAGTCCGACAGCGGCGTAAGAATCAAGGTGTTCAGCCCCCACGAGAGCGGCGACAGCGCGATCTTTTACGTGAGCTACACCATGACCGGTGCGGTTATGAACTGGGCCGATACCGCCGAGCTCTATTGGAAATTCGTGGGCGACGGCTGGTCCGCGGATTCCGATGACGTCGAGATGGAAGTGTACTTCGCAAATGCCGCCGCCGGGACGGCGGCCGTCAAGGGCGATAACTTCCGCGCATGGGGCCACGGCCCGCTGACGGGCGACGTATCGCTCGATGCGGACGAACCCATGGTCACCTATACCATTCCCTGCGTGCATCAGGGCGAATTCGCCGAGGCGCGCATCGCCTTCCCCAGCGACTGGGTGCCGCAGCTTGCCGCCTCGGGCGAAGAGCGCATGTCAACGATCCTGAGCGAAGAGAAGGAATGGGCCGACGAAGCTAACACCCGCCGCGCTCACGCTCGCATGATTGCCAACGTGCTTGCCGTGGTTAGCGTTGTCGCGGCGGTGGCCTTTACCGGCACAATCGTTGTGCTCAAGCTGCGCCGCCGCAAGCCCAAGCCGCTTTTCCAGGACGAATATTTCCGTGATGTGCCTTCGGCCGACCATCCCGCTGTGCTTTCGGCCCTCATGAGCTGGAACGAGGTACCCGATCAGGCATATATCGCCACGCTCATGAAGCTCACCGACGACCGTGTGATTAAGCTGGAGCAGGCGACCGTGACTAAGGCCAAGAAGGGTCTGTTGGGGCGTGAAAAAGAAGAGCAGACGTATCGCGTGACGGTGAGTGATGCGGGCTGGAAGTCGGCCAAGGGCATTGACCACATGGTGCTCAAGGTCTTCTTTGCCGGTGCTAAGCCCGACGAGAACGGCGATCGCTCGCGCACGTTTGACGAGCTGCAGCACTACGTCAAGCAGCACGCTACACCCGTGGGCGACAAGCTCGAGGACTATCAGAACACCGTTAAGGGCAAGCTGGCCGATAGCGAGTACGTTGCCTCGGACGGCATTGTCGCAATGGTGTTTTGCCTGGTTCTTGGTATTCTGATCGCCTGTATTCCCGCGGGATCCATCTTCTTTACCGACGGCGCGCAGGCGAACATTATCGCCGCGGTTATCTCGGTGCCGATTGTGCTGGTGGGTATTGGCGTGGGCCTTACGTTCCGCCGCTTTACGCCGGAGGGTGCCGAGGTGGCGGCTCGCTGCAAGGCGCTCAAGCATTGGCTTGAGGATTTCACGCGCCTAAAGGAAGCCGTTCCGGGCGATCTGGTACTGTGGAATAAACTTCTGGTGATGGGTGCGGCGCTGGGTGTTTCCAAGGAAGTCCTGCGTCAGCTTGCCGAGGCTGTTCCTCCCGAGGTGCGCGAGGCCGACGGTTTCTACGACAATTACCCCTGCTACTGGTGGTACTACCATCATTACGGCAACGAGTCGCCGATGGATTCGTTCGACGGCGTGTATCACGAGAGCATCCGTGAGCTGGCATCGAGCTCCGACAGCTCGAGCGGCGGCGGAGGCGGCGGCTTCTCGGGCGGCGGAGGCGGCGGCGTCGGCGGAGGCGGCGGCGGAACGTTCTAGCGGTCGTAAATTATGGGATGGGCTTTTCTCGACAGCCGTCGGGGGAAGCCCATCCCTTTTTATGCGCTACCTACGAAGACTGTCCCCAACGACTAGTCACTGGGGACGTTCCTAAATGACTAGGTATGGCTGCTGGGCCTAGGCTGTTAGGTCGAGTTCGTAGAGGAAGCTTTCGCGCGGCATGTCGTGACGGCGCTCTTCGCGGTTGGCGCGGTGCGTGGCCGTGCGCTTAAAGCCATGCAGCTCGTAGAACTTCCACGAGCAGTTGGAGTCGGTGTACAGGTGCGCCCTCGTCGCACCGGTCGAGGATAGGTACGAGACTGCGGCGTCGAGCAACACTGAGCCAACGCCCAGGCCATGGACGTCGCGATCTACGGCAAGCAGCGTGACCTCGTTGTCGTGTGGCAACGGGCTGCTTTCGAGCAGGCGGTTGTTGGTTCGGATGGTTGCGCGCACAAACGAGAGATACTCGGCGCAGGCATCGGGCTCCAGCTCGCGCATTTGCGATAGCAGTGCGCGTTCGGTATCCAGCCAATGTTCCTTAACGGTGGCGCCGGAGCTCTGTCCCGCACGCGCGAGCGCAATGCCGCGCGCCTGACCGTCGATTACGGCAACCTGCGAAAACGTCGAAGACGAAAGGCAATAGGCGAGGTCGCACGCGGCCTCGAGGCGGTTGTACTCATCGTTATCCGAATTGTTATGCCAAAGCTGCTGCAGAATCAACGCAATGGCGTCGAAGTCTTCGGTATCAAACGGTCGGTAGAGAACCCGCGAGACCATGGTGCCTCTTTCTTTTGCGGATGCATATCGAGCACAGTTCTACCACGCTATTGGCATCTAATTATGGTGCCCCTGTGTTCCATGAACTCACCGTGCCCGGTGCCGTGCCCATCCCCTCCGCTCGCAAACTTTTTCTGCATATGCGCCCGTTGCGGGGTGCATCGATGCGCTCGATGCGCTACATTGAATCAGTATTTTCAATGCCGCTGCGCGAGCGCTGCAGATCGACGTATCACCGGCTCACAGAGCACGGCGGCGTACCAGACAGGAGGACTGCATGGGATCTGATGTGAAGATCGCGCGCGCGTTGATCTCGGTTACCGATAAGACGGGCGTCGTCGATTTCGCACGGACGCTGGTCGATGACTTTGGCGTCGAGATCATCTCTACGGGCGGCACGGCTCGTGCCATCGAGGACGCGGGCGTCCCCGTAACCCCCATCGAGGAGTTCACGGGCTATCCCGAGATGATGGACGGCCGCGTTAAGACCCTGCACCCCAAGGTTCACGGCGCGCTGCTGGCCCGCCGCGATTCCGAGCAGCACATGCAGGAGGCGGCACAGCACGGCATTAAGCTGATCGACCTGGTCGTCGTCAACCTGTACGAGTTCGAGAAGACCGTCGCCAACCCCGAGGTCACCTTCGCGGATGCCATCGAGCACATCGACATCGGTGGCCCCTCCATGCTGCGCTCTGCCGCCAAGAACGCCACGAGCGTTACCGTCATCTCCGACCCGGCCGACTATGATGCCGTTCTGGCCGAGATGCACGAGACCGGTGGCTGCACCACGCTTTCCACCCGTCGTCGCCTGCAGGTGAAGGTCTACCAGACCACCGCCGCCTACGACACGGCTATCTCCCGTTGGCTTGCCGCCCAGGCAAGCGACGTGGCGGACACCTCTGCCAAGCTCGAGATCTCGCTGGAGAAGGTCGACGACCTGCGCTATGGCGAGAACCCGCAACAGAAGGCTACGGTCTATCGCTTTGCCGAGGGCTGCGAGAACACCGCGAGCTCGCAGTTCCCGCTCGTTGGCTCCGAGCAGATCCAGGGCAAGCCGCTCAGCTACAACAACTATCTGGATGCCGACGCTGCTTGGAACCTGGTCCGCGAGTTCGACGAGCCTGCCTGCGTGATCCTCAAGCATCAGAACCCCTGCGGCTCCGCCGTGGCCGAGGACATCACGGCCGCCTACGACCGCGCCTTCGCCTGCGATCCCAAGAGCGCCTTCGGCGGCATCATCGCCTGCAACCGCGAGATTCCCTATGAGCTGGTTGAGCACTTTGCCGATCAGAACAAGCAGTTCGTCGAGGTTATCATCGCCCCGGGCTACACTGCCGAGGCGCTCGAGCGTATGGCCAAGCGCCCCAACCTGCGTGTGCTGGCTACCGGCGGCGTGGACCACGGCGCCCAGGTGGAGCTGCGCTCCGTCGACGGCGGCATGCTGGTGCAGGAGGTCGACCACGTGACCGAGGACCCCGCGACCTTCACGTTCCCCACCGACCGCAAGCCCACCGACGCCGAGATGGCCGAGCTCGAGTTTGCCTGGAAGGTCTGCAAGGGCGTCAAGTCCAACGCCATCCTGGTTTCCAAGGGTAAGGCCGGCATTGGCATGGGCCCGGGTCAGCCCAACCGCGTTGACTCTGCACTGCTTGCCTGCGAGCGCGCCGAGGACTTCTGCGAGCGCGAGGGCGTGGAGAAGGGCGGCTTTGCCTGTGCAAGCGACGCGTTCTTCCCGTTCCGCGACAACGTCGACGTGCTTGCCGCGCACGGCGTGACCTGCATCATTCAGCCTGGCGGCTCCAAGCGCGACGACGAGAGCATCCAGGCCTGCAACGAGCACAATATTGCGATGGTCTTCACGGGGGCCCGCCACTTCCGCCACTAAGTAGGGAGGTGGCGCTGCGGCTTGCCCAGCTACCGCACCTTGCCGCTCATTCGTCGCTCGCGTACCCAAGTACGCGTCGCTCCTCTTTCACGGCAATCTGCGGCACCTGGGCAACCCTCGCCGACCTGTTAGGTTGACTGGGGAGGATGGGATGTTATCTCGTCCCTTGGACTAGCCTCGCTTCTAAAATAATCTCTGCAAAAGACGGTCGCTCCGTTTGGAGGGCCGTCTTTTTGGTATAAGAGGACGGAATGACTAACACGAAAGGTATGACCATGCCCCAGATTGATGATGCCGAGCTGTTTGGCAATGCCGAGGATCAGCGTGCGTACGAGGACTTTTGCGCCAATCAGGAGGCGGTCGAGAAGTTCACGCTCGACAAGCCCGCGCTTGTCTGCCGTTGGCGCATGTCCAACAAAAAGGTGCCCATGCTCAACCGCCACATTCGCGCACTGTCCGAGCGCCTGGTGCAGGGCGAGCCGCTTACCCATAACATGCTCAGCTGGGCCAAACAGCACGTTGAGTGGTCGCTTGCCGAGGGTGATTACACCGCACGCGACGGCGTGCTCATGCTGGTGATCGACATCAACGGCAACGCCGCCATGACGGTGGGGGAGTACGAGCCGCTGGCCGATACGTCGGCCAAGGCGCTGCGCGTCCGCTCCGCCGAGGCCCGCTCCGAGGCCGACGAAACCGGCGTGGCACCCGAGCTGCTCGCCGCCGTCAACAACGGCGAGCTTGCCTTCGTGGCGCCGGCGGACGAGTGCCTGTGCGGTACGGCGACGCTCATCGAGCAGCTGGCCCAGACCAAGGGCATCCCGGTCACGCGCGTAGACATTCCCGCGCAGCTTAAGGGCGCGCTGTTCCTAGTGAGCGACGAGCACGGCGTGGTCCCCGCAACCGAGACGGACGCCGCCGAGGCCGACGCCGCTACGGTCGCCTTCTTTGCCGACGGCTACGAAAAGCTCCGTGCCCGCCGCTCCTAACTTCAAGGCGGGGTGGGCTTACTGAAGTGAGCGAGCGCGTTCGATGGCGTAGGCGAGCGACAGCTGCTCCATCTCCGGGGCGCATTTGTAGCTCAGCCCGGTGAGAGCTGTCACCTTATCGAGGCGATATCGAATCGTGTTCGGGTGCTGGCCAGTCTGCTTGGCGGTTTGCTCGATACGTCGGTCGTTCTCGATGAATGCGGCGAGCGTGGATTCCAACTCACTGCCATGCTCGCTGTCGTGCTCGCGTATCGGCGAGAGAATCGCCTCCGAGAACGATCGCATCTCCGGGGTTTCCGCAAAAGGCATCACAGTTCTCAGGATGCCGAGCTGCGTATAGCGGACGGGACCCTCGGCTCGTTGATAAGATAGGCGCTGTGCGTAAATCGCCTGCGAGATCGCCTGCGCCACCGCCTCGTCTCCAAACAGAATATCGCTGATGCCGAGCCCTTCCGCTCCGCCATCGATACCGCTAGCCTCGATGAGCTCCATGAGCGCCTGCACGATTCGCTCCACATCGAGCGTCTGCTCCGAGTCACTTGTCGCTACGAATAACAAACCTCCGTCATAGGGTGCCAGCATGTTGTGGCATCCGGCGAGGGTCGATTTTGCATAGAGACGTTCGATTTGCAAAAACGTACGCGGGTCAAGGGGCTCTGCAAACGATGCGAACAGGGCGACCGCCTCGTCCAGAAATGACGGGTTGAGGCCTCGGATACGTCGGCAGATGGACTCGGGCGATACGTCTGTCCTCAGGGCATCGATCTCGCGCTGTGCGAAGTCGATGGACGCGAGCTGCTCGATATGCCGTTTGACCTCATAGATGACGCTGTCAAAGAACAGTGAGTCGTCGGTCGTGAGAAAGACCGGGTAGTGCCGCGCGTTGGCGTAGCGGATGGCTTGGTCGGGAATCGGGATGTGTAGGACGTTTTTGATGACAAGACCGCTCGTTCCCTTGGCGACGAGGTATTTCACGGCTTCAGTGATGAGGTACGGGTCGTCCTTCGCATAGAGGAAGGTGCTGAGGACGATCTCATCTGGACTGAAGTTGACGCGCTGGTACTTGTTCTTGAGGCCAGGCATGAGTTCATAATCGAGGATCCCGACGCCGGAGACGGCACGCGAGACGCCGTCGCTGCCGGCGATTAGACGGACCGACCCCTCATATTCCCGTGAGAAGTCCGAGATGGTGTATAGCATCAACATCACCTTGTAAATCACTACAATAAGTACAGGTATAAATAGGATAATCGCACATCCATATGCAGTTGATGCGAGAAATAATTCAAATACCTGCTGATAGAACGAAAAATCAAATTGAGAATCGTTGTAGATTCCAACAAGAAATGATCCTTGGCGGCATCATTGCTAAACCGTACAGTGAAGCAACGTAAAGCTTTCGCTGAAAGGAGCGATGATGGGGCAGATGGTAGTGCTTTCGGCCGAGGAAGTTTCCAAGGTGCTGACGATTGAGGATGCAATCGCTGCCGTGGAGGAGGCATATCGCCAGAAGGCAACGGGCAAGGGTGTTGCGTGGCCGATGGTATATGAGCAGTTCGAACCCGGCGTGGCCGATATGGATATCCGCTCGGGCGAGTTGGCGGGAAGCGGCCTCTTCGGTCTCAAGCTTACGGCTTGGTTCTCTCGGAATCCCAAAAAGGGGCTGCCCGAGATCTTTGGCACCACGCTGCTGTGCGACAACGCGACGGGCGAGCCGCTGGCGCTGCTTAATGCCTCCGCCGTCACTGGACTTCGCACCGGTGCCGCCGCTGCGCTCGGTGCCAAGTGGCTGGCTCGGGCGGATACGTCCAAACTGCTTGTTGCGGGTGCCGGCCATATGAGCACCTATATAGTGGCGGGCGTGCTTGCCGCCTGTCCCAAGGTGAGCGAGGTCAAGGTGTGGGAGCCGGTTTCCGATGCCGCGCCCGAGGCCCGCGTCGAGCGCATGCGAGACGAGGCCGCCCATATCTTGGGCGCCTGCGAGCATGCTCGCGAGGCATCCACCTATTCCATCGAGGCGACGGCCGACGGTCAAGGTGCCGCGGCAGAGGCCGACATCATCGTGACGATTACGCCGGCGACCAAGCCCATCATCCCCGATGCATGGGTGCGCCCCGGTACGCATATCTCCTGCGTCGGTGCCGACATGCCCGGCAAGCAGGAGCTCGCCTCGGCGCTTGTCGCCCGTGCCGCTGTTTACGTCGACGACCGCGAGCAATCGGTCGCGTCCGGTGAGCTGGAGATTCCGGTTGCCGTGGGTGCCATCACGCCCGAGGACATCAAAGCGGAGCTCGGCGAAGTCATCGCCGGCACGGCCACGGGGCGTTCGGATGACGAACAGGTGACGGTGTTCGATACGTCGGGCATCGCCGTTCAGGACCTTTCGGCATCGAAAATCGCCTACGACCGCGCCGTCGAGGCGGGGCTGGGCACCGTGGTGGAACTGTAGGAAAGTCAGGGAAAGGAAACGACAATGCAGATCAAGGATTTCGCCGTCGAGCAGTGGATGAACGAGTGGGAGACCAAGTGCACCCACAACGTTGCGGAGACGTGCGTCTACTCCCTCACGCTCGACCAGCTGTTCGAGCTTACGAACACCGACAAGAAGGCGTGGCTCGACAGTCTGTGCTCGCGCCGATTCACCTACGGAGACATCGAGGGGCAGCCCGGCTTCCTCGAGGGGGTCGCGCGTCTCTATAAGACGGTCGAGCCCGGGCATATCGTACCCACGCACGGCGCGACCGGTGCCAACTCCCTGGTTATTTCCACGCTCGTCGAACCGGGCGATCATGTAGTCTCCGTCAAGCCCACCTACCAGCAGCTTTATTCGATTCCCGAGATGTGCGGTGCGAAGGTCGATATCCTTCAGCTCGATCGCAAGAACGGCTACCACGTCGACGTCGACGCGCTCGATGCCCTGGTGACCGACGATACCAAGCTCATCTGCATCAATAACCCGGACAACCCCACGGGCGCCCTGCTCGACACCGATACGCTCAAGGCGATTGTCGAGGTTGCGCGCAAACACGACGCGTGGGTGCTCTGCGACGAGGTCTACCGTCTGCTTACTCAGACGGATGAGTACTGCGAGTCCGTGATCGACCTGTACGACAAGGCCGTCGTCACCGCATCCATGTCCAAGGTCTGGTCGTTCGCCGGTCTGCGTCTGGGCTGGGCAGTCACCAAGAGCCCGGAGCTCCGTCGCGCGCTGCTCTCGCATCGCGACTACAACTTGATTTCCGCCGGCATATTCAGCGAGTCGGTGGCGGAGCTGATTCTGGGCAACGCTTCCGTGATCCTTGAGCGCAGCCGTCGCATCGTCCGTCAGAACCTTGCTGTTCTGGAGAAGTGGGTCGAGAGCGAGCCGCACCTGTCGTTCGTCAAGCCCGAGGCGGGTACCACCGCGCTCGTGTATTACGACTACGACATCGACTCCAGGACGTTCTGCATTGACATGATTAAGAAGTCCGGCGCGCTCGTCACCCCGGGCGATTGCTTCGAGGAGCCCAAGAGTATGCGCATCGGCTATGCATACTCCGATAACACCGACGACCTGCAGAAGGGCCTGGATGCCATCTCTGCGTACATGCGTACGCTCGAGTAGAGGCTCGAGGTCGAAGTGATGGGGCCGATCGGTTTAGGACCGGTCGGCCCTTTTCTCTCAAGGCTACCGAACACTTTTGTCATATTAGGTGCCCACGGGGTCGTATCGCTGCGACGCCGTGGGCATAATGGTGTGGAAAGTGCAAGTTACGCGAAATGGGAGGACACATGGCGCTGATCTATGTCGTTGAGGACGACGAACCCATTCGTCGTGAGCTTATCGACATCCTTGCCCGCGCCGGGTTTGAAGTCGAGGCCTGCGAATCGTTTGAGCATGTCTCGCGCGATATTCTCGCCGCCGCGCCCGACCTGGTGCTGCTCGACCTCACGCTTCCCGTCAAGGACGGCCAGCACATCTGCCATGAGGTCCGTCGCGAATCCGAGGTCCCCATCATCGTTCTCACGTCGCGCACGACCGAGATCGACGAAGTCATGGCCATGACGCTCGGCGCGGACGACTTTGTTCCCAAGCCCTACAGCGCGCGCGTGCTCGTGGCGCGCATCAATGCCTTGCTGCGTCGCACCGCGGCGGCGGGCGAGCGCAGCACGCTCGTCCACAAGGGGCTGGAGCTCGACCTCGCCCGCTCAATGGTTACCAACACGCAAACCGGTACTAGCACCGAGCTCACCAAAAACGAACTGCGTATCCTCTCACTGCTTCTGAGCCGCGCGGGCAAGATTGTTTCGCGCTCGGCCATCATGCAGGACCTGTGGGACTCCGACGCCTTCGTGGACGACAATACGCTCACCGTCAACATCAACCGCCTGCGCACCACGCTCGAAAAAATCGGCATCAAGGGGTATTTGACCACGCATCGCGGCCAAGGCTATTCGGTCTAGGGGCCGGCTATGTCGTTTGGCAAGTTCTTTAAAGATGCGCTGCTTCCCGTCGCCGTGTGGACGTGCGGCGTGCTGCTGAGCTGCTTTGTGCTGACGGTCGCCGGTGCACCCGTTTCTATCGTGGCCGTGGCGGTCGGCGTGTCCTTTATCTTCGGTATGCTCGGCATCGTGATCGAGTACGCTCGTCGCCGCCGTTTTCTGCGTCAGTTGGAGCGCGCGGCAGAGGAGCTCGAGAGTCCCGCATGGGTGCAGGAGATGGTGCAATGCCCGACCTATGCCGAGGGCGAGCTCGAATACGAGGTCTTGCGCCGGGTGGGCAAAGCTGCCTGCGACGAGGTTGCCGAAGGCCGGCGTCAGACCGATGACTATCGCGACTATATTGAGAGCTGGGTCCACGAGGCCAAGCTGCCCCTGGCGGCGGCCCACCTGATTTTGGAAAACCTGGACGGCAGCGAAGACGACCTGTCGCGTGTGGATGACCTGGGTCGCGAGCTGGCTCGCGTGGAGCGCTATATCGACCAGGCGCTGTACTACGCGCGTTCGGAAGTCGTGGAGCGGGACTACCTGATTCGCCGCTGGGATCTCAAGACCTTGGTGACGGGCGCGATTAAAGCCAACGCGCGCGAGCTCATCGCGGCACATGTGGCGCCGGTGTGCGAGAACCTCGACTTTGAGGTATTTACCGACGAGAAGTGGCTCGAGTTTATTCTGGGCCAGCTCATTCAGAACAGCATTAAATATGCGCGCGAGGACGGCGCGAAGATCGTGTTTTCGGGAGCGTTGCTGGACGAGGGCCTGGCGAGCGAACGCATCGAGCTCACCGTCGCGGACAACGGCTGCGGCGTGAGCGCGGCCGACCTGCCGCGCGTGTTCGAGAAGGGTTTTACCGGCGATAACGGCCGAACCACCAAGCGCGCAACGGGCATCGGCCTCTACCTGGTGGCGCGCCTGTGCTCCAAGATGGGCATCGACGTCACCGCAGCATCCGACTCCGGCGAAGGATTTGTCGTCACGTTTGCCTTCTCAACCAACAAGTTCCAATACTTTGAGTAGTCGGGCCGTCTTGCGGTGCGGACGGCTATGTTCCCGAATGTGAACACAGCTATGGGACTCAAATGAATCCCCCATAACGAAAACGTGCCATAAAAAACGTGCCGCCCCAAACGGGGCGGCACGCCATCTTTTATCAGCCAACTCGCTGAAGTAAGGCTGCGAAGGCCGCGGGGCCGGGAGGGGTTTCCTAAGGGCACATCCCGCAGCCGCAACGCGGCGAGGACGTGCCCGTGGAAACCCCGCAGGCCCCGCGGCCGGTGGGAGCAACGCTACTTCACGACCAAGATGTCGCAGTCGGTGTTGCGCAGCAGGAACGTCGAAATCGAGCCCAGGAGCGCATACTTGATCGAGGACAGGCCGCGTGCGCCGCAGAGCACCAGGTCGGGCTTGACCACGTCGAGCATCTCGTCCTTGAGCGTCTCGCGAATGCGGCCGGCGCGAATCATGACCTCGACCTCGGGAATGTCGGGATTGGCCTTGGCCTCTTCGAGCTGCTTGGCGATGGAGTTCTTAAATGCCTCCTCTAGGCCGTTGACCAGATCGACTGGATATGAACCGGCGCTCTCGAGTGCCGTGGAATCGATAACGTGGCCGATAATCAGCTTGGCGCCGTTGTTCGCGGCGACCTTGATGGCGCGTGCGAGCACAAAATCCTGCTGCTCAGTACCGTCGAGTGAAACAAATACCTTGGTGTAGCCCTCGTTCATGGTTTCCTCCTTGGTCTATCGCACGGGCGTGGGGCTCGTGCATCGGGCGGGCGCGGATGCGTGGCCGCCGGACACTTTATCTTGTTGCAGTTATACCCAAGGATTTGGGTTTGACCGCTCGCAATTCTGTGAACGGGCGAGTTTTTTGGTAAGGGTAGGCGCAGGCGCGCCGTCAACGGTTGATAATGGGACATCGCCCGCACCGTCCGCAGAACAATATCGGCGGGTGTCTAACGAGGGGGTCCCTTTGGATATCATCGAGCTTCTAAAATCTGCCTTCATGGGCCTGGTCGAGGGCATCACCGAATGGCTGCCTGTTTCGTCGACCGGTCACATGATCTTGGTGGACGAGTTCGTCAAGATGAACGTGAGCGAGACGTTCTGGAATATGTTTCTGGTCGTGATTCAGCTTGGCGCCATTTTGGCCGTCTGCGTTCTGTTCTTCTACGACCTTAATCCGTTTTCTCCCAGCAAGGGCAAGGAGGGCCGTCGTGACACCTGGGTGTTGTGGGGCAAGATTGTGCTTGGCTGCATTCCCGCCGCGGCGATCGGTCTGCCGCTTAACGACTGGATGGAGGAGCATTTCTATAATGCTCCCGTCGTGGCGCTGGCGCTCATTGTGTACGGCGTGCTGTTTATCGTGATCGAGAACTGGCGCGCGAACAAGCGCGACCAGGCCGCTCTTGCCGGTTCGTTTGGTTCGCGTGCCGTGGTGACGGGCGGACGCCCCGCTGGTGCGCATTTTGCCACGTCCACTGCGACTGCCGCTGCAGACGATGACGATAGCCTAGACTTTGGCTCCATCACTACGCTCGAGGACCTGAGCTGGAAGACCGCGCTGGGTATCGGTTGCTTCCAGGTGCTTTCGCTGATTCCGGGCACATCGCGCTCCGGCTCCACCATCATCGGCGGCCTGCTGCTTGGCTGCACACGCTCGGTGGCGTCTAAGTTCACGTTCTTCCTGGCCATTCCCGTCATGTTTGGCGCGAGCGCGCTCAAGCTGGTCAAGTACTTTATTAAGGGCGGTACTTTCGGCACCAACGAGATCGCCATCCTGGGCGTGGGCTGCATCGTGGCCTTTGTGGTTTCGCTTATCGCCATCAAGTGGCTTATGGGTTTCGTGCGCCGTCACGACTTCAAGTGCTTCGGCGTCTACCGCATCATCCTGGGCATCGTGGTTCTCGCGTACTTCTTTGTCCTGGAGCCGGTGCTCGGCCTCTAACTTAGTTGACGCTGCGCGACGGCCAGGGCGACAACTTGTCATTCAAAGGGGGTGGCATGACCAAAAGGTCTATGCCGCCCTCTTTTCATGCCAATTTGTTCGCCCTGGCCGCCGCTCGCTACCGTGGCCATGACATCGGCGGTTCCGTGATTGTCAATAGATTGGTGCAAAGCAACCTGACCCCATTGCGCCAAATCCGCTGGGGCGGGTCTGACGGTGGCGCACGGAGTCGTGGTGTGATTTGCGTCGGTGTCCGCGCGGCTCGGTATACTGGTACGGCTCAAACTATGGCGCTGCCCGCAGGCGCGCCGTCCGTCAGATGAGGAGTCGCCCATGACCCAGCCCCTGCCCTGGGAAAAGAACGCCGCGGTACCCGTGCCGCCCGCGCCGGAACCCGTGCCGCTCGATGCATACACCGCCCCTGCAGCGCCGGAGCCCGAGCTCGTCCCGCTCGACATCTACGACGCTCCCGCGCCGGCGCCCAAGCCCGCCAAGCCGCTCGTCGACATTGACAGCCTTAATCCCGCCCAGCGCGAGGCGGTCCTGTCCACCGAGGGTCCGTTGCTGGTGCTCGCCGGCGCCGGCTCGGGCAAGACCCGCGTCTTGACCTTCCGCATCGCACATATGCTCGGCGACCTGGGTGTTAAGCCTTGGCAGGTTCTTGCCATCACGTTTACCAACAAGGCCGCGGCCGAGATGCGCGAGCGTCTGGCGGCGCTCATTCCCAGCGGTACCCGCGGCATGTGGGTGTGCACCTTCCATGCCATGTGCGTGCGCATGCTGCGCGAGGACGCCGACCTGCTGGGCTACACCGGCCAGTTCACCATCTACGATGACGATGACTCAAAGCGCATGGTGCGCGACATTATGCAGGCGCTCGGCATCGAGCAAAAGCAGTTCCCCATCAACATGATCCGCAGCAAGATCAGCTCGGCCAAAAACGCCATGATCGGCCCCGAGGACATGCTCAAGAGCGCCGATAGCCCCAACGATAAAAAGGCCGCACAGGTCTACTTGGAGCTGGAGCGTCGCTTGCGCGCCGCCAATGCGATGGACTTCGACGACCTGCTCGTGCGCGCGCTCGAGCTGCTGCGCACCCGCCCCGAGGTGCTCGATAAGTACCAAGAGCGCTTCCGCTACATTAGCGTCGACGAGTATCAGGACACCAACCACGTCCAGTACGAAATCGCCAACCTGCTGGCCGCCAAGTACCAAAACCTCATGGTCGTGGGCGACGATGACCAGTCCATTTACAGCTGGCGTGGCGCCGACATCACCAATATCCTGGACTTTGAGAAGGATTTTAAAAACTGCAAGACCGTCAAGCTGGAGCAGAACTATCGTTCCACGGGTCATATCCTGAACGCCGCCAACGCCGTGGTACGCCACAACTCGCAGCGCAAGGACAAGCGCCTGTTTACGGCCGAGGGCGATGGCGAGAAGATCCAGGCCTTCCAGGCGAGCGACGAGCGCGACGAGGGCCGCTGGATTGCCGGCGAGATCGAGAAGCTGCATGCCAAAGGCACGAGCTACGACGACATTGCCGTGTTCTATCGCACCAACGCCCAGTCGCGTATCCTCGAAGATATGTTCCTGCGCGCGGGCGTGCCCTACAAGATCGTGGGCGGCACGCGATTCTTCGACCGTGCCGAGATCCGTGATGTCATGGCCTACCTTAAGATGATCGTGAACCCGGCCGACGAGATGAGCGTCAAGCGCGTCATCAACACACCGCGCCGTGGCATCGGCTCCACCTCGATCCAAAAAATCGAGCAGCTGGCGCGCGACAACCGTTGCTCGTTCTTCCAGGCTTGCGAGATTGCGTGTGCCGAAACCGGCATGTTTAGCGCCAAGGTCCGCAATGGCCTGTCAAGCTTTGTGTCGCTGGTGCGCGAGGGCCGCCGCATGGACGGCGAGCTCAAGGACGTCGTCGAGATGATTGTCGATAAGACGGGTCTGCTGCAGGCGTTTCGTGCCGAGGGCACCATGGAATCCGAGAGCCGTGCCGAGAACATCCAGGAATTCCTGGGCGTCGCTGCCGAATTTGAGGAGACGCACGAGGACATCGAGGGTACGCTCGAGAGCTTGGAAGAGCTGCGCGCAGCCGGTGTTGCCGACGTGCCTGCCGGCGCCGAGCCCGAGCCCGTCGTGGTGAGCGCGCCCGCGCCCGAACCGGGGCCATTTGCCCCGGCATCCTCGTTTGAGGCACTCGTCGGCGCGCGCGATGCCGCAGGTTCCAATCCGCTCGATAGCCTAGCCGCCCCGGCGCTCTCGCCGCAGGATGCCCTGGCCGCCGCCATCGCGGGCAACGCGTATGCCGCGCCGACGGGGATGCCGGCGGGTGCCGTGCATGCCGACGAGATTGAGCGCACCTATGGTCCGCTCACCTGTAAGGCGCTACCGGCACTCATGGAGTGGCTGGCCCTGCGCTCCGACTTGGATTCCCTGGCCGGCGAGACGCATGCCATTACCATGATGACCATCCACTCCGCCAAGGGCCTGGAGTTCCCGGCGGTGTTCGTGGCCGGCATGGAGGAGGGCATCTTCCCGCACGTGCACGACTTTGGCGGCAGCGATGACCCGGGTAAGCTCGAGGAGGAGCGTCGCCTGGCCTACGTCGCCATCACGCGTGCCCGTAAGCGCCTGTTCCTGACCTATGCGGCCACGCGTCGCACCTACGGCTCGACCTCTGCCAACCCGCGCTCGCGCTTCCTCAACGAGATTCCGTTTGAGGATATCGAGTTTAGCGGTATCGGTTCTGCCGGTTTTGAAGGCACGGGTTGGGAGAAGCGCGGCGACCGTCACGGCACCTTTGGCTCGGGCATGGGTTCGGATATGTACGGCGGCAAGGTATTTGGTTCGCATACGCGCTCGACTGGCGGTTCCGGTTCGCGCGGCGGATCGAGCTTTGACGATTTCTTTGGTGGCAGCAGCTACGGGACCGAGCGCCATCGTGGGGTCTCGCCCGACGCCGGCCGTGTTGCCTCGACCTTTGGCTCGGGCGCGCCGCGAGCCAAAAAGCCGTCGTCCAAGGTGTCCCCGACGGTGGAGCGCAAGGTCGATCGCGCCAGCGCATCGCAGGACTTTGCCGCGGGCGATACCGTGAGCCATAAGACCTTTGGCACGGGTACCGTGATCTCGGTCGCCGGAGACATGATCGAGGTCCAGTTCGAAAAGACCGGCCAGACCAAAAAGCTCATGAAGGGATTCGCTCCGATCGTCAAGCTGTCATAATCCCGGCGGACCTGGGCGGGCGTATGGGGCAACATCGCCTGCTCGGGCAGTCCTGCTCGCACGGAGAGCACATTAAGTGCTCTCCGGCTCGTGCGGAACTCGCGATCGA
>CABVCJ010000008.1 GCA_902496845.1 uncultured Collinsella sp.
GCGAAAAACAAATCCAAGTTAGACCATTTCAAATGGTTCGATGTCTGCCCGGATGCGACACAACTGGTGTGTCCATCCTCGCAGTATCCGGTTCTCAAGGTGCACGCCTGCGCCGGTTCCCGGTTCGACCGGGCCGCGCGGCAAGGAGATATATTGCCAGACCGGAGGGCCCCCGGGGGCGGGAATCTGGGCGCACACATTTCCTACACAACTGTGCCCTCAACTGACGCTTGCCAGTTGATAGCTACCGCTTGCCGAGCACATCTTTATATAGAGTGGCCCCTTGGCTAGAGCCGATATGCGCCCCTGGCCAAAGCGCAGCCGGCATCTAGCAGCTCATCGCGCTCCTCCACCGAGAAGCCCTCGGCGTACACGCGCACCACCGGTTCGGTCCCGCTGGGACGGATCAGCAGCCAGGTGTCATCCTCAAATGCCAGACGTAAGCCGTCCATATGGCTTACGCTCTGCGGCGCCTTGCCGCATATCGACTTGGGATTCACGCCGGGAAGCAGCGTGCGCAACGTCTCGGCATCCTCGGCCTCAAGGCGCAAATCTCGACGTCCGTAACTCGTCTTGCCAAAGCTCGCCTCGAGCTGATCGATAAGCACGCCCAAGGGCGCGCCGGTCTTGGCCATGAGCTCGCACAAAATCAGGCAGGCAAGGATGCCGTCGCGCTCGGGCATGTGCGCGGCGATACCGATACCACCGGCCTCTTCACCGCCCACGAGAACGCCGCCCTTCTTCATCTCGGCGGCTATATATTTAAAACCGACGGGCTTGATGACCACGCGGCAGCCGAGCGCCTCGGAAATGCGACGCACAAGCGTGGAGCATGAAAGGTTGACGACGACGCGTCCCTTCAGATTGCGATACTGGACCAAATCGCCCAAAACGAGCGCCATGATCTGATGTGGATGTATATATCTGCCGCGCTCATCAACCGCGCCGATACGATCGGCGTCGCCATCAGTCACCAGACCGGCGCACGCCCCGTCTTCGACAACTGCGCGCTCACAAGCATCCACCCACGGCTCGACCGGGTCGGGGCAGATATCTCCCCTATCGGTCGTCTCGTCGGCGTGAATCTCATGGACTTCGACGCCAAGCTCTCGAAGCAAGTCGGCAAGATATCCCTGCGCAGCTCCGCCCATGGGGTCAACCACCACACGCATATGCGCGGCGCGAATGGCATCCGCGTCGACAAACGATGCCACCGCTCGCATATAGTCGGGAATGATATCTGCCGTGCGGTATTGCCCCTCAAGCCCCAGCGGCTCGGCGGCCATCGTCTCCTCGAGCTCTTCGATGACATCCTGGTTGGCCGTCGAGCCATCACCCATCCGCAGCTTGAGGCATAGATAGCCCTGCGGATGATGTGAGCCCGTCACCATAAGCGCGCCGCATGCCTCGCCGTCATACGCAGCCGCCCACGTAAGAGCGGGAGTCGGCACCGGTCGAGACACGAGCACGGCATCGAGCCCGTGGGCGGCAATCACGCCCGCCGCGAGCTCGGCGAACTCGCGCGCTTGCGGCCGAGTATCAAATCCTACATATACCGTTTTACCGGGATTCGTCTTTTGCCATAGCCTGCCGATAGCATCAGTGACACGAGCGACGTTGTTGATAGTAAAGTCTCCGTCGACGCGAGCTCGCCAACCGTCAGTTCCAAAGTGAATTATCGCGCACACGCGCAGACACCTCGCAGTGTTTGGATCATGGTACGCATGAGGTATACCCGCAACGGGCATCCGGCAAGCCGCCGGCACGCTCGTTCACCGTTTAGGCAAAAGCGTCGAGGTGCGCACCGCCAACAAAAAACCGGCCCAGCGGGGGCGGTGATTCGATACTCCCATTTTCGGGTTCTATATATTGAGCGCATCTGCCATAGCGGCTGTCGTAACCGCCGTGGTTCCGCAGCAGCTGCCTACCATTGCGGCGCCCGCCCGCTTCCACTCGACGCATGCGCGAGCGAAGGTTTCGGGGTCCTCATGCCACACGGGACCATCCTGTGTCTGAACCGGATTTCCCGCGTTGGGACGCACCGTGACGGGAGTAGTCGCCGATGCAACCATCCTGGGCACCGCCGCGTTCGCGGCCGCAAGCGAACAGCAATTAACACCAACCGAGTTTGCGCCGTGTTTTTCGGCGTACAAAACGGCTGCCTCGATGTTGAGGCCATCGCCCAACAGGTCGCCTTTATCGTCAACGACAAAACTCACCAGGACAGGCATACCGTCGGCGGCATCTCGGGCGCCGGCAAGCATGGGCTGCAAATTACGGATAGACGTCACCGTCTCGATCAGCAGACCGTCAACACCAGCATTGAGCAAGGCGTGCGCTTGTTCGCGCGCAATGCCTCGGATTTCACGATACTCGGCAGAGTCCTCGGAAAACCACTCAATACAAATCGGGCCCATCGAGCCCAGCAGCAGCTGTGGGTGCGCCTGGCGAGCATCGTCGACGGCCCCGTGATTGACCTCCGCCACGGACGGCGCAATCTGGTCGTGCTTGAGGGCATAGCTTGATGCCTGAAAGGTGTTAGTAATGAGCACCTGCGCGCCGGCGGCGACATACAAGCGATGGATACGAGAAACGGTCTGCGGCTCTGCCAGATTCCAAAACGCCGGTGGAATGTCGGCGGCATCGTACTCACTCAACAGAACGCTGCCCATGGGGCCCTGCGCCAACAAGGTCTCGCTCGACAAGCGGCGCGTAAGTTCCTCGGCACCAAAGCGGTTGTAATAACTCGTATCCATATATATCCCGCTATTCCTCGACGCTGATTCCCTGCTTTTCGAGATAGGCGAGCCAGCGGTTCATCGTGTCCTCGGATAGAGCATGCTCCATCATGCAGGCCTCGGAATCGGCTCGCTCAAATTCGACACCGAGCTCCTGAACCAAAAACGTGCGGACCAGACGATGGCGATACCAGATAGCCGAGCCGACCTCGCGCCCACGGTCAGTCAGGATAACTTTGCCGTAGTGAGACTGTTCGACAAGTTCAGATGCCTTGAGAGCCGAAACCGCCTTGTTGACCGATGCCTTCGAGACGCCAAGGCGCTGTGCGATATCGACCGACCGCACGCCGCCGGTCTCCCCATCTTCGCTTTCGATGCGAACCATGCACTCCAAGTAGTCTTCGTTCGCCACCGTTAGGTGTAGCTCGCGCGAGCTATTTGTCGTATCCATGAACATCCGTCCCTTCTGCACTCAATGGCTGATTCTACCCCATCCAAGCGTCGCGGTATGCCGCGGCATACCGTGCTAGAGTTCTTGTTGCACACGACGACCAAGATTGGAGCGATCTTTATGGAAAACACCACCACGAACCCCGACGTCCTCGAGCGTTTTTTGCGCTATGTCCAGATCAACACGCAGTCCGAGGATGCCAACTGCGACCAGGTGCCGTCGAGCACCGTACAGTTCGACCTTGCCAACGTGCTTGCCGAAGAACTGCGCGAGCTGGGTGCAACCGATGCCCATGTAACCGAAAACGCCTATGTCTGCGCGCACATTCCCGCTAGCGCCGGTTCCGAGAATAAGCCCGCCCTGGGCCTGATCGCGCACCTCGATACCACCGAGGTCGCGCCGGGCGCCGGCGTAGCGCCGCACATCGTGCACTACGAGGGCGGCGATCTAGTTTGCGGCATCGTCGACGGCAAGCCCGTGTCCATGAGCACCGCCAAACTTCCTGCCCTCAACAACCTGGTGGGTGAGGACCTTGTCTGCACCGACGGAACTACGCTGCTGGGCGCCGACGACAAGGCGGGTGTCGCCGAAATCATGGCGCTTGTCGCACGCATCGCGCAGGATCCCTCCCTGCCCCATCCCGCGCTCGGCATTTGCTTCTGCCCGGACGAGGAAATCGGTCACGGTGCCGAGCTGTTGGATATCGAGGCCTTCGGCTGCAAGTACGCTTACACGGTCGACGGCGGTCCGGTTGGCGAGCTTGAGTGGGAGTGCTTCAACGCCGCCGAGGCAACCGTTCGCTTTGAGGGCCAGTCCATTCACCCCGGCGACGCCAAGGGGCGCATGGTCAACGCGGGCAACCTGTTCTGCGACTTCAACGCCCTGCTCCCCTACGAGCAGCGCCCGGAATACACCGAGGGCTACGAGGGCTTCTATCACCTTGAGGGCGTCTCGGCAACGGTCGACCATGCCACGGCGCGCTATATCGTCCGTGATCACGATGCCGCCAAGTTCCAGCAGAAACTCGAGCTGATGAATGCCGCCGCCGCACTGCTCAACCAGCGACTGGGCGAGGAGCGCGTAACGGTCGAGATTAAGCAGCAGTATCGAAATATGGCCGAGATCGTTCGTGACTATCCCGAGCTTATTGATGTTGCCAAGGAAGCCTACCTTGCCTGCGGCGTTGAGCCCCAAGTACTGCCGATTCGCGGCGGCACCGACGGCGCACAGCTGTCGTTCCGCGGCCTGCCCTGCCCCAACCTCTCGACAGGCGGCTACTGTTACCACGGCGTCAACGAGTTTGTCCCGGTCAGCTCGCTCGTCAAGATGACCGACGTCCTGCAGGAGCTCGTCGCCCGTTTCGCATAAGACTGGCTGCATAAGCCCAAAAGACGAATCGCCCCGTCCTCAACCGAGAACGGGGCGATTTTTGGTGCAAGAAAAGTAGTCGGCATCGCAGGTTGAGCCAACGTCAGCGAGCGACGTCCAGAGCGAACAAGTTGGCATGAAAAAGGCAGGGCATTGACCTTTTGGTCATGCCCTGCCTTTTGAATGACAAATTGTCGCTCTGGGCGTCGCGCAGCGTCGAGCCGCTACGCGGGCTGGTAAGCCCGCGCAACTCTAATAGTTGGCTTCGTAGCCGTTGCCGTCACCGGTGGGCTCTTCGTAGTAATCGGAGCCGTCGCTCGAATCATCGGAATCGTCCGAGCCACCCGACGAGGTCGCGGTGCCATATGCGTAGTCCTCGGACGTATTGTTGTTGAGGTCACCGATCGTGGAGCTGGAGCCGTCTGAAAGGCCCATGGTGTTGGGGCCCTTGGGATCCTCACCGGCGTCGACGCGGGCCATCATTTCCTTAAGCTCGTCTTCGTAGACAAAGACATAGCTCACGCCGTCGATCATAGTGCTGTCGTCAGCATACGAAGGCAGGTTAGCCGAGTAGATGCCCTCGACATCCATGCCGCGCATGGCATTAACCGTGGAGACGATATCCTGAACGCTCATATCGGTTACGAGCATATCGGACAGCGAATTAACCAGGCCAAAGATCTTCGTGGCATCGAAGTTATTGAGAATCTGGTTGGCAAGGGCGCCAAGCACCTGACGCTGATGGCGCATGCGCGTGTAATCGCCGTCGGCATAGGTGTAGCGGCAGCGGGCATAGGTAAGGGCAGTAGCGCCGTCCATATGCTGCTGACCAGCGGTAATCTTAATATCCAGGTGCTCGGGATCGTCGACGTCGTCGGTCGCGTTGATGTCGATACCGCCAACCGAATCAATAAGCGACTGCATGCCGTCAAAGCTGACCTCGGCATAGTGAGAAATCTGCACGCCGCACAGCTCGTTGACCGCCTGGACCATGGCCTCGGCGCCGCCAACGGTGTGGCAGGCGTTGATCTTCATGGTCTCGCCCTTGTACACGACCTTGGTGTCGCGCGGAACGGAAATGAGCGTCGCCTGCTTTTGCGTGGGGTCGATGCGTGCCAGGATAATCGAGTCGGCACGATACGTATCCTCGCCCGGACGACCGTCGGTACCAAGAAGCAACACGTAGAACGGATCTTTTGCCTCATTGGTATCGACCAGAATCTGGCGCAGGTTGTTGGTAATGACATTGGAGTCGCCAAGCTTGCCCATGATAGTGGCAAACCACAGACCCGCAGCAGTCGTGGCGCTCAGCAGCACGCCGAGTACGGCGATGAGAGCTACGCGGCGAACCGTGCGGCCGCGACGGCGCTGACGGGCGCGCTCGGAATAGCGTGCGACATTGTCGCGGCTGTAGATCTTGGCCTGCGCACCAGTCGAGGGTCTTCGGGTGTTATCCGCTAGGGGTTTCTTGTTAAACATAGGCAACCTGCATTAGTAGATGACGGGATCGGGAACGGTGGCATGTTCGACATGCGCGCCAAGCGCCTGCAGCTTTTCGACAAACTGCTCGTAGCCACGTTTGATGTGATGGATGGCCGAGACCTCGGTAACGCCATCGGCGATAAGACCGGCAACCACAAGCGCCGCGCCGCCACGCAGGTCGGGTGAGGTGACCTGTGCGCCCGAGAAGCCCTTGACGCCGTGAATCATGGCGTGATGGCTCTCGATACGAATATCGGCACCCATACGCACGAGCTCGGAGGCGAACATGAAGCGGTTCTCGAAGATGTTCTCGGTAATTACGGAGCTTCCGTCGGCAAGGGCCGAAAGCACCATGATCTGCGCCTGCATGTCGGTCGGGAAACCCGGGAACGGAAGCGTCTGGATATCGACCGGCTTGATGCGCTCGGCGCGATTGACGTGGACACCGTTCTCGATACGCTCGCACTCGATGCCCATAAGTTCCATCTTTTTGAGCACCATGCCCAGGTGGATGGGGCAGAAGCCCGTAACATCGACACCGCGATCGTCGGCCATCAACGCACCGGCAACGATAAAGGTACCGGCCTCGATGCGGTCGCCCACTACGCGATGGGTAACAGGATGCAGTTCTTCCACGCCCTCGATGGTCACGACGGGCGTACCCGCGCCGACAATCTTGGCGCCCATCTCGTTGAGCATGTTGGCGAGATCGACGATCTCGGGCTCGCGGGCGGCATTGTCGATAACCGTGGTGCCCTGCGCGCGCACGGATGCCATGATGAGGTTCTCGGTCGCACCGACGCTGGCGAACTCGAGCGTGACGGTGGTACCGCGCAGACCTTGGGGCGCATTAGCGTTGATGTAGCCGTGGGCGGTATCGAACTCAACGCCCAGGGCCTCAAGACCAAGAATGTGCATATCGATCTTGCGAGCACCCAGGTTGCAGCCGCCCGGCATGGCGATCTTGGCGCGATGGAAGCGACCCAGCAGGGGTCCCATCACGGCGGTGGAAGCACGCATCTTGGCAACGAGCTCGTAGGGGGCCTCCCAAGAATCGACCTGAGAGGTATCAATCTCGAGCGTGTGCTCGTCAAGGACATCGATTGTGGCGCCCATACCCTTGAGCACCTTGCCCATCACGTGGACATCGGAAATATCGGGCACGTTCTGCAGCGTCGTCTTGCCCGGCGCCAGAAGCGTTGCCGCCATGAGTTTGAGCGCGGAGTTCTTGGCGCCCGAAACGGGCACAGAGCCTCCGATGGCGTGGCCACCCTCAACGCGGATAATATCCAAGGTCTACCCTTTCAAAAAGCATGCCCGGGATGGCTGGGCCATCCCGGGCATGATGTGTTCGCAAATGGTCGAACGCTAAATCGTTTGACTATTGGGCAAGCTTGAGCTTACACCATGCGATTTCATTATAGAGGTAGGCGCGGCGTGCATCATCCTCCGACAAATTACCCAGCTTCTCTTCAAAACCTTGAATATCAGCTTTAAGCTTGTCGGCATCGACGGTCGCCAAATCGCAAGCGCGCTCGGCGAGAACGGTCACGACATCGTCCGCAACCTGGGCATAGCCGCCGGCCACGGCAAACGTGTGGTCGACAGTGCCCATGGCCTTATCGGAAACGCGAACGTAACCGCGGTCGATCGTGCAGATCTCGCTGGAGTGAGCAGGCAGAACGCCAAACTCGCCATCCGTGGACGGAATCGACACAAACGCAGCGTCGCCCTCATAGGCGCAGCTCACGGGGCACACGATGCGGATACGCATAACCTACTTCTCCCCCATCTTGCGGGCGCGCTCGCGCACGTCCTCAATCGTGGAAGCATAGCGGAAAGCCTGCTCGGGCAGGTCATCGGCCTTGCCGTCGACAATCTCGGCGAAGGAGCGGACGGTATCCTCGACGCGGACGTAGACACCGGGGTTGCCGGTGAACTTCTCGGCGACGTGGAAGGACTGCGAGAGGAACTGCTGGATCTTACGGGCACGGTTGACCGTAAGGCGCTGCTCCTCGGACAGCTCGTCCATACCCAGGATGGCGATGATGTCCTGAAGGTCGGAGTACTCCTGCAGGAGCTCCTGGACCTTGACGGCGACACGGTAGTGCTCCTCGCCGACGATCGAGGGATCGAGAGCGTCGGAGGAAGACGCGAGCGGGTCGATAGCCGGGAACAGGCCGAGCGACGAAATACTACGCGAAAGAACCGTGGTGGCATCGAGGTGCGTAAACGTCGTGGCAGGCGCCGGGTCGGTCAGGTCGTCGGCGGGGACGTAGACAGCCTGGACGGAGGTAATGGAGCCCGTCTTGGTCGAGGTAATGCGCTCCTGGAGGTCGCCCATCTCGGTTGCCAGCGTGGGCTGGTAACCAACGGCGGACGGCATACGGCCCAGCAGTGCGGAAACCTCGGAACCTGCCTGGGAGAAGCGGAAGATGTTGTCAATGAACAGCAGGACGTCCTGGCCACGATCACGGAAATACTCAGCGGTGGTAAGGCCGGCCAGACCGATGCGCAGACGCGCTCCGGGCGGCTCGTTCATCTGACCATAGACCAAGCAGGTCTTGTCGATAACGCCAGACTCGCTCATCTCGAGGAACAGGTCGGTGCCCTCGCGGGTACGCTCGCCGACGCCGGTGAACACCGAGGTGCCGCCGTGCTCCTGGGCGAGGTTGATGAGCTCCTGAATCAGAACGGTCTTGCCGACACCGGCGCCGCCGAACAGGCCTGTCTTGCCGCCACGGATGTAGGGCTCGAGCAGGTCGACGGCCTTGATGCCGGTCTCGAAGATCTCGGTCTTGGTGGTGAGCTCGTCGAAACGGGGCGCTGCATGGTGGATGGGGTAGAACTCCTCCACCTCGGGCATGGGCTTGCCGTCGACGGGCTTGCCCATGACATTCCAAATGCGGCCGAGCGTCTTGGGGCCGACCGGCATCTTCATGGGCTCACCGGTATCGGTGGCGATGAGGCCGCGCTGCAGGCCGTCGGTCGAGGACATGGCGACCGTGCGGACGACGCCGCCCGGAAGCTGGCTCTCGACCTCGAGGATCGTGCTCAGATGACCGATCGGGGTCTCGGCCTCGACCGTGAGCGCGTTGTAGATCGGGGGCACCGCGCCGTCAAACTTGACGTCGACGACAGGGCCGATGATACGAACGATGCGACCATCACCGGCAGTCGTCTTCTTGGTGGCTTCCTCGACCGCAAGCTTTACGGTGTTATTAGCCATTACTGTTCCTCCAATGCTGAGGCTCCGCCGACGATCTCGTTAATCTCGGTCGTGATCGAAGCCTGACGCACGCGACTATACGTGCGGGTAAGGGTCGAGATGATCGCGGTGGCGTTTTCCGTCGCGGAGTGCATGGCCTTGCGGCGTGCACCCTGCTCGGCAGCCGCCGAATCGATCAGGGCCTGGTAGATGACCGTCAGGATATACGACGGTACAAGCTTGCCGAGAACATGCTCGGGAGAGGGCACGAACTCGAACGTGGACGAGATGCGCTTAGGGGCGTCGGTCTCGTTCTTACGCGGACCGTGGGCCATAGCGATCATCTCGGGATCGAGCGGCAGCAAGTGCTCGACGCGAAGCTCCTGATCCACGCGGTTCTTGGCGTGGTGGTAGACAAGCTCGACACGGTCAAGCTCACCGGCACGATACGCATCGCAGATATGAGAGGAAATCATGCGAGCCTGATTGAAATCGGGCTCGGAGGAATTGCCCTCAAAGTGCATGATGACGTTCGCGCGGTCGCGGAAATACGTGGCCGGCTTGCGTCCGCACGCAATGATCTCGCACTCGATGCTATTGTTCGCCCAAGAAGCGGCGAGCTTTTCGGCCGTGCGCTCCACCGTCGTATTGAAACCGCCGGCAAGGCCGCGGTCCGAAGCAATGACGACAATCAGGCCGCGCTTTACCGTCTCATGCCTCTGCAGCATGGGGTCGGTACCCGAGCAGGAGGCGTCGCCGGCAACCGTCAACATGACGTCGGTCAGCGCCTCCTTATAGGGCTCGGCCTGCTTGGAGCGATCGAGGGCACGACGAATCTTGGCCGTAGAGACCATTTCCATCGTGCGCGTGATCTGCTTGGTCGTGGTAACCGAGGAGATTCGCTTCTTAATGTCGCGAAGGTTGGCCATAGGGCTTAGTTCTCCTCTGATCCAGTCGTATCGGCATGGTGCTTTGCCATGAACTGCTGCTTAAAGTCGCCGATGACGCGCAGGAGCTCAGCCTTGGTGTCATCGTCGATCTTCTTGGCGCGAACCTTGTCGAGCAACGAGCCAAAACCGTTGTCCATGTACTCGATGAGCTCGGCACGGAAGGGAAGCACGTCGGCGATCTCGAGATCGTCGAGGAAGCCCTCGTTGCCGGCAAACAGCGTAACGATCTGCTCGGAAACCTCAAACGGCTTGTAGCGCGGCTGCTTAAGGAGCTCGGTCATGCGAGCGCCGTGGGTAAGCTGCTTCTGCGTAGCCTCGTCAAGGTCGGAGCCGAACTGCGTAAAGCCGGCGAGCTCCTGATATGAAGCGAGGTCCAGGCGAAGGTTGCCGGCAACCTGCTTCATGGCCTTGGTCTGAGCGTCACCACCGACGCGGGACACGGAGATACCCACGTCGACTGCCGGGCGCTGGCCCTGGAAGAAGAGCTCGGACTGCAGGTAAATCTGACCATCGGTAATGGAAATGACGTTTGTCGGAATGTAGGCCGAGACGTCGCCGTCCTGGGTCTCGATGATCGGCAGGGCCGTCATGGAGCCGTAACCGTTCTTCTTGGACATCTTGACGGCACGCTCGAGCAGACGAGAGTGCAGGTAGAAGATGTCGCCAGGATAGGCCTCGCGTCCGGGCGGACGATGCAGCGTCAACGACATCTGACGGTATGCCACGGCCTGCTTGGACAGGTCGTCGTAGATGACGAGCACGTGGCCGCCGGGATTGGTCTCGCTGGCGGGCTTGCCGTCCTCGCCGTTGTACATGAAGAACTCGCCGATAGCGGCACCGGCCATAGGCGCGATGTACTGCATAGGGGCGGAATCGGCAGCGGTTGCCGAAACGATGATGGTGTATTCGAGCGCACCGTGCTGAGCGAGGGTCTCGCGGATGTTGGCAACCGTGGAGGCCTTCTGGCCGATGGCGACATAGATGCAGACCATGCCCTTGCCGCGCTGGTTGAGGATAGCGTCGATGGCGATGGCGGTCTTACCGGTCTTACGGTCGCCGATGATGAGCTCACGCTGACCACGGCCGATAGGCACCATGGAGTCGATGGCCAACAGACCGGTCTGAACCGGCTCGCACACCGGGGTACGGTCGATGACGCCGGGGGCCTTAAACTCGATAGGACGACGGTGCGTGGCGACAATGTCACCCAAACCGTCGATAGGCTGGCCGAGCGGATTGACGACGCGGCCGAGCATGGCACGGCTCACGGGGATATCCATAATGCGGCCAGTGGTGCGGCACTCGTCGCCTTCCTTGATGGAGTCGACGGCACCAAACAGAACGGCGCCGACCTCGTCACGGTCAAGGTTCTGGGCAAGGCCGAAGACGGTCTCACCGGTATCGGAGCTCTTGAACTCCAGAAGCTCGCCTGCCATGGCGCTCTTGAGGCCGGAGACGCGCGCGATGCCGTCGCCTACCTCGTCGACCGTTGAAACCTCATGCGTATCGACCGTCGCGGAGAGGCTCGTGAGCTGCTCCTGCAGTTTCTTGGCGATATCCTGGGCATTGAGGGTTTCGGACATTAGGCTTCACCTCCGTACGAATTAGCAGAGTTTGCGAGGGTCTCCTGCGCGACGCGCAGCTGCGTCTTGACGGAAATGTCACGACGCTCGCCGCGGGCCTCGAGCACCAGGCCGCCCACGATAGACGGGTCGACCTGCTCGATAAGGAATACCTTGCGACCGAAGTCCTGCTCGCATTTCTTAGTGATGGTTTGACGCAGCTCGTCGTCGAGCGGGATCGCCGTGGTGACGGTCACGCCCACTACATCCTCGTCTTCCTCGGCAACATACTTAAAGGCAGCTGCCACCTTGGGAAGAAGGTCGAGCTGGTCGCGCTTGGACATGGTGTCGAGCACGGCGATGATCTCGGGGCTGGCAGAAGCCAGGCGCTCGATCATCTCGAGGTCCTCGAACACATGGTTCTCGGCCTTAGCGGCTTCCAGAAGGGAGCGCGCGTAGGTCTCGAGCACCTTGTCCTGATAGCGGCTAGTCGGCATTCAGGCTACCTGCTTCCTGGATGTAGCGCTCGATGAGCTTCTTCTGCTCGGCCTCGTCCGTAAGCGACTCGCCCACGATCTTGGTGGCGACGGCAACGGACAGGTCGGCGATGGAGCTCGCGGCACCGGCGTAGATGGACTTGCGCTCGTCCTCGACGGTCGTGTGGGCCTTGGCGATAATCTCCTCGGCCTCCTTGTGAGCAGCCTCGATGATACGGGCGCGCTCGGACTCGGCGTCCTTACGGGCCTCGAGAACAATGTCGGCAGCCTGACGACGGGCGTCGGTGACGATCGAGTCGGACTCAGCGCGCTTGGCGATAGCCTCCTGCTTGGTCTTCTCGGCCTCGTCGAGGCTCTCCTCGATCTTCTTGCCGCGCTCCTCCATGGTTTTCATGATGCCCGGCAGGGCGACCTTGGCCAGCACGATCCAGATAATCAGGAAGGCGATAAGCGCCGGGATGAACTCCGCCATCTTAGGGATGAGGATGTCCGCACCGGCAGCGCCGTCCTCGGCGAACGCGGAAACCGGCATGAGCAGCGCGGCCGCGGACGCGGAGAGTGCGATCGCGCTCTTCTGGGATGAAAGATTCATACTTGACGCTCCGTGCTATTTAACGATCAGCGCGACAACGAAGCCGATCAGAGCCAGAGCCTCGCCGAAGGCGGAGCCCATGATGAAGACGGTGAACACGCGGCCCTGGACCTCAGGCTGACGGGCCATAGCACCCGTAGCACCCAGAGCAGACAGGCCGATAGCAAGACCAGCGCCGATAACACCGAGACCGTAACCGATAACTCCCACGATTCCTCCTTTGTCGTGCGTGTCTTATTTCACGCAGGATAACCTTTTTATAACTGCCGGGCTCCATGGGTACGGGCACCGGCGGTTTAACGAATTGCCTTACCTTTAAGGCGCGAACGGAAGACTACTCCTCCTCCGCGACCTCCTCTGCCTCGGAGACATACACGGCGGTAAGGACCGTGAAGACGTAAGCCTGGATGGCGCCGACCACAAGCTCGATCGCATAGATCAGGATGAGGATGGCAAGCCAGGCCAGCGAAGGCAGAGCGCCGACGGCGTGGGCCGCGGAAACCTGCTGAAGCAGCGGCTGCATGAACATGCTCGCCATGATGGCGAACGAGCCCATGACCACGTGTCCTGCGAACATGTTGCAGAACAGACGGACGGCGAGCGTGATGAGGCGCAGAAAGGTCGAGAAGAGCTCGACAACCCACACGAGCACGTTCATCGGGAAGCTCACGCCCTGCGGGGCGAGGCTCTTGATGTAGCCGATCACGCCGTGAGCCTTGCATCCGTAGTAGATGAAGTACACGAAGGCGAAGATGGCGAGCGCGGCGGTGGAGCCGATTGCGCCGGTGCCGGGCTTCATTCCCGGGATCAGGCCGATCATGTTATTGATCAGGATGAACAGGAAAAGCGAGCACAGGAACGGGAAGTGCTTCTTCCAGTTCTCACCCACGACGCCCTTGCCGATATCGTTCTCGACGTACTCGATGATGTACTCGAAACCGTTGACGAAGAAGCCCTTGGGAACCAGGGTCTGCTTCTTCTTGAACACGGCCAGGACGATCAGGAGCACGATCGTGGAGACGATCAGCCAAAACGAGTACTGCGTGATGCCGCAGCTCAGATCGCCCACGACGGGGGTGGAGCTGAACTCGCTGACCAGATGATTAATCTCATCAGGCAGCTTTTCAAAAATTTCCACGACTTACCTTTCGACCTCATGAGGATCTCGCAGCGCCTTGGCGACGCGAACCGTGCAGGCGGCCATAAAGACCACGAAGCCGATCGCCTCGCCCAGGAGGAACATGCGAAATGCCTCTCCGAACAACGCAAACACAACCAAGGTAAAGACGAGCAGGGCGATTGCCGAGACCGCCAGACTCACCATGCCCTTGAGCATGTCCGCATTCTGCTTATCGTCAAGAACCGGCTTGAGCGTAAAAACAAAGGGAAGAAAGGCGATTGCGCCCGCGATGGCGCCTGCAACGATAGCGAGCAGATCGGCTACCTGAAACACTGGCGTCCTCACTTTCCTTTTTAACGCTTCACAGAACAGTTCCCGCCAAACATTGGTGACTATTGTACGAGCCAATCGCTAAAGTACAACCGAAAAAGCATCGGTTAATACGCACCTGTTCGTTTTCTTAAGACCTTCTTTATGCCGCAGGTACGGTAATACGTTTTTTCGCGAACCCATCTGGGCTAAACGTCCGTTAACAGGAGTGCGCGTGGACGTCTTTTACTCGCCGGCGCGCACCATTTCTTCGTATTTGTGACCGTAGCCGACAAGGCCCGACAACTACAGCGTGCCGTAGATACGGTCGCCGGCATCGCCCAGGCCGGGAACGATGTAGGCGGCCTCGTTGAGGTGGTCGTCGATGGCGCAGGTATAGATATGCACATCGGGATCTTTCTCGGTCAGCGACTTGAGGCCCTCGGGGGCCGCGACGATGCACAGCATGCGGATGTCCTTGACACCGCGCTCGCGCAGATAGCTGATAGCCATCTCGGCAGAACCGCCCGTGGCGAGCATGGGATCGACGACCAGGCAGATACGCTGGTCGATATCCTTGGGCATCTTGCAGTAATACTCATGTGGTTCGTGGGTGACCTCGTCGCGCTCCATGCCAATGTGGCCCACGCGGGCAGAGGGCACCAGGTCGAGGATGCCGTCGACCATGCCAAGACCTGCACGCAGGATGGGGACGATGGCGAGCTTCTTGCCGGCAAGATGCTTAAACGTGGCGGTGGTGATGGGAGTCTCGACTTCGACATCCTCCATGGGCAGGTCGCGCATGGCCTCGTAGCCGTCAAAAAGCGCGAGCTCGCGCACGAGCTGGCGGAACTGGTTGGTGCCGGTCGACTTATCGCGCAGGATCGACAACTTGTGCTGGACGAGCGGATGGTCGACAAGCGTCACGCGGGACGCATCGTAGGTAACGGTCATGGGTTGATTGCCCCTTTCGTTGCGGCCGGAAGATGGCCTTGCTGACAAGGCGCATGGCGACGTTGTTGCCTCGCGCCGTGCATAAGTTTAACGGTTTGTTGTATCGAGTGCCCCGTCGCAGCCCTATTGAGCGGTGCTGAGCGAACGCCTGACCGCATCGTGCCAACCGTCCAGGTTGTGCTCGCGACGCTCAACGGACATATGGGGATGAAATGTCTTGACGATCTGGGTGTTTTGCTCCAGCTCCTCCAGATCCTCCCAATACCCAACCGCGAGGCCCGCCAGATACGCGGCACCGATCGCCGTTGTCTCCACCGACTCACATTGCAGTACGGGGATATCCAGCAAGTCCGCCTGGAACTGCATGATGAACTCGTTGCGCGAGGCGCCGCCATCGACGGACAGGCGCTCAATCGAAAGACCCACGTCCTGCTCCATGGCACGCAGCACGTCATAGCTCTGATAGGCCATGGACTCGCAAGCGGCACGCACGATGGTCGCGCGACTCGAGGCGCCGGTCAAACCGCATACGATGCCGCGGGCGTGCGCGTCCCACCAAGGTGCACCCAAGCCCGCGAAAGCGGGAACGAAGTAGCAGCCCTCGTTGTCGCTGATCGAGGAGGCGAGCCGTGCCGATTCGGATACGTTGGAGATAACGCCCATGTTGTCGCGCAGCCAGTTCATCGTTGAGCCGGCGGCAAAAATAGAGCCCTCGAGCGCATAGCTGACCTTGCCGTTCGCAGCGATACCGATGGTGGAAACCAGGCCATTCTTGGATTCGACGATCTCGTCGCCGGTGTTCATGAGCATAAAGCAGCCCGTGCCATAGGTGTTTTTGGTCTGGCCGGGATGGAAGCAGCAGTGACCGAACAGCGACGCCTGCTGGTCACCCGCCACACCCATGATGGGCGGCATGCTGGTCATGATGTCGCTCGCGACGCGGCCGTAGTCGCCCGAGCTCCAGCGAACCTCGGGCATCATGGCACGCGGGATGTCGAAGAGCGCCAGCAGGTCATCGTCCCAGTCCAGCGTATGAATATTGAAGAGCGCTGTGCGGCTGGCATTGGTGTAGTCGGTGGCAAAAGTTTGGCCGCCGGTGAGGTTGTAGATGAGCCAGGTATCGATGGTGCCAAACATGAGGTCGCCCGCCGCCGCGCTCTCGCGTGCGCCGTCAACGTTGTCGAGAATCCACTGCACCTTGGAGGCCGAGAAATACGGGTCGAGCGTAAGGCCGGTGCGGGAACGCACCAGCTCCTCGCAGCCCTGCTCGACCAGCTCGTCGATCAGAGGTGCGGTGCGACGGCATTGCCACACGATGGCGTTATAGATGGGTTGGCCGCTTATGCGGTCCCACACCACCGTGGTCTCGCGCTGGTTGGAGATACCGATGGCGGCGATGCGATCGGAATGGATGCCGCTCTTAAACTGGACCTCCATCATCACGCCGATCTGGCTGGCAAGCACCTCCGTGGGATCCTGCTCCACCCAGCCGGGGCACGGGAAGCTGGTTTTGACGCTACGACGCGCCTGGGCGACAATGCAGCCGTACTCGTCGACGATGGTCGCGAGTACCGAGGTGGTGCCGCAGTCGAGCGCCATGATGTAGGAACCGCCAAAGCTAAACGAGGCGTCTTCCATACCCAGGCTACCTAGATTCAACGACATCGCTTACACCTTTCTATTGCATCGGGTCGGACAGGACCCGCTCGATCTCTGATGCGGGAAGTGCGCCTTGGCGCAGGATCTGGAGTTCGCCATGCTTAAACGCCACGATGGTCGAAGCGTCGCGGCACGGGGTCTCGCCCGCGTCGACGGCCACATCGACCCCCTCCAGAATGCGGTCCTCAACGTCGGCAAAGCTTGCCGGCGCGGGCGCGCCGTGCGTGTTGGCGCTGGTGCAGGCAAGCGGACTGCCGCACGCGCGGATGAGCGCTTGGACCACGGGAGAGGCCGACGCGCGAAGGGCCACCGTGTCGTCGGCAGCGCGCATAAAAGTCGGCACGCAGGGGGCCGCCTTGACCACGATAGTCAGGGCGCCCGGCCAGCATCGTCGCGCGAGTACGCGAGCATCTTCCGGGATATCCACGCCATAGCGGTCGAGTGCTTCGACGCCATCGACCAGCCAGGCGACGGTTTGCGTGAGTTCACGTTGCTTGAGAGTGAAGATACGGCGATAGCCGGTGCCGAGTGCGGGCACCGCGGCGCCATTGACGGCAACCTGCGGATCGCGCGGCCACGGCAGAGATTCGCTTGTATCTTGGGGCAAGGCGTCCGAGAAAGCGCTGACTGCCACAGCGACACCATAGACGGTCTCGGTCGGGATCAGGGCCAAGCCACCACAGCTGAGTACCTCGGCCGTACGCTCGACGGCGAGCCGATGCGGCTCACGCGCTCCCTCGAATACCCGATAGACCGTCTGCATGCGTATGCCAGCCCCTTACGCTCTGGTGAAAGTTTGTTTACTGAGGGGCATTCTCGCACGAAACGTTCAACCTATTTGCCCAGAGCGCATGTTGGTTTGGTGAGCGGCTCTAGTAGTCGGTGAAAGTGAGGGGGTTATTGGACTGCGACGAACTTCTTTGGCCTGCCGGCGTGGCGTTCTTGGGCGGCGTAGCGCTCGATGCTGTCTATCGTTATCATCCGACGGCCGTCGACGAGTTCAACATCGAGCTTTCCTGCTTTGACCAGCGCGGTAATCCGCGGAGCGGAGACTTTGAGGTCCAGCGCTGCGTCTTTAAATGTTCGGCACGCCGCTTCCCGAGCGTCATCGTGGTCGATTTCGACTGAAAGGGCCACGACCTCGGCCGAGCGTTCGTATCCTGCCGGAGTCAAACCGTTGTTGAGGTCGTCGGCCAAAAACGCCATCAGTGCCTCGGTGGCATGGGCAATCGCTTCTTCGCGCGTGTCGCCATCGGCAAAGGCGCCAGGAATCTGCGGGAAGCTAGCGCAGTAACCGTCGTCTTCTTTTATGAGAACGCAGTCATAGGTAAATCGCTGCCTCATTTTGCCTCCAACTACCATCCAGCTTGGCGACGAATACTTGCCCACGTGTCCTTCTTTGGTCGATCACCACCAGAGCCGTTCACGGTGACAACACGGTCGCCAGAAACATATTTAGCATGACTACCGACTTGCGCGACCTTCACGAATCCATCGTGCTTGAGTAGGGCAATGATCTCCCGAAAGGTAGGAGGTTGCATGGGCCGACCTCTTTCAGCCGTCCTAATTATAAACTACTTTATAATTTTTGCTAATCAGTTAATAAATATTACTGGCGCTGTTTGGGCTCGGTGACGATGGCTCGAACGATGCGGGGACGATCGGTGAGGTCGCGGACGATGCGCACGTCCGAGAGACCCGCCTGGCGGCAGAGCTCGGCGGCGGCGTCGAGGGCACCCTCGTAGAGCTCGCAGGCAAACAGGCCGCCGGCGCGCAGCATGTAAGGCGCCGCATTGAGCAGGCGGCGGAAGATATCGAGGCCGTCGGCACCGCCCTCGAGCGCCAAATCGGGCTCGAAGTCCTTAACCTCGTGCGGCAGCGAGCGCATGACGTCGGTCGGAATGTAAGGCGGGTTGGAAACGAGCACGTCAAAGGTGCCCCACTCTTCGCGGGGAATGGAACTCACCAGGTTGGTGAGGCTAAAGGCAACCTCATCTGCCGTGAGGCCGAGGGCATCGCGGTTTTTGGTGGCCAGATCGATGGCGCGCGGCTCGATATCGGTGGCGGTGCAGGTGACGTGGCCGCGGCGCTCCCAGGCAAGGGAGAGCGAGATGCAGCCTGTGCCGCAACCGACCTCGAGAACGCGGGCGATACGGGGCTCGACCGGCGCGGGCGAGGCGGCATCCTGAGCTGAAGCCATCTCCTGGTCGGCGCCCTCGATGGCGATGCCGTATTCGTCGAGCTCGGGTTCGGCGGCTTCCGCGGCTTCGGCTTCTGCTGTCTGCGTGGCGGCTTCCTCGGCCTCGCGGTCGGCCAGTTCTTCGGCATAGGCACGACTGCCCAACACATCGCTACCCAACGCCGCCTCGTCGGCAGCCGTGAGGTTGGCGGCACGGCGCTCGGCCGTCGCTCGCTCGTCGGCCAATGCGACTTCGGCCTTGCGCGCTTGCTCGACTTCATCGTTCCAGGGCAGCTCAACGCGCTGACGGGCAGCAGCCTCGGGGCTCAGCACCTCGGCATCCAGATAATTGAGGACTTCCTCGACGAGCATCTCGGTCTCGGGACGCGGAATGAGCACACCGGGGGCGCATGCGACGTCGATCATGCGGAACTGCGTGCTGCCGGTGATGTACTGCAGCGGCTCGCCCTTGGCGCGGCGGACGACCGCCGCATGCATGGTCTCGAGCTGCGCCGCATCGAGCGTCTCGTCCATGCGCATATATAAGTCGATGCGTGCCAGACCCGTGGCTGCGCACAGCAGCCATTCGGCAGAAAGACGGGGGTGTTCCTCGCCGCGCTCGGCCAGGTACTCCTTGGTCCACTCGAGACAACGCTTGATGGTCCAGATCTCGTTTGCCATGGGGTCCTCCCCTCTTAAGCGCCGGGCGGCGCGCGAATGTCGGAGCAGATTGTACGCGAGGCCAGCGCTTGGCAAGGGACGATTGGAGGCGATTATCGAGAATCAGCCCAGAATTTTGCACCGGGCTCGCTCAAAGTGTTCATTCGCCGACGTCTAGATTTGCATTCGTCAAGCTTTTGGCAAGGTTGCCCCAAAACTAACCAATATCTAACCAAACGCTTGCCACATCACTTGACGCGCAACGCATCAAAAATCGCCCCGCGACTTCTTGAACGATATTTTGAGCAATATTTTCGATAGCGGACTTATGCCGTCAATTGCCTTAAGCAGGTAAGCAGCTCAAATGACATCACAGCCGACTGAATAAAATATCAAGGCGATGTCACCAATGACTCCCTACGGATCATTTGACAACCAAGGAAACGCCGATGTTTTGGCAATGTCAGCGAGCGACGTCCAGAGCGAACAAGTTGGCATGAAAAAGGCAGGGCATAGACCTTCTGGTCATGCCTTGCCTTTTGAATGACAAATTGTCGCTCTGGGCGGCGCGCAGCGTCGAGCCGTTACGCGGTTTGGTAAAACCGCGTAACCCACTACACGGCCTGTGCCAGCTTCTCGGCTCGCTCGGCGGCGGCGAGTGCCTCGATGACGGTGCCGAGCTGATCGTCCAGAAGGACGCCGTTGTAGGTGGAGTTGAAACCGATGCGGTGATCGGTCACGCGGTCCTGGGGCTGGTTGTAGGTACGGATCTTCTCGGAACGGTTGCCGTGGCCGATCTGGCTCTGGCGCTCGGCACCGAGCTCAGCCTGCTGCTTCTCGAGCTCCATCTCGTACAGACGGGCGCGCAGCATCTGCATGCAGACTTCGCGGTTCTGAATCTGGGAGCGCTGTTCCTGCGACTGCACCACGGTGTTGGTGGGCAGGTGGGTGATGCGCACGGCGGAGTAGGTAGTGTTAACGCACTGACCGCCAGGGCCGGAGGCGCAGTAGGTGTCGATGCGCAGGTCGGACTGGTTGATCTGGACGTCGATTTCCTCGGCCTCGGGAAGCACGGCGACGGTAGCCGTGGAGGTCTGAATGCGACCCTGGGACTCGGTCTTGGGGACGCGCTGGACGCGGTGCACGCCGGACTCGAACTTCATGACGGAGTAAACGCGGTCGCCCTCGACCTTGAACTCAATGGACTTAAAGCCGCCGGCCTCGCTGGGGCTGGAATCGAGCACGGTGGTCTTCCAGCCGCGCGACTCGCAAAAGCGCTGATACATCTTGTAGAGGTCGCCGGCGAAGATGGCCGCCTCGTCGCCACCGGCGGCGGAGCGAATCTCGACGATGGTGTTCTTGTCGTCGTTGGGGTCGCTCGGGATGAGCATGTACTTGATGTCTTCCTCGAGTTGGGGAAGCTTGGCCTCGTTTTCGGAGATGTCCATCTGGAGCATCTCCTTCTCATCGGCATCGGTGGTATCGTGCAGCATTTCCTTGGCAGCCTCGATGTCATCGAGCGCGCCGATGTACTCGCGCGAGGCGGCGATGAGGTCGGACTGGTGCGCGTACTCCTTGTTGAGACGCGTGAACTCCTTGATATCGGAGGCGACGGCCGGGTCGGAAAGCTTCTTCTCGAGCTCCTCGTAGGCCTTGATGATCTTTTCGAGCTTGTCGCGCATGGCGGGACTCCTTTATATGCGTGAAGGTGAAAATCGGCAGAGTTGATGGGGCGCGGGGCACCGCTGCGGGGGTAAGCCCGGCTAGAACATGTCGATCTTCAGATACATGCGCATCCCTTCGCGTATGGGGTACATAGTTGCGGTCTAACCCATACATGATAGCGTGCGCAGGCAAACCTGCATATAACCCGCACGGAATGAGTGGACGTAGCCGTTGAGGACGTTCCTTAACGGCTAGTCGTTTAAGAACGTTCCCAACGGCCAACAAAGGGACTGTCGCTTTGTCACATTCTAGAGCGTGTGGAGCAGGGCGATGAGGAAGCGGACACCCTGGAGGTAGGCACGGCGGGCAATGCGCTCGTTAGTGCCGTGGACACCGCGCTCGCACTCGTCATCGTCGACCACAAACGCCGAAAAACGAATGCACTCGGAGCAAATGCGCTGATAGTTGGCAGCGTCGGTCGCGCCGATGACAGTTGAGGGGACGATGCTGACAGGAGCCCCGCCCGCCGCTGATGATCCGTTTTCCTCCGTCCCCTTTGGATCACGGAAGTAGCGGGCGGCAATGGCGCGAACGGCCTCGAGTCCCGGCCCGCCGATGCGCGGGGACCCGCCGCGGCAACCACCTCGCGGCAGCGGGTAACGACATCGGCCACGCTCGTGCCCTCGAGCATGCGGAAGTTGATATTGGCCCACATATCCTGCGGCATCACGTTAGCACCGGTGCTACCGCCCTCGATTTGGGTCGGCGCACAGGTGGTGGTCACGAGCGGATAGAGCTTCTTGCTGGCGAGGCACTCGCGCACGATGGCGTCCTTGTTGGAGGCAATCTCGTCGGCCGTGTAGAGCCCCAACTCGACAAGCTGGGCGGCAAGCAAGTCGGTCACGCGCGTCGGCCACTCGATATCGCAGATTGCGGTGATGGCACGGCTGAGCACCTCGAGCGAAGTGCCGCCGTAGGGGTTGGACGAATGCCCGCCCTCGCTATGCGTCCTCAACACGATATCGGCGTAGCCCTTCTCCGCGAGATCGGCATGCATAAGCCAGCCCTCGCCCGCGCTGTACTCGGCAGCCGGAACGATGCGGTAGTCGCCCTCGTCAATCAGGAACTCGAGCTCGACACCGCGCTCCTCGAGCACGCGGCCGATGGCACCCGCACCGAACTGCGTGGTTTCCTCGTCCTGGCCAAAGGCGAGCAGCAGGGTACGCTTGTGCTCCCAGCCGTGCGCCAACGCATACTCAACCGCCTCGAGAATACCTGCGACCTGATCCTTCATGTCGATAGCGCCGCGACCCCAAATGTAGGTGTCGTCCACGTGACCACTAAAGGGGGCATGCGTCCAGTCGGCCTCGGTGCCGGGCACCACGGGGACCACGTCCATGTGGCCCATGAGCATGACGGGTTTGAGGGCGGGGTCGGAACCGCCAAGTGTCACCAACAGCGAATGGCCGACAAGCTCGACCTCGCCCGCCACGAACACGCGCGGCCACGCCTGCTGCATATAAGCGCGCAGGTCGTCGAAGGGCTGCCAGTCCACCGCCTCGGCATCCATGCTCGAGACGGTCGGAAACGACAGCACGCGGCCCAGGCGTTTGCACGCGCCAGCTTCGTCCAAATCGGCAAAATCATCCTCATGCGCAAAGAAGCGCCAAACCTCGGCCATGACATCCTTTCGATTGTGATGACGAGGGCCGCCCCACCGGAGCGGCCCTGCCACATAAGCGTTTGCGATCGGTTATTTGTCCTCGAGATAGCGCGAGAGGAACTCGCGGGTGCGCTGGTGCTTGGGGTTGCCGAAGAGCTCGGCCGGCGCGGCGTCCTCGAGGACCACGCCCTTGTCCATAAAGACCACGCGGTCGGACACGGTTCGGGCAAAGGCCATCTCGTGCGTGACGACGACCATGGTCATGCCGTCGGCCGCAAGCTTGCGCATGACCTCGAGCACCTCTCCCACGATCTCGGGGTCGAGTGCGGAGGTCGGCTCGTCGAACAGCATGATCTGCGGATTCATGCACAGGGCGCGCGCGATGGCCACGCGCTGCTTTTGGCCACCAGATAGGCGGCCCACGGCGGCGTGCGCGAACTTTTCGAGCCCCACGCTCGTCAGATGCTCCATCGCGACCTTCTCGGCCTCGGCCTTACTCATCTTTTTGAGCGTGACGGGCGCGAGCGTGCAGTTGTCGAGCACATCCATGTTGTTGAACAGGTTAAAGCCCTGGAACACCATGCCGATGTCCTCACGCAGCTTGTTAATGTTGCAGCGCTCGGCCGTAAGGTCCTGGCCGTGAAACCAGATATGGCCCGCGTCCGGAGTCTCGAGCAGGTTGAGGCAGCGCAGGAAGGTCGACTTGCCCGAGCCCGAGGCGCCGATAATGGTAACGACCTCGCCGGGGTTAACGGACAGGTCGATGCCCTTAAGCACCTCGAGCGAGCCAAAGCTCTTGCGCAGGCCCTCGACGCGGATAAGCGGCTCATTGGTCTGTGCGGCGGCCGCGGTGCCGGTAGTGGCGATATCTGCCATGATGATTCTCCTCGTCTTGAGCCTAGTTGGAGCTGGGCAGCGTTGCCGGGGCCTCGGCGCCGAGCTTTTTGCCAAAGGCCTCGAGCAGGCGGCTCGCCACGAGCGTCAGGATCAGGTAGACCACGAGCGCCACGCAGTAGACCTCCATCTGGCGATAGTACACGCCGGCGACGGTGGTGGTGGCGTACATGAGGTCGAACACGCCGATGACCGAAAGCACCGACGAATCCTTGATGTTGATGATGAGCTCGTTGGTGAGTGCGGGGATCGCGTTTTTAATACCCTGGGGGAACACGACCTTGCGCATGGCCTGCCACTGCGACAGACCCAGCGAGCGCGCCGCCTCGGCCTGGCCGGGATCGATGGACTCGATGCCGCCGCGCAGGACCTCCATCATGTAGGCGGTGGAGTTGAGCGAGATGGTGACGAGACCGGCGGTGAAGGTACTCCAAATCTGGTTGGCCTGGGCGGTCTCGAAGCCCATGCCGCGCAAAACGGTGAAGCCCGCGTAATAGATGAGCAGGCCCTGGACCATCATGGGCGTGCCGCGCACGATGGTAGAGTAGACGGTCGCAAAGCCGCGGCCGATGCTCTTAAAGAAGCGCACCAGATCGTTATCCACGCGGTCGAACGTCTGAATACGCAGGAACACAAAGAGCAGCGCCAGGAAAAAGGCGATGACGGTACCGAAGGTCGCAAGTGCGATGGTGATCTCGATGCCGCGGATAAAGAAGTCGCCGCTCTTGTAGGTCATGTAGACCAGGCTCGACAAAAAGTCGCTGGGGTTGGAATCCGAGACAACGCTCACCTGCACCAGGTCGATAAATGACATGACGCAGCGGTCGATAAAGAAGATCGCCGCGATGGCGACCACGACGTAGCTGCCTAAGCGTGCGCCACGACGGAAGCGCTCGGATGCGAACGGCGACGCCTCGCGATAGTCGTTCCAGTGCATGAGCTTGGCGACCAGCGCCGCCGCCGACACGACGAGCCAGGCCCAAAGGATTGCCCAGAGGCAGTCTTGGAACACGCCCGTAGGCGCCAAGAAGCTCAGCGGCGTGGGGTTGCGCTGACTAAACGCCAGGCCGAGCGCCGCGATAACGCTCGTGCCCAGGTACACGTAACGGTGGTCGGCCTTGATAAAGGAGGCCAGACGATTGATGGTTTTCATGCTGCCTCCCTATGCCGGCTGACGGTCGAGGCACGCGTCCCACATTTGGTCGCGTTCCTCTTGGCTAATGCCCTTGAGTGTCTTGTCGATGAGTTTAAGCAGCTTGTCCGAGCCCTTGCGGCAGCCGACGTTTGCCGCGACCTCCTGCTTAAAGCCCTCGCCCTCGGCAAAATGAATAGGGACGATACCCGGGTTTTGGGCCATATAGCCCTTCTCGTTCTCGGTGTTGTAAGTCACGGCGTCGCACGTGTCCTGCAGCAGATTCGAGAACACCGTGGGGACCGAATCGACCGGGTTCTTGTGCACAACGCCCGGAATCTCGTCGATGACGGTGTCGAGCATGGTGTCCTTTTGGCCGAGTACCGTGGCACCGCTAAAGTCGCTGAGCTTGGTGGCGTTTTGGTAGGGGGAACCCTCTTTTACGAACAGGCCAAAGTAGCCAATGAAGTACGGGTCGGAGAAGCCGACCGACTCCTCGCGCTCGGGCGTGGCGCTCATACCGGCGATGATGAGGTCGATCTGGCCGTTGTTGAGCGAATCGATGAGGCCCGAGAAGCTCTGCTTGACGGCAACGGGCTCGCCACCGAGGGCCTTGCAGACGATCTTGGCGATCTGCACGTCGTAGCCATCGGCATAGGCGCCCTGCACGTTGTCGATGGGGATAGTGTACTCACTGGCTTCGGAAACCTGCCAGTTGTACGGGGCGTAGGCCGCCTCCATGCCAATGCGGATCTTGTCCTTGCCGATCACGGAATCGGACAGGTCGTCGCGACCGCCGCCCGTCGTGGGCTGAACCACCTTGAGCGTGGACGGACGCTGACAGCCGGCGAGCGCGCCGGCGACGACGGAAGCGCTCGCAGCGAGAGCGCTACCCAAGAAGATGCGACGGCTGCACACCGGCTGTGGATGCGCGTCGCGCTGATGGGGAGAATGCATAATCTGCCTTCCCTGTTGAATCGTATGCTGACGACTTAACAGGATATACGCCAGCGACCAGCAGTGCAGCACAAGCTCGAAAAATTAATAGACACATGGTAGTCATTGGGGACGTCGATGTTTTGGCAATGCCGGCGAGCGACGTCCAGAGCGAACAAGTGGCATGAAAAAGACAAGGCATGACCAGAAGGTCTATGCCTTGCCTTTTGAATGACAAATTATCGCTCTGGACGGCACGCAGCATCGACCGAGCGGCGGAACCTCTAGAGCAAGGTGACGCTAAAGCTGCGTTTATCGGTAGCGCCGGGGGCCAAGGTGATGGTGTTGACCTTGTGCTCAAAGACGTCGTCCTCGGTGGACATGGTGGTGTGACCGGTCCAAGGCTCGAGCGCCACAAACGGAGCGTCGTTGGCGGCAGACCACACGCCGATGTACTTAAAGCCTTCAAAGTCGATCTTGACGCCGTGGCCCGACTTGCGGCCGCGCAGCGTGAGCGTGGAGCCCGGGGTATCGGTGAACATGATGGCGTCGTTATCGAAGCTGCGGTGCGTGATGGGCAGCACGTCCGAGTTATCGGGGGCCTTGTAGCTACCCTCGAACGTCATAAGGCCATCGGGCGTGATGACGGGGGCCTCGTTAGTCCAAGCCTCGGTAAACGCCAGCTCGTAATCCTCGAACGCCTCGTCCTCGGCGCCGGGGGCGGGCACGTTAAATGCGGGGTGGCCGCCCACCGAGAACGGCAGGTCCACGTCGCCGGTGTTGGTGACGGCAAAGGTCTGCGTAAGGGTGGCGTCGCCGGTCAGGGCATAGGTCATGTTGAGCTTAAAGTGGAATGGGAACGCCTTGAGCGACTCGGGCGTGTCGGTGAGCTCGTAGGTAACGGACAAACCGTCCTCCGACACCTCGACGATCTTGTGCTCGACAATGCGTGCGATGCCGTGGCGCGCCATCTCGCAGGTGCCGGCGGCAGACGTCGCCGTGTTGTTGCGCAGCGATCCCACGATGGGGAACAGGATGGGCGCGTGCTTGCCCCAAAAGGCCGGGTCGCCCTGCCACAGATACTCATTGCCGTTGAGGGCAAGGCTCGTGAGCTGGGCGCCCATGGAATCGATGGCCGCGGTGAGGCCGCCGCGCTTGATGGTAGTGACGGTGGACATGCTACTTCCTCCAAAAGTAAACAACAGTGTCGAGGGTTATTGTCCCACTCTTGGCAGCAGGGCTGAGCGGCAGGCGCAGTTATTGAGCAATAGCATAAAGGTCAAACCCACCCTGCGGCGCGCTATCGACCGTATCGGGTGCTTGCGAATTAAAACTCACCGGGACCATGCGCTTTGAGGCGCGGTAACGCGTGCCGTCGGTGGCGACGGGCGGCTCATCGACCGTGAGCTCGTAGTCGCCGGGCTTGAGCTCGATACCGTCACCTTCGGAATTGACGTATTGGTACTCGTCGATTGCTTGTCCCCTGAGCGTGCGGCCCACGATATGGACGAGCATTTGGCTGTCGCCGCGCGCGGTATCCCACGTCGCGCCGTCCTTAACCTCGACCGACACATGCACCGAGCGCGTGCGGCTGAGCGATTGCTCGACGGACATCTCGACCTTGGCGGCGTCTTGGCGCTGCCGCTCGACATGACCCCAGATGCTGCCGATTGCCGAGCAGGCGATAACGCCGGCCATGAAGGCGATGAGGATGGGGCCGAGCGGAGAACGGCGGCCCGCGTCTTCCTCACGAGCCAGGTCGGGGCGATGCGTGGGCGCAGGCGCCTGGGCGCCTTGCGCGGGCACGTCGAGAATGCTGAAAGATGCCGTACTGCCGGGGTCGATGGTGTGGCGCGGTTGCGGGGTCTTTGCCGGCGAAATGGACATGTCGGCTGGCTCACCCAGCGTGGCCGTGGCATCGGCCTTTGCCTCGTCGGCCTCGGCCTGGGCCCAAGCCTGTTCAAAGGTCAGGGGCTCGGCGAGGTCGGAAGTGGCATCCGTCTCGACGGCATCGTTGCCGGTCTCGTCCTCGTCGCTCGACACGTCACGCGACGCGGGCTCGTCCCACTCCTCGTCCGGAGCCTCGCCCTCGCTATACCACCATTCAAAGTTATCGATATCCATACGGGGCGCCCCTTAGGCCTCGCAAATAAACACTTGTTAGCCTTATACCCGCAGATGGCGCTGGAGCTCGCACGGAATGCGATAAAGGGACTGCTCCTTTGTCGCATCGAAGTTGCGGTGGAATAGTTCCTGTTTGCACGCCCACTCGAGCTATTTAGGGACTATTTCACCGCAAGTTATTTGAGGGCGACGGGGATTTGGATACAGCAGAAGTCCTCTTGGTGAGACTCGTCGTAGCTCGTGGTGTCCAGGTAGCAAAAATCGAAAGCATTGCCGATGGGCTGGAGCGCGTGCCTGTCCATGCAGGCCACGATGGCGCGGATACCCTCGGGCTCGTACGGCATGCCCCAGCGACTCATGCACAGGTACGTGCCCTCGGGCAGCACCTCGACGCCAATCTCCGCCAGCTCGGCAGGATCGCTCGGCAGTATTTCCTCGGCACCACGCGGCAACACGGCAAAGGAACCGGCACCGGCGATGGGGTCGTCGGAATGCAGCGCCTCGCGACGCAGCATGGCGCCCCAACCGCGCATGGGGCGTGTGCCCGTGAGCGCACGCATGCGCAGAATCGCCCGCATGAGCGTGGGGTGCAGCATCGAGCGGCCACGCTCGATATCGCTCGGGAACTCCTCAAAGACCACGTAGCGGCGCTCGAATTGCTTGAGCTCCGGTTTGCCCTCGCGCTCGCGCCAATAGACCGCCTCGTCGTAAAAACTCAGCCGCTCCTGCACGCTCGCGCGCTCGGCTTTGAGCCCGGCAATCTGCTCGTCGAGCGCCTGCACCCGCGAGCGCAGGTGATCGGTCATCTCTCCAATGTCGAACGTCGAGGTCAGGCGATCGATCTCATCGAGTTCCAGTCCCAAGTCGCGCAGCATGCAGATCAGACGCATGAGCGGGATCTGCGTGGGCGAATAGAAACGGTAGCCTTTTTCGTTAACCACGGCGGGTTTAAACAGACCGATCTTGTCGTAGTAGATGAGCGTTTGGCGCGAAACGTTAAACAAGCTCGCCATCTCGCTAATCGCATACATACCCGTCTGCATAGGTCCTCCCGACACACCCTTTGACACGAAAAGCCCGCCGCCCACAGGGGCAGCGGGCTCAAACACTACTCGTATCCTACCCTAAAGATGCCTATGACCAGCGCTTATAGTTGGCGCACGACACGCCGACGGCCTCGAGTGCCTTGGCGGCGATGTGATGCACCGCCTCATCGAGCGTGGCGGGGCCGTTGTAAAACGTGAGCATGGGCGGCATGAGCATGACGCCCGGCACGCGCGCCAGGCGTGCCATGTTGTCGACATGGATCGCACTGAAGGGCGTCTCGCGCACCATAAGCACCAGGCGGCGCTGCTCTTTCATCTGCACATCGGCCGCACGCAGCAACAGGTTTTCGCTGTAGCCGCTCGCGATGCCGGCGAGCGTCTTCATGGAGCAGGGAGCCACGATCATGCCGTCGACCGGATAGGTGCCGCTTGCGATGGCAGCGCCAATGTTCTTGTTGTCGTAGACCACATCGGCATAGCACGCAAACTCGTCGAGCGTCATGCCGAGCTCCTGCTCGATGGTGATCTCTCCCCCGCGCGTGACGACAAGCGCCGACTCAGCGCCGGCCTGGCGCAGGCATTTGAGGCATTCAAGGCCCAGTGCCGCACCGCTGGCGCCAGACACGCCAACGACAATGCGACGGGGACGAACAGAAGACTCAGGCATGACAACTCCTTAACTACTTGGTAGGGCTACTTACTAGAAGGCGAGCTCGGCGGCCCACTTGTCCTTGTCGATCTCCATGAACTGCGAGCGGATGAAGTTCTTCTTGAGGTTAAACGGAACCGTGCAGTCGAAGATGGCCTTGCAGGCGATACCGTGCTCGCGGATCGAAGGATCGAACGCGGGGTCGTTGGACGGATCGAGCACGTGGCAGTGGCAACCGGGGATGGTGATGAGGTCCACGTCGGCCTGGAAGCGTGTGGTCATGGCCCACATCACGTCGCTCATATCGAAGATGTCGACATCCTCGTCGACAAGGATGACGTGCTTGAGCTCGGAGAACGCCGAGAAGGCGAGCATGGCGGCGTTGCGCTGACGGCCCTCGTCATTTTTGCTCGACTTCTTGAACTGCATGATGGCAACGAACTTGCCGCCACCGCAGGGAGCGGCGTGAACGTTGAGCAGGCGGCCCGGGATAGCGGTCTCGACCATCTTGTAGATGGAGGCCTCGGTGGGGATACCGGCCATGGACACGTGCTCGTGCGAAGGGCCGATGCAGCTCTCCATAATGGGGTTGACGCGCGTGGTGACGGCGGTGATCTTGATCACCGGGCAGACCTTGGCGCCACCGGTGTAGCCGGGGAACTCGGGCATGGCGTAGCCGTGGCCGTTGACATCCTCGTTGATGGTCTCGTCGTGCATGAGGTAGCCCTCGAGCACGTACTCGGCATTGGCAATGCACTTCTGCGGAACGGTGACGCAGTCGGCAAGCTCGACGGCGCGGCCGCGCAGGGCGCCGGCGATCTGCAGCTCGTTGAAGCCGAGCGGCGTGGTGGGAGCCTCGAAGCCGCAGCACATGTACACGGCGGGGTCCAGGCCGATGGAGATGGAGATGGGCATATCCTCGCCGCGCTGGCAGTACTCGTCAAAGAACGCACCCAGGTGACGGCTGCCCGGGGTGATCCACATGGCGAGCTTGTCCTTGTCGACGCAGGAGAAGCGGTGGATGGTTACGTCGGACTGGGTGCCATCGGGGCTCGTGCCATAGGCGAGGCCCATGGTGATGTAGGGGCCGCCGTCAACGGGCGTGTTGGTGGGAGCGGGAACGATCTTGCGCAGGTCAAAGCCCTCGTCGGTCGCCTTGTACACGACCTCCTGGCAGTCGACGTGCTTGCCCTCGGCGATCTGCTCGGGGGCGATCAGGTTCTCGAAGCGCTTGCCGATCTCGAGGCCCAGGTGCTCCTCGTCCAGGTCGAGCAGGGCGGCAACGCGCTTGCGGCTGGCAAGCATACCGATGCAGACCTTGGCGTCGTCAAAGCCCTTGACGTTGTTGAAGACCATCACCGGACCCTCTTTGGTCGGGCGCATGACGGTGCCGCCAGCACCGACGTGACGGTAGACGCCCGAGACCTCGGCATCGGGATCGACCTGGGTGTCGGTCTCGAGCAGCTGGCCCGGCATCTCACGCAAAAAGTCGAGCGCGGAACGCAGGTCGTGGATCTGGGAAGCATCGGTAGTGGACATGGCGTACTCCTTTCGGGAGAGTGTCCGGCGACGGGGTGCCGCCGGACGGGGTAACGTAATGGGGCCGCGGCGCTCACAAATGGAGCGCTCGACCACTCGAAGTTCAAGCGCTTGGCTGCTTACAGCCGGGGCGCTCGACCGCTTACATCAGGCCAAAGAGGTGGAACCAGGCGGCCTCGACCAGCACGACGACAAAGACGACCGCGGTGAGGGGGATGCCCATGCGCATAGCCTCTTTGGAGGTGTAGCCGCCGGCGTCCTTGCCTTCGCCGATAAGGATCGGCAGGTTATGGAACGGCAGGATGTAGTGGATGTTGATGGACGTGAAGACGATGAGCGCCACGGCGAGTGGGCTCACGCTGGAGCCGGCGGCAAAGCTGATAAATGCCGGCACGCACACGCCGAGCACGGCCATGACCGAGCCCATGAACATGTGGATGATCATGGAAAGCGCGGCGACGAGCAGGGCGAACAGGAAGATGTTCTCAGGCACGGAGCTGGGGAGCACGACGTCGGCGATCCAGGCGTTCATGCCGGTGGCACCGCCCACGGAGCCCACGGCCATGGCGGCCGTCAGGAACATGAGGGACTTGATGTCGACAGCGTTCCAGCTGGCGGGAGTGAGGACTTCGCCGATGATGGGCATGGCGAGAGCAACGCCAATGGCCAGGGTGACCCAGCCGATATAGTCGCCCGAGACGGTGAGCCACAGCGCGATGGCGATGACAAGCCACACGATGGTGCGGATCTCCTTGACGGAGAGCTTGCCGAGCGCGGCCTGCTTGGCCACGATCTGCTCGCGATCGTAGACGAGCTCCTTGCTGGGCTTAAAGAGGAAAAGGCCCAGGAACAGGGTGCACAGCAGCGCAACCAGCATAGGCACGCTCATGTACAGGAACCAGTCGACGAAGAACGGGCTCATGCCGCCGGCCTCGGCACTGTACTGCGCAACGAGCGGGTTAAGCGTGGAGTCGCCCGTCAGGAAGAACATGGAACCCGGGGCGGCAGCGGCAAACACGAGGAAGCCGAGCTTGCCCTTGTCGTCGTCACCGTAGCCGGCGGACTCGGCAATGACCGAGACGACGGCGAGAATGAGGAAGGCGCGGGGGAACGGATGCGGGATCAGCAGCGACAGCACAAAGGTGAGCGCGAAGATCGAGATGATGAGCGACTTGGCGTCGCGCACGAACTTGAGCATGAACGCGTAGGCGATGCGCTCGCCCAGGCCCGACTCCTTGACCGCGCTGGCGATGAGGTAGGCGCCGATGACGAGCCACATGGTGGCCTTGGTCCACGAGCTAAACGTGGAGGCGACCGTCGCCGAGATGCTCACGGCGCCCGTGTCGTCCACGCACACCTTGAACAGGACGAGCAGTGCGCAGTAGAGCAGGCCCACAAAGCCCGGCTGTGCCACGCCGCATGCCCAGAACACCACCGTGGCGATCGTCAGTGCCAGACAGGTCTGACCGCCGACCGTGAGCTCGACCGTCGAGCTCAGCTCCGCCAAAGGAAGAAACTTCACCAGCAAAAAGACAACGATACCCAGCACAAAGCCAATTTCGCGCTTGGTGATCTTAAACGCCTTCTTTTCCGCTTCCATCTCCCCACCTTTCTTGTTGGGGGCGCTCCGAATTCGCAGCCATGTTGCCGCTTAAAAAGGGGCGCCCGTTATCGGACACCCCTTACGTTGCGCTGTGTTGCGGCAATACAGTCAAGCGGATTTTTTGGATGAGAAGCGATTCCCTAGACAAAAACCGTCACAACATTCGACGCTTTTCCTCGTTTTCGAGATTTTCGCCGAATGTTGTGACGGTTTGGATGTGGCAAAGGGACTGTCTTTTTTACATAGCGAGGGCCGTGCGGATGAATGGGTCGCCGAGGGCCTCGCGGAGCCAGGGGGCCAGCTGCTCGGGGTGACCCTGCAGGTAGCCTTTGAGCTCGGACGGAGCCACGCGACGCACTTCCGAGATCTCCTCTTGGTTGATATGCAGCTCGCCCGGCTCAACATGGGCAAGGTAGACCTCGCACCATTCGCACTCGCAGCGACCGTCGCCGTGGTCCTCGCGGTACACCACGTGTCCGAGGTGCTTGAGCTGATCGGGCTCGCGCGTAATGCCGAGCTCTTCGTTGATGCGGCGCGCCGTGGCGGCCGCGACGTCTTCCCCGGGGAGCGGATGGCCGGCGCAGCTATCGGCCAGCACCCCGCCCCACAGGCGCTTGAGCGGACTGCGGCGACAGAGCAGCAGGCGCGCGTCTTCGCCCCGGCCCTCGACCAAAAGCGTCAGAAATGCCTGATGCAGGATGCCCTCACCAGCATGGGCCTCGATGCGGTCGACGGGGCCAAGCGCCTCGCCGGTCGCAGCATCGACCGCCACGACCTCGGCGCCCGCACCGCCCTCATCCCAGCCGGCGCGCAGAATGCGGGCTGCGGCTTCCTCGAGCGCGGCGATGAGCTCCTTGGTGGTGTCGAGCACGCGCTGCAGGTCGTCACCGCTCGCTTGTTCAACATGAAAACCCGTGCTTGCAACTACCGGCACGCCAAAGCGCGTGGCCAGCGCCGCCGCGATATCGTGCGCCGGGATCTCGTCTCGATGGCACGGAACGGCCAGGATGCTCACCGTTGCCGTACGGCCGGGCTCGGGGCGCGGAATGGCCTGCGCCGTGGCGCCCAGGTGCGCAAACTCCGGCGAGCAGGCGTACACCGCCATGCCTCGCGGCGTCACCGTCAGCTGGGCCTCGAGCGCAAACTTGCCCTCGCCCACTGCAACCTTTGTCGTGTGCATACCCATGGGATCTCCTGCCGCCCGCGATGTACCTGAGACCATCTTCGCCTGTATTGCGACTATACAGGCAAGCCCTCCATGTGACAAAGGGACTGCCCCTTTGTCACATTCTGTTAGAGTTGCAGGGATTGAATCCCGCTTATTCATGCGACATTGGAGTGACAACCTTGACCGCCGCAACCACGCCTAAAAGTAAGCCAACCGCCGCCGCGCTCTCCCCCGCGCGCACCAAGCTCTGCCTGGCGCTGCTCGTGCTGTTGGGATTCTCGCTCGGCTGCTCCGAGTTCGTGGTCATCGGCATCGAAAGCGACTTGGCAACGGAACTCGGCATATCACTTGCCACTGCGGGCCAGCTCATCAGCGTGTTTGCGCTCGTCTACGCTATCGCGACGCCGGTGCTCGCGCTCAGCACGGGGCGATTCCGCCGCTACCAGCTGCTCGTGTGCTATAGCGTCGTCTTTGTGCTCGGCAACCTGGTCATGGCGTTGGCTCCCAACTTCCAGGTGCTGTTTATCTCACGCATTGTCCTGGGCTCTGTCTCGGGTGCGCTGCTCGCCGTGGGCGTGACGTACATCCCTGAGCTGCTATCCCCGCAGCAAACCTCACTTGCCATCTCGGTCGTGTACGGCGCGTTTTCCGTGGCGATGGTCTTTGTGACCTCGATTGGCAAGTTTGTGGCCGACACACTCGATTGGCACGTGGCCATGTACGGCACGCTGACCTTTGCCGTTTTGATCTGTAGCGCGCTCGTGGCGTTTATGCCTCGCGCCGGGCAGACCGATGAGCCCGCCACCTTCCGCGAGCAGGCGGGGCTACTACGCGAGCCGAGTATCATCACCGGCATGCTCATCTTCTTGTTTGGCGTGGGCTCGGTCTACGTATTCTACGGCTACGTGACGCCTTATCTGGAGCAGGTGCTGGGCATGGATACCGTTCAGGCGAGCACCACACTTATGGCCTATGGCGTGTTCTGCCTGATCTCGAACATCCTGGGCGGATGGATCGATGCGCGTTTTGGCATGAAGGCGCTGCTGGTTACGTTTGTGCTGCAGGCGGCGGCACTGCTCGGGCTGTTTGCCGTGGGCGCCGCCATGCCGCTCGCGCTGGTCTTTGTCTTTAGCCTGGCGATGCTCATGTACCTGTTCTCGGTCTCATGCATCACGCACTTTATGGACGTGGCACGCAGCCGCCATCCCAAGTCGATGGTACTCGCAAGTTCGGTTGAGCCCATGGCGTTTAACGTCGGCATCTCGTTTGGCACCGCAGTGGGCGGCGCCGTGGTAAGCAGCGTTGGCATTGCGTACGTGGGCGCAGTGGGCGCCGCGTTCTCGCTTGTGGCCTGGGCCCTCACGCTGGTGACGATTAAGCTGGCTCGCTGGGAGCGCCGTCGTCAATCAGCACGGCCCTCAATACGGGCATAGGGGCAAACATAGCCCAAGGTGGCGAGTAACCGGTGAAAACCGCCCAATATGAGTATGTTTATCCGCCTGGAAGCTTCAGCAGTGCAATTTCGTGTATTTGAGATACACGCTTTTCTATTATTTCGTGTATTTCAAGTACATGAAATCGTACTAAACTATGTATCTGAAGTACACGAAATTGGAAAGGCGGCCCCATGCGCAGATCAATCGAGTCCGTTATCGAATCATGGGCGACAAAGGACGCCTCACGCCCCCTCCTCATCCGTGGTGCGCGACGCGTAGGCAAAACGTACGCTGCCGAGGAAATCGGCAGGCGAATCGCCGGCGATGCGTTTGTCAAACTCGACTTTCAGACCGATCTTGAGCTGATCGCTCCGCTGTTCGATTGTCCCACCGACGACGTTGACACCATCGTGGCGCGGATTTCAGACTATAAACGCGCCCCCATTCGCAAAGAAACCACCTTCATCCTGTTTGACGAGGTGCAGCTCTGCGAACGGGCGCTCAACTCGCTTCGCTTTTTTTCGGGTTCGGGCTGGCGCATATGCGCGACCGGCAGTCAGCTCGGCGTCGCCACGCGCAAACGTAAGCTGCCTTTTCCCAGCGGCGTTCGTCAAGAGACCATGCATCCTATGTCGTTCGAGGAGTTTCTCTGGGCGCTCGATGAGGAGCAGATGGCCGATGCCATTCGTACCCACGCCGGCACGCTCGAGACCTACGCCGCGCACCAAGCCGCGCTCAGCCTGTTTCATCGATACCAGATCGTGGGCGGCATGCCCGCCGCCGTCAACGCATATCGCAAGACGTTATCCATCGAGGATGCGCGCGTCGAGCAGCGCGAAATCAACGAGACCTATACCGCCGATATGACCGACCCCGAAAACGGGATCAGCGGCGTGGCGGCACGCAAGGTCTGGCGCTCCATTCCGTCCCAGCTGCTGAGATCGTCCACAAAAAAATTCAAGTACTCCGAGGTCGAACGCGGAGGCCGTCGCGCCAAGCTTATCGAGCCGCTCGACTGGCTCGAAGGCGCCGGTATCATATCGGTCAACAACCTGACCGAAGGCATCGAGCCTCCCCTCGTTCCCTTCGACGACGAAGATGGAAGTTTCTTTAAGGTCTATCTTCTCGATACCGGCCTCATGTTCTACAAACTCGGCATCAACCCGAGGCTCTGGCTCGACCTCAAAGAAGATTCCGCCATAGCGCTATCTTCCGACTTCCGAGGCGCCCTGGCGGAAAACTCGGTCATGCAAGCATTTTCGGGTAACAGCTTGCAGACGTATTACTGGGTGCCGCCGTCGTCTTGGAAGACGACCGGCGAGCTCGATTTTCTACTTCAGACCGACCGTATGGAAATCGTGCCCGTCGAGGTAAAGTCCGCACGCAACGTGCGCGCGAGAACCCTCGGGTCGTTCATGGACAAAGCCCGATCGCCATATGCCTACATTTTGTCCGAGAACAATTTTTTCCGCAGCGAAACCGATGACGGGCGCGAGCTACGCCACCTCCCCTTGTACGCAGCGGGCTTTATTGGAGCAAACTGCCTCAAGAGCAGTCTGTAAGCCCTGCACGACCGCCTAGAAAGGAAACCGCTCATGCAACGCATACTGTTTATCTGCCATGGCAACATCTGTCGCTCGACGATGGCTGAGTCGGTGTTTACCGAGCTGGTGCGGCGCGCCGGGCGCGCGGGCGAGTTTGTCATTGACTCCGCTGCGACCTCGACCGAGGAGATCGGCAACCCGCCACACCACGGTACCGTTGCCAAGCTGCGCGAGGTCGGGATTCCCGTCGTCGCACATCGTGCACGTCAGGTGCGTCGCGCGGAGTATGGCGACTGGGACCACATTGTCTATATGGACGACGAGAACGCGCGTGGCCTGCGTCGCATCTTTGGCGACGACCCCGACGGCAAGATTACGCGCATGCTCGATTGGACCGAGCGCCCCGGCGACGTGGCCGACCCCTGGTACACCGGCAATTTCGATGCCACCTACCGCGACGTACTCGACGGCTGCACCGCTATGCTCGAGCAGCTGTAGGCAATCGAGGTCGCGGGCCACGCCTTTGTCACATCCGGGACTAGCCCTAGACCGGCTTGACCTCCAGCTTTATCCCCTCGGCGCAGGAGTCGCCCAAAACATCCGAAAGGGCCCAGGTCGCATATAGCGGCAAATAGAGAACCGCTCCGTTGCGCTCAACGTTGCCTCTCGAGAAAACAATCCCGAGCCTTACGCCATATTCAGCCGTATCAAGCACATGACCGAGCGCAGCGTGCGCGTGGTAATAGGAGCCCGATTTAACCTCGATCGGAACAGCCGTCCCATCCGGTCCATCGACCACAAAGTCCACTTCACCGCGCTTTTTTGTCTGATAGTAGTAAAGCTGGCGATTTTGGGCAGCCAGCTGCTGGGCCACCACGTTTTCGTAAATGCCGCCCAGATTGGGCTCCTTGCTATCAAGATACGCCGCTTGGGCGACTCCGACGGGGTAGCGCGCCATCAACATGCCCGTATCCGATTGATATAGCTTGAACTGCGATGGCCGTGCCGTCTTGAGCAAGGGCGATTTTGGCTCGGTTACGATATCGGCTTTGAGAGCAACGCCGGCATCGACAAGCCATACAAAATCTCGCTGATACTTCTCGTAGTGAGCCTTGGGGTCAATGGAATTGAGCACGAAGCGCTTGTTTTCGCCCTCGAGCATAATAGGGAGCTGATCGTAAATGCTCTGCACCTGAAGGGCTCGCCCGCTTGCATACTTGGAGATATCCCGCCGGTACTGTTCGTTGAGCTCTGACTGTAGCTGACGAACAGAGGCAAGGTCGCCCTGCGTGTCAAGGAAACGCTGCACGACCTCCGGCATTCCGCCGACAACGGTATAGGTCCTGAAGTTTGCCATCATCGCGTCATGAATGTAATCAGGAACGGGCCTCTCGCTGATACACGCGTCACGTATCGTTTGGCGAGCCCCCTCGCTCACCCCGGTTGCCCAGCAAAACTCCTCAAAATCGAGCGGGAACATCCTAAGCTCGTGGACATACCCCACGGGATAGGACCTGACGCCCTTGAACTGAGTCCCGAGCATTGACCCCGAAAACGCCCAGCGGCACCTCCCGTCCTCAACAAGGAACTTTGCCATCGTCATGATGTCGGGGGCCTCTTGGACCTCATCGATAAACACGAGCGTTTTGCCTGGCGCAATCGACTTTCCCGAAAGAAGCGTCACCCTGCTGATGAAATCATCGGCATTCCGCGCCTCGAGAAGAGCATCTTTTGCCTGGCGGTTTTCCATGAGGTTAAGCTCGATGTAGGTTGCATGGTTGGCTTTGCCAAATGCGCGAATCGAATAGCTTTTGCCAATCTGGCGAGAACCCGTAATGAACAAGGCCTTTTGCTCGGAAGACTTCAGCCAACGCTCCAGCTCTGCCGCTATTTTCCTGCGCAGCATAGGCTCTCCCCTCGGTGTCATCAAATGAAATGCAAAGTTTTATACGCTTGATTATCGATGAAACGCAGAATTTTTAGAACCTAAAATCTGATGAAATGCAGAGATTTGAGATTATAAGCAAAAAGAAGGGACACCACCCGCGAATGTGACAAAAGAACTGTCCCTTTGTCACATTGCGCTCAGCTACTCGTCGACGACCTCGGCAAGCCAAACGTTCAGCGTATCGACCTCGGGGCAGCAGAACTTTGCCGTACCGGGCTCGTTGCCAGGCACGGTTCCGCCGTAGCGCAGGATATCGATATAGGGAAAGCCCACATGGCAGGCCATGGCGCACATCTTGCCGCGGTCTCGGTCGAAGTCAAAGACATCGCCCGGCTTATGACCATGGTGGCAGCGACACGCACCCAGCTGGTCCACGCAGCTCACGCGGATACGCGGACGCTTGCCCCGCGGCGCACCGAACGGCTTGCTCTCGCCCGCAGGCTTGACGCCGCCCTCGCCGGCGTTACTCATGGTCAATCACATCCAGGCAGGCCTCGATGGGAAGGCCGGCCGACTTGTCCTCTTGGTCGGCATTGCGCTCGATAAGCTCGGCCACCACACGCATAGCGTCGGTCGTCGCACGTTGCAGGCTCCAGCCGGCCATAACGCGACCCACGAGCACCGACGAGAACGTATCGCCCGTGCCCGGGAAATACACCGGGATCAGCTCAAAGGGAATCGTAAAGTACTCTCCCGCCACATGGTCGTAGCCGATAACGGCACTCGCCCCGTCGACCTTTGCGCTCGTGATGACCACCGACTTGGCGCCCAGCGCGAGCATGGCATCCACGAGCGTACGAGCCTCGTCGGCCGTAATCTGCTCGGCCATAGGCGTATCGGTGAGCAGACACGCCTCGGTATAGTTGGGCACCGCGTAGTCGGCGCACTCGACCAGGCTGCGCATAAGGCCGATGGTCGACTCGGGCACGCCAGCGTAGAGCCTGCCGTTGTCGGCCATGATGGGGTCGACGAACACTTTGGTGCCCTTTTGCGCGCGGCGGTGGCAAAAGTCCGAGATGATGCGCGCCTCTTCTTCGGTCACGATAAAGCCGGTCGAGATGGCGTCGAATTCAAAGCCGAGTTCCTCCCAGATGGCGAGGCTCTGGCGGACATACTCCGTGGTGTCGTGGATGTAGAACTTGGGGTAGTTGAGCGTATCGGATACGAGGGCCGTCGGCAGGTTGTGGATGCGATAGCCCATGTGCGACAGCACCGGCAGCATGGCAGAAAGCGCGACCTTGCCGTAACCGCACATATCGTTGATCAGCAGCAGCTGAGTGTTCTTCATGAGTGTCCCCCTTGGGTCGGGTGCGACGCGACGGCGCCACAGTGCGACTAAGTGTAGCGCAGGGGACGTTGCAAGCGGGCGCAGGCGCCGAGGAGGGCACATTGTTGCGGAAAGGTTACGGAAATGGGAGGCAAAATCGCGGCGGTAGCGGCACAGTAGCTGCCATCTATTTACTACCATTCCAAAACTATGCCGGATTACTACGATAAACCGTCAGCTTCCAACCACAACGAATTGCACTCCGGAAAAACCGCAGGTAGACAGCTTGTGATTTTACGAAAAACAATGCCGAGGTCTGATATTTCGAATTCATCGTAGTAATCCGGCATAGTTTTGGACAAAGCAACTTCGAAAGGGTGTCACCGCAGCCCAAAATGATTCGTTTTCCTCCGTCCCCCACGGATCACTCAAATGCCAACCGAGGCAGCGCTGCAGATTGAGGACGGACAGCGAAAGCGTTCCTAAGCGAGTAAGGTGACGTGAAAGAGGAGGGCATAGGCCTTGTGGCCATGCCCGACGATTGAACGCCAGATTGCCGCTTAGGAACGTTTGCAACGTCGAGCGGTTACGGCGTTTGGCAAAACGCCGTAACTTAATAAGTTTGGTACCTTGACATTCATTTCTCATGCTCCTAGATTGGTTAGGCACAAAACAATTCCACTACCTAACTAAAGAAAGGAGCAACACTAATTCATGTGCGATGAACCTCTTAACCTTTGTTCGCACGAGCCCGGCGGCGACCCGTCACAGCCGGCGGATGTACCCGAAGCGGTCAGTGCCGAAGACAAACTCGCCAAGCGCATCCTGAGCGGCCTGGGTTTTTGCGGCCATTACATGCATTTTCATGGCGGAGGCGTGTCCGGCAAGGCGCCCATCATCTGCCTGCTGGCCAAGCAGCCCGGCGGCGAGATGTCGCAGCAGGAACTCGGCATGCACTTTGACCTCAAGCCGGGGTCGCTTTCCGAGATCCTGTCCAAGCTCGAGGTCAACGGCCTCATCGAGCGCAGCCGTAACCCCAAGGATCGACGGCAACTCACCATTCGCCTGACCGAAACCGGCCGGGAAAACGCCCGCATCGACCAGGCGGCCCGCATCCGCTTTAGAGAACGGGCCTTTAGTGCCCTCACTCACGACGAGCGCGAGCAGCTCGCCGAAATGCTCGAGAAAATCCGTGTAACCTGGGAGGAACTGGATGATTAAAACCCTCATGGGCAGCATCCGCGACTATATGAAAGTCGCTGTTGCCACGCCATTGCTCGTGCTTGGCGAGGTGCTCTGCGAGGTGCTGATTCCATTTATCACCGCCAACCTGATCGACGCCATCAAAGACGGTGCCACCGTAGCCGAGATGCTTCCCACCGCAGGCTTTTTGGTGCTCATCGCACTGACGTCGCTTGCTTTTGGTGCCGCTGCCGGCGTCACCTGCAGCCATGCGAGCTGCGGCTTCGCCAAGAACCTGCGTCACGACCTGTTCTACAAGATCCAGACGTTCAGCTTTGCCAACATCGATGAGTTCTCGAGCTCCTCGCTCGTCACGCGTCTGACCACTGACATCAACAACGTTCAGCAGGCCTTTATGATGATCATCCGTATCGCCGTGCGCGCGCCGCTGGTCTTGATCTTCGCTTTTACCATGGCATTTATCATGGGCGGCAGCGTCGCCATGGTCTACCTGGTCATCATTCCGCTGCTGGGCTTTGGACTGTTCTTTATCATCTTTAAGGTACGCCCCATCTTCTCGCGCGTGTTCCACAAGTACGACGCCCTTAACGAGTCCGTCGAGGAAAACGTCACCGGCATGCGCGTGGTCAAGAGCTATGTGCGCGAAGACTTTGAGAAGGAGAAGTTCGCCACCGCCGCGCGCGACGTCCAGATGGACTTCACCCGCGCCGAGAAGCTGCTCGCCTTTAACAACCCCATGATGAACATCTGCGTCAACGGCGCATTTGTCGTCATCATCTACCTGGGATCCAAGCTCATCATCACGAGCCAGGGCACGCTGTTCGACGTGGGCCAGCTCTCCTCGATCTTTACCTATGGCTTCGCGATCCTCATGAGCCTGATGCAGCTGTCGATGATCTTTGTCATGGTGACCATGGCCGACGAATCGGCGCACCGCATTACCGAGGTGCTGGCCGCCGAGCCCACGATCGCCGATCCCGCCGAGCCCGTGCTCGAGGTTACCGACGGTTCCATCGACTTTGACCACGTGAGCTTTAAGTATTCCGCGCATGCAAAGCGCCAGGCGCTCGACGATATCGACCTGCACATTAAGAGCGGCGAAACCATCGGCATCATCGGCGGTACCGGCTCGGCCAAGTCCACGCTCGTTAACCTCATCGCCCGCCTGTACGACGCCACCGAGGGCACCGTGCGCGTGGGCGGCATGGACGTGCGCGACTACGACTTGGACGCCCTGCGCCACCAGGTGGCCATGGTGCTGCAGAAAAACGTACTGTTTAGCGGCACCATTGCCGAAAACCTGCGCTGGGGCGACCCGAACGCCACCGACGAGGAAGTCCGCGAGGCGGCACATCTGGCCTGCGCCGATGAGTTTGTCGATGGCTTCCCCAAGGGTTATGACACCTGGATCGAGCAGGGCGGCTCCAATGTTTCCGGCGGTCAGAAGCAGCGCCTGTGCATTGCGCGTGCCCTGCTGCGTCGCCCCAAGATCTTGATCCTGGACGACTCCACCAGCGCCGTCGACACCAAGACCGACGCCAAGATCCGCGCAGGGTTGGCAAGCTATCTGCCCAACACGACCAAGCTCATCATCGCCCAGCGCATCAGCTCCGTGCAGGACGCAGACCGCATCATCGTCATGGAGGGTGGCCGCATCGCGCAAATCGGCAACCATGACGAGCTGCTCAAGACAAGCGAGATCTACCGCGAGACCTTTACCTCGCAAAACAAGATGTCTGCCGAGGGCGAAGGGGCCGTCGAGGCCGACACCGAGGCATCCGCAACGCAAGCCCAGACCCAGGAAGGAGGCGAGGCACATGAGTAAGGCAACGACCGCCGAGCGCGCACTCAACCGCAAGGGCGGCACCATGTCGCGCCTCATCAAGACGCTCTTTGGCTTCTACCCCGTGCTTTTGCCCCTCGTCGTTGTCGGCGTGGTGCTCTGCGCCATCATCAACTCCATCGGCGCGACCTTCCTTCAGAGCGCTCTGCAGATTATTAGCGACTCGTGGCAGTCGGGCGATTGGGAAGCCGCACAGCCCAAGATCGCACAGCTCGTGACCACCCTCGCCTGCATCTACGGCGTCGGCATCCTGTCCTCGCTGTTCTGGAACCGCGCCATGGCCATCGTCACGCAGGGCTCGCTCGAGAAGCTGCGCGAGAAGATGTTCAACCGCATGCAGGACCTGCCGATTCGCTACTTCGACACGCATCAGCGCGGCGACATCATGAGCCACTACACCAACGACATCGACACGCTGCGCCAGATGATCAGCCAGTCGCTGCCCAACCTGCTCATGACGACCATCGTCATCGTCACGGTGTTCTTCATCATGCTGTACTACAGCGTATGGATGTGCCTGGTCATTGTGGCCGGCGTCGCCTTTATGACCTTTATGACCAAGCTGCTCGGCTCCAACTCCGCGCGCTTCTTCATTGCGCAGCAGACCGAACTCGGCGTGGTCGAGGGCCATATCGAGGAAGTCATGAACGGCCAGAAGGTCGTCAAGGCATTCTGTCACGAGTCTGCCGCCGAGGCCGATTTTGACGAGCGCAACGAAAAGCTCTTCGAGGTCTCGCAGAAGGCCAACATGTACGCCAACATCCTCATGCCCATCCTTATGAACCTGGGCAACCTGCTCTACGTGCTGGTCGCACTGGCCGGCGGCATTTTCCTGGCGCTGGGCGTGCCCAACCTGAGCATCTCGGGCATGGCGTTGTCCATCGCCGTCGTGGTGCCGTTCCTCAACATGACCAAGCAGTTCTGCGGACAGATCGGCCAGATCTCGCAGCAGATCAACGCCGTGGTCATGGGCCTCGCCGGCGCCGACCGTATCTTTGAGCTCATCGACGAGAAGCCCGAGGCCGATGAAGGCTACGTGACGCTTGTCAACGCGCAGGTGAACCCCGATACCTGGGAGTTCGAGGAGGCCGACCACCACACCGGCATGTGGGCATGGAAACACCCGCACCGCGCAACCGGCGAGATCGAGTACGTACCGCTGCGCGGCGACCTGGTCATGGACAACGTCGACTTTGGTTACACGCCCGACCACGAGGTGCTGCACGGCGTGTCCGTGTTTGCCAAGCCGGGCCAGAAGGTCGCGTTTGTCGGCGCCACCGGTGCCGGTAAGACGACCATCACCAACCTCATCAACCGCTTCTATGACATCGCCGACGGCAAGATCCGCTACGACGGCATCAACGTCAACAAGATCCGCAAGGCCGATCTGCGCCGCTCGCTGGGCGTCGTGCTGCAGGACGTGAACCTGTTCACCGGCACCGTGATGGATAACATCCGCTACGGCAACCTGGACGCTACCGACGAGGAGTGCATCGCGGCGGCCAAGCTCGCGGGCGCCGACGACTTTATCACCCGCCTGCCCGACGGCTACGACACCATGCTCACCGGCAACGGCGCGCAGCTGTCGCAGGGCCAGCGCCAGCTGATTTCAATCGCACGTGCTGCCGTCGCCGATCCGCCGGCAATGATTCTGGACGAGGCTACGAGCTCCATCGACACCCGCACCGAAGCCATCGTGCAGGCGGGCATGGACAAGCTCATGGAAGGCCGCACGACGTTTGTCATCGCACACCGCCTGTCCACCGTGCGCAACTCCGACGCGATCATCTGTCTTGATCACGGCCGCATCATCGAGCGCGGCAACCACGACGAGCTAATCGCCAAGCGCGGATATTACTATCAGCTCTACACTGGAGCGTTTGAGCTGGAGTAGGACCGGTTACTGACGGAGGGCGCCCGGGGGCGGGCGGGGTAATTCCTCCGTGCTCAAACATTCTCGCTTCGCTGCGAAACTGCGCGCGGAGGAAATACCCCGTCCGCCCCCGGGCGCCCTCCTGCGCGCGATCAGCCCGTCATTTAAAACGGAATAAAAGTTTGCGAGGCCCTGGCCGTTTGGCCAGGGCCTCGTTTTGTAAGGATGAACTAGTTGAGGAGTTGGGCCATGGCGTTGACGAATTTTTGTACTTGGAGGGTTGGCTCGAGCGGGTAGTGCAGAAAGACCGGCACCTCTCGCCCGCAGAGGAACGGCACGCCCACAAAGGCAGGGTGCACGCCCGACCACGCTCCGCAGGTGAGCACCGCGTCGCCCTTTTCCTCTGCATCGTTAAAGAGCGCAAAGTCAAAGCTATCCACATCGATCACGTCCACACCGCCGTCGGCCAAAAGGTCGATACGTAGACTGTCCATGGCGTCGTTGCCGTGACGGAGCACGCGCAGGCGCATGCCCTCCAGGTCGGCAACCGTGATGCGCGTCTTGCGCGCAAGCGGGTTCGTGCGCGGCAGGTC
>CABVCJ010000009.1 GCA_902496845.1 uncultured Collinsella sp.
CGACACCTTCGTGATCAACAACCTCACGCCCGAGGCCGTCGCCGAGAGCACCCACGAGCTTGCCCGCCGCATCCGTGCAAGCCAGATCGTCATGATCCCCGGCGGCTTCTCGGGCGGCGACGAGCCCGACGGCTCTGCCAAGTTCATCACGGCGTTCTTCCGCGCTCCCGAGGTCACCGAGGCAGTCCGCGACCTGCTCAAGGCCCGCGATGGCCTGATGCTGGGCATCTGCAACGGCTTCCAGGCCCTGATCAAGCTCGGCCTGGTGCCCTACGGCGACATCGTCGACGCCACGCCCGATGCGCCCACGTTGACGTTCAACACCATCGGTCGCCACCAGAGCCGTCTGGTGCGCACCCGCATCTCGTCCAACTTGTCCCCGTGGCTGTCGCAGTGCAGCCTGGACGACCCCTACACCGTCGCCATCAGCCACGGCGAGGGCCGCTTTGTCGCCAATGACGAAGTGCTCGCCCAGCTGATCGCCAACGGCCAGGTCGCCACGCAGTACGTGGGCGAGAACGGCAAGCCCAGCATGGACCTTTCCGTCAACCCCAACGGCTCCGCACTCGCCATCGAGGGCATCACGAGCCCCGACGGCCGCGTCCTGGGCAAGATGGGCCATGCCGAGCGTCGCGGCGACAACCTGTACCGCAACGTGCCCGAGCATGTCCCCGGCGATAAGTTCATGCCGATCTTTGAGAGCGGCGTAGCCTACTTCGCTTAAAGCTTTCCCATCGGGTACAATCCCCTCGGGTAACAACGCCCGCCACCGGCACCCCCGGTGGCGGGTTCTTTTTTGCTTCGCGCATACAGGAAGGACATCATGGAAAGCCGCAAGCCGTATCTCGCCACCCTGCCCGGACTCATCCTGGGCTGTCTCGTTTGCTGCGCGCTCTGGGGCTCCGCCTTCCCCTGCATCAAGATCGGCTACGGCCTCTTTGGCATTCCCGCGCACGACAGCGCCTCGCAGCTGCTCTTCGCGGGTCTGCGCTTCACCCTTGCCGGCATGCTAGTCATTGTTGGCATGAGCGTGGCCCAGCGCCGACCGCTCGTTCCGCAAGCGCGCGATATCAAGCCCATCTGCATCTTGTCGCTCTTCCAGACCATCGGCCAGTACTTCTTTTTCTACCTTGGTCTCTCCCGTGCAAGCGCTATGTCGAGCTCCATCATCGAGGCTAGCGCCAACTTCTTGGCTATTCTCTTTGCCGCCCTGGCGTTTCGCACCGAAAAGCTCGATGCGGCCAAGGTGCTCGGCTGCGTACTGGGCTTTGCCGGTGTCGCGCTCGTCAACCTTTCGGGCGCGGACGGCACCTTTGGCTTTACGCTCGACGGCGAGGGCTTTATCCTGGCCTCCACCGTCGCGGGTGCCCTTTCGACCTGCCTGATCGGCATCTTCTCGCGCGAGCACGACGGCGTCTTGCTTGCCGGGTGGCAGTTCTTGGTCGGCGGCCTGGTCCTCACCGCCATCGGCTTTATGATGGGTGGCGCGCTCTCCCCCACGGCGATTGCCCCCGCCATCGCGCTCATCATCTACATGGCGCTTATCTCCGCGGTCGCCTACTCGCTGTGGTCGCGCCTGCTTGCCGTCAACCCCATCAGCCGAGTCTCGGTTTTTGGGTTTATGAACCCCGTCTTTGGTGTGCTGCTGAGCGCGCTGCTGCTCGGCGAGGGCGCTGGCACGAGCCCCGTTACCGTCATCGTTGCCCTGCTGTTGGTCTGCGGCGGCATCATCATCGTCAACAAACCCAAAAAAGCCTAGCGAGCTCACCTTTTTAGGGAGGGTGTTCACACACTTTAGCTTAATGGGGTGCGCTGGTTCTCGTTGATTTCGTACCGAGCGCGGTGGCAGACGCCCGTCTTGCCGCAACGCGCCTAGGCATTATGGCCGGTGGCCCCTACAAACGCAAAAGGGGCGCATGACCATCGCAACGGTCGTGCGCCCCTTTTTTCTAGCGAACCTGGATGCCGGATTTCTTTTTGGCGTCCTTGATGCGATAGAGCTCCGCATCGGCAGCGCGCAGAAGCTCTTGCCACGTGTTGATCCCATCGCCGTAGCGCGCGTAGCCAATAGACATTCGAAGCGAATAGGGTGTCTCGGCGCGCGAGAGCTCGCTATTGATCGCCGAACACAGGCGGATAATGTCGTGCTCCGTCGCCCCCTTTTGCAGTACGACGAACTCATCACCGCCATAGCGCGCAATAAAGCCGCCGGACGGCGAACAGGCGTCCTTGAGCACTGCGGAAACAACCTGAAGAGCATGGTCGCCCTCCACATGTCCATACTGATCGTTAATCTGCTTAAAGCCGTCGGCGTCCATCATAAGCAGATACACATCATCGGCCTGGTCCACATTTGAAAAGAGCGACAGCATATAGGTCTCAAAACGGTTGCGATTGTTAAGGCCAGTCAACGGGTCGGTCGAGATCAGTTGCTCCTGACAAACAATGTAGAGCTGCAACATACTTAACATGATGCCGACACTAAGGCAGGGACCCGAATAAAAGACCTGAAAGACACCGGCCACCAAGGCCGGAATGGCGAAAAATGCCAAGGTTTGATAGATGGCCTTCTTTTGTAGGCTCTCGACCTTGCAAGATTGTATAAACGCATGCAGGGACGTATATATAACGTAGCAGTAGCTGACGATGGGCTGGATCATATAGACAAAACCGCGACGATACGCGCCCTGCGCATCGATATAGAACAGGGCATGCGTCCAGTAGCTAGTAAACGCCAGTACGACTACCAGCACCGCAGGCAGCGTTACAAACGCCATCCTATAGCGCGCGGTCAAAAGGCGAGAACCCTGCACCGTCTCGGAATAGATAAACCAAATGAGGCACGCGGCGGCAAAGAGCGAAAACGAAACCGCGTTGGAAATCCAGTTGGCAGCAATGCCCAGCGTGCCGCCCACACCGTCCGAAAGCGTCCAGATTATATCGAATAACATGTACGCGGCAGAGGTGTAGCCGAGCGTACTAAACAATAACTGTTGGGTACTCGAGAACAAGGAGTGGCGACTTCGCGCGGCAAGCCCGATAAGAACAATCATGCATAGCAGGAATATCTCGATCTTGAGTGCCTTAACCACTAGACGCCATCCCCTCAATATCCAAGTGGTCAGAATCGCCCGATTCGTGTCTGGGCAATAAACGCCCCTTACTCCGCAGGGGTAAGGGGAATAATAGCAGAGCGCCCGAACGTTGCTGCAAGACAGCTCTCGTTCGGGCGCTCTGACGGCGCGAGTTGCACGCCGGAATCAATTATCGGTAACGGACGTTACTCACCGTCGATATCGGTTGCGACAGCCTCCTCGATAGCTTCGACGCCAGCAGGCGACAGGTCTTCCTTGCCCTGACAGAACTTCTTGTCGACCCAACCGGTCAGAATCGGAGCCATGATTGCCGTGATGATAACGGCGGTGGCGATCTGGGCGTACGCAGTGGGTGCAAGCTCGGCGTAGCGCGGCGCGACCTCGGCAAGAGCAACCGGCGTGGTCATAGCCGTGCCGGCGATGGTGGAACAAGCCACGGCAGCTTTGCCGTTACCACCGCACAGGCGCTCGAACGCAAAGGTGATGGGACCGACGATAAACAGCGTGACAAGGCCCAGCAAGATGCCGGAAATACCGCCGGTGATAAAGCTCGACAGGCTCATGGACGCACCGAGCTGAAATCCGATGACGGCGATCGCGGGATTGGCGCCGGGAACCAGCAGGTTCTTGATGAACGGGAAGAGGTTGCCCAGAACCATGCCGATAACGAGCGGCAAAATGGAGCCGATGATGGTACCGACAGGGATGTTGGCGAGACCCGAAACGCCCAGGATGATCATGGTGACGGCGGGACCGGCCGTAAAGAACAGAATACCCACGGCGCCCTGCTCGGATTCGTCGCCGAACTCGCCCATGATGCCCGTGTAGAGCGCCATGTTGCAAAACGTAATGCCGCCGATGATTGAGACCGAGCTCAGGCCCAAAAGGTTGTCGTTAAAGAAATACGCAACGCCCAGGCCCAGCGCGGCTGCCACCACAAGCTTAGGAATCAGCACGACGATGCCGGTCTTGATGGCACCCGGTGTGGACTTAAAGCTGATGCCGGCGCCCACAAACAGCAAGATCGCGGCAACGATGGTGTTGGAGCCGCCGCGGCAGGCTGCCGTAAAGAAGCCGCCGATCTCAAAGACCTGTGGGCAGAAGGTATTGAGCAAAAGGCCGACGATCATCGGGTAGATCATGATGTCACCCGGGATGCGCGGTACCTTGAATTTCTTTTGCTCGTTGGCGGTCGCTCCCTGTGCCATGAAACCCCCTTTTCCGCTGACGCAGAACAAAAGCCCACGTCACGCTTTGCTACAGTAAAGTTTGACCATGGTACCAGAAGAAGCAGACCGCCTCGGTGGGAAATTGGATTCGTTGGCCGGAATGAAAACGCGTCCTGCTCTTATACGAGGCTCAAAACGATATAGAGCACGATGCCCGAAACACAGCACCATAGCATCGACTTTGTCTTGATTGCCACCGCCACGACGCCGGCAGCCGCAATCCAGGGAATCAAGCCCTGCCACAAGCCGGCGTCAAAAGCGCCAGGGCTTATCAAATCGTTAGCAACCAGTGCCGCGAAGGCGGCGGGCGGGATATAACCCAAGGCCTCGGTAACGCGGGGCGACAGCGTTCTCCCGCGCAAAGCAAACGCCGGGGCAATGCGGAAAAATGCGATAGCCGCCCATGACGACAGCCACAGGACCAAAAACTCATTAACGGGCATCGCAAGCGCCCCTTCCTTCGGCGAGAGCATCGCACGCAAGCGCCGCGACAACACCGACGAGCACGCTTACCGGCACGGCGATATTCGTCCACCCCAAGAGCTTGCATATGGCGACGGACACCGCAGCCAAAACGGCAGCTACGATATTGCCGCGCGACAGTCGCTGCGAAAAGAGCAGGCAGATAAAGAGCGATGTGCAGACAAAACCCGCAATAGCGGTGGGAACATCGACAACGGCGCCGACGATGGCGCCCGTCGTACACGAAACGCCCCATGTTGCGATGAGGATCACGTTGAGCACAAAGGACTCGAGCGGACCCCAATCCTCCCCTTTAACCAACTTGGCAAGCGAAATGCCGTATGCCTCCTCGGTAAGTGTCGCGGCAACAGCCAGCGTCTGACGCTTCGAAGCACCCCTCAAATGCGGTGCGATCGATGCCGAGTAAAGCGCAAAGCGCGAGGAGATTGCGGCGACGCTCGCGACAATCGACGCTGCAGGCACACCCGCCAGCCACAGGTTGCAGACCATAAACTGCCCGCTACCCGTCACAAACGTGCTGCTCAGAGCAAAAACCATCCAGGGTTCCATTCCCGTCTGCGCCATAATCATTCCGCACGGCGCGGCTATCGCAACATAGGTAAGCATCACCGGCCAGACGGTTTTAACGATTTTGAGCACCATAGCGTTCCTCGTCCCGACAAGATTTCCGAGCCGCATTCAACGACGCGGCAGAACCATCGCCCGATGGCAACCGAGTTCACCTACAATTGCCACCGGATCGAAAGACACAGAAAGACACAACTTTTTAGGAAGTCATTATGACAGCTATCGATCGAACGCGGGCTGCCGCGGCCTTCAAGACCTACACCGATGCCTACGATGCCGCCAATCCGCGTATCGCGCTCAAAATCGAGCATACGTACCACGTTGCCGAGGCATGCGATGCCGTGGCACGTGAACAGGGCTGGTCACCGCAGGACATTGACTTGGCGTGGCTTTGCGGCCTGCTGCACGATATGGGCCGCTTTGAGCAGCTGCGACGCTGGGATACGTTTAAGGATGCCGAAAGCATGAGCCATGCGGCGTTGGGCGTCGAGGTTCTCTTTGGCGAAAACCCTACAGATGCGCCCGCGACAACAAGTATCCGCGACTTTATCGACGATCCGGCAGAAGACGAACTCATTCGAGCGAGCATTGCCTATCACAGCGATTTCCGTCTGCCCGCGCAGCTCGACGAGCGCACGCGGCGCTTCTGCGATATTGTGCGCGATGGCGACAAGATCGACATCATGCGCACCATCGCCGACAGTACCGTCGACACCATCCTCAAAGTGAATGAGGACGCGTTTCTTGCCAGCCACTTCTCGGTACCAACGCTGGCCGCCTTTGACGAGCACCGCTGCGTCACGCGCGATGAGCGCGATGAGCCCGCAGACTACTTGGTGGGGCTTATCTGCTTTATGTTTGAGCTCGTCTATCCGGCAAGCCGCGCGCTGGCGCACGAGCAGGGCGATATCTACCGCCTGCTCGACGCACCCTTCGGCATCGTGCGGCCCTTTACCGACCCCGCCACGCAAGCGACCTGGGAACGCCTAAAGAAAGAGATGCGAGCCTGGCTGGCCGGCGCCTAGCGCTCGAGCTGGGCCAGGAGCTCTTCGACGACTTCGACGGCGTCGCCGACAACTTTATACTGCGCAGCGCCGAAGATGGGGGCATCTGGGTCCTCGTTGACGGCAATGACGCACTCCGCGCCGCCGATGCCGGCTAGGTGCTGGATAGCACCCGAAACGCCGATGCTCACAAGGAGCTTGGGCGAAACCGACACGCCGGTCTGCCCAACCTGGTGGCGGTACTCCAGCCAACCTGCCTCCACAACGGGACGCGTGCAACCAAGCTCGGCACCCAAGGCATCGGCGAGCTTTCGCATCAGGGGCAGATTCTTCTTGGAGCCAATGCCGCGGCCCACCACGACCAGGCGCTCGGCATCGGCAATTGATGCCTGCTGCCCCCACTCCTCGGCGGGAATCGAGATCTCGACGCGGGCCTTGGCGTCTTCCGCAAGTAATACCTGGGTAATCGTTCCGGAGCGGCTATAGTCAAAGTCGGGCGCCTTAAAGATGCCGGGGCGCACCGTTGCCATCTGGGGACGGTGGTTGGGGCAGATAATGGTGGCCATCAAGTTGCCGCCAAACGCCGGACGCGTCTGTTGCAGCAGGCCCGTCTCCGTATCCATCGAAAGCACCGTACAGTCGGCCGTAAGGCCCGTCTGCAAGCGTACGGCCACACCGGGCGCCAGCTCACGACCAAAGGCGGTCGCGCCGTACAGAATGGCTTCGGGCTTGCGCTCGGCTACCAAATCGCAGATGAGACGAGCATAGACCTCCGCGTCGTTCTGACGCAGGCGCTCGTCACGACAGACCAGAACTTCGTCCGCACCGGCGCAAACCAGATGCTCCAGGTCCTCGAGCGAGCCCTCGGGGCCCATGCCGACTAGCGCCACCAGGCGACAGCCGCGTACATCGGCAAGCTCGCGGCCCTTGCCCATGAGCTCGTAGGCCACCGGGGCCACGACATCGTGCTCGTCGGTCTGAACGAATACCCAAATGTCTCGATACGCATCGAGGTCAACCGCGCCGGCGGCCTCGTCGCGCTCGATCGAAATGGCGTTGACGGGACAGGCGTCGACGCACCCGCCGCACAAGATGCAGCCGTCGGTCACATGGGCGTAGCGGTTGGGGCGCTCGCCCTCCACCACAATGCCACCCGAGGCACAGGCGCGAACGCAGCGGCCACAGCCAACGCATGCCTCGCTATCGATTATCAGTCCGCTCATCTATGCCATCCCCTCGATAATCTTGGCAAGCTTTGCCGCCTGTTCGACCGGCGTGCCCTCGATGGCCTCGCACGTTTGGTCACGGTCGGGCACAAACGAGCGCACGACCTGCGTCGGCGATCCGGTAAGGCCGCAGCGCAAAGGGTCGGCATGCACATCGGCAGCACAGACCACCCGCACATCCGCATCTTCGGCCGCGCGAATGCCGGCGATGCTCGGCATGCGCAGCTGGCCGATCTCCTTGGCGGTCGTCATCGCGCACGGCATCTCCAGATAGACCGTCTCCTCGCCGGCGTCACAGCCGTGGACAAGCGCCAGCGAGCCGCACGTCGTAAAGCCCGCGCTCTGTACGCAGCTCACATCGGTCACGCAGGGAATCTCGAAGGCGCCGGCCAGTTCGGGGCCAATCTGGGCAGTATCGCCATCCACCGCCATCTTGCCGCAGATGAGCAGGTCGAAGTCCTCGTCGAGCGCCTCGATGCCGCATTTGAGAGCATAGGTGGTCGCCAACGTGTCCGCGCCCGCAAAAGCACGGTCGGTGAGCAGCAATGCATCGTCGGCGCCGCGGGCGATGCAGTCGCGCAGTAGCAATTCGGTTGCAGGGATACCCATCGATACCACCGTCACGTGCACATCCATGCCAAAGCCGATAAAGTCGTCCTTGAGCGCCAGAGCGCATTCGAGGGCACTTGCATCGAAGGGATTAATGACCGCCTGCTTGCCATCGCGCACGATGGTATTGGTTTTGGGGTCCATCTTGACCTCGGTGCTTCCCGGCACCGCCTTGACGCACACCACCATATGGAAATCACTCATCTTCACGCGCCCCCTTTCTGGACGAGTTCATCCAAGAGCTTCTCCGAAAACAGGTTGCCACGACCCAGCTGCCCGGCAGGATCGAGCTGCAGCTTGAGTCGAGCCGATTCGACCATGGCCTCGTGGCCGTACATCGTCTCCAAAAAGCCCGCTTTGATCTTGCCGACGCCGTGCTCGGCAGAGACGGCGCCGCCCATAGCCGTTACCTCCGCAGCCCACCGGGCAAACAGCTCACCGCCGCGACGGTAGTCCCGCGCATCGCGCGGCAGGATATTCACATGCAGATGGTTGTTGCCGATATGTCCCCAGGCGGCAGATTCAAGCCCGCTTTCGGCCAGCGTGCGGCGATAGAGGGCAACGACATCGGCCAGGCGCGCATTGGGCACCGACATATCCGACCCCAGCTTGGTAATGGTGGGGTCGGTGCGGCGACGCTCGTCGATGAGCATGTTGACGCTCTCGGGAACGGCGTGGCGGAAGAACCGCTGGCATTCGCGATCGACCTCGGTGCGTGCAACCCAGGTCGCGTCGTCGCGGCCGCCCGCAAGCTCCAAAACCCATCCCAGGTGGTACAGCTCCTCGGTCGCTTGCGCCTCGTCGTCGCAGTCGAGTTCCACGTAAACACAGACCTTTGCCTCATCGTCGAGTGCCGGCAGCGAGACAAACGCGGTCGACTGCTCGCGCTGGCGGCGAAGGATATCCAAGGCGCCGGCATCGAAATACTCAATAGCGGCGGCATGGGACAGCACGGGGCGCACGGAATCGGTAAAGGAAACCGCCTTGTCCTCGCTGTCGAAAAAGCAGCTCACGCCCCATACGACCGAAGGTGCCGCCTGCAGGGCGATCTCGAGCTCGGTAATGACGCCGAGTGTGCCGCACGCACCGATGAAAAGATCGATGGCGTCCATATCGTCCGAAACGAAATAACCCGACGCGTTTTTGGTCTTGGGCATGGTATAGCCAGGAAGATCCAGCTCGAGCGCGCGGCCTTCCGCTGTCACGAGCGACAAGTGGCGTGCGTCAGCGTGCGCCTGACCTCGATGAAGCTCAAGCAGGTCGCCGTCCGCCAGTGCCACGTGAAGCCCCGTAACGTGCGGGCGCATGGGGCCGTAGGCGTAACTGCGGGCACCGGAGGCATTGCACGCCGCCATGCCGCCCAGGCAGGCAGATGCCTCGGTGGGATCGGTGGGGAAGAACTGCTCAGGAGCTGCCTGGAACTCCTCATAGGCCTCAAGCGATACCTGATCCCAGTCAGCGGTCGGCAATGCCTTCTTACCCAGTTGCTTGCGCAACTCCGAAAGCACGACGCCCGGCTCCACGCGCAGCAGAAAACGGCCTCGCTCGTCGCGGCGAAGACCCAGGTAGCGATTCATACGAGAAGTGTTGAGGATATGCCCGCCGTGAGGCACGGCGCCGGCAGCCAGACCGGTCCGAGCACCCTGGACCGTTATTGGAACATGCTCGGCATGGAGCTTTCGCAGAATGGCGCGGACTTCGTCCTCCGTTGTCGGAAACGAGATGCTCGACGCCTCGCCCGATGTGCGAGATTCATCGCGACCATATTCTTCGAACTCGTCGCCGAAGGGTTTGATGGCTGCAGACACGCGAACTCCCCCTTTAGTTAACTACAGTGTTTGCAGGGAGATGTTACCGCATCGTTTCGTCGACGTGACTGAGACCGTCTCCATAATTGGCGAATTTTACGTTTGCGCAATTCGGCGAGCGGCGGCGTTTTCTCGGCAGGCGCTCTATTTAACGCGCTCCTTTCCATCGCAGCCACGCACACAATTGGCGCTCGAAAAAACTTGAGATATTTTTTAGCGTCTCTCACCTGCGGCGATGTAAACCCGTCAAGCATTTGGTCAGAAATTGGTCAAGTTGTGGCTGATACGGTCGGCATCGACAGCCAAAACCAATAGAAGGTTTGGCCCAAAAACAGGGAGGTTCCCATGGCATATTACTGGCCCCAGTACGGCATCGCCATCGAAGTTGACGATGACCCATATCTTCTGCCCTTCGATGAGGAGGCATTTCCCGATGCGGCTGTCTATCACGTCACCACCGACGTGATTTGCGATCCCGAATCGTTTTCGGCACTCGCCCACCACATCGCCCACATCCACGACATCAAACTCGACCCAAACTTCGACGAGCTCATCTACTCGCGACGCCTCATGCTCCACATGCTCTTTGGCGCCGATCCGTCCACGTTCGCGCGCGTCTATACCACTAAGGATGCCGCATGAGCGTAAGGAAGCAGTCGAGCCCCCTAGGGTCAAAACATCGAAAAAGGCTCGGCGCCGTCTGTTTGGCCATCGCCTGCGCCCTTATCGCCGTCGGCCTTTACGCTTGGCAGTCAAAGCCTGTCGCCGAGACGGGTGCCTCGGTCACAGCGGCAGAGGGTAAGACGCGTCAGGAAATCCAGGACGAGCTCGATGCCATCGTCCGCGACAACATGATGACGATCTCGGTCGCACCGGTCGCCCAGCTACAAAAAGGCGGCAAGCTGCGCATCAACGTGCAAAACGTCCAGGATAACAAGTTTCCCCAGCGTTTCCGCGTGATCCAAAACGACGAGACCATCTATGAATCGGGCGTGGTCGAGACCGGCAAGACCGTTGAGACCTGCCCTGCAGGCGACATCAAAGAAGGCGAGGCGTATATCGAGATTCAAGCGCTCGACGCCAAGACCTACGACGTCCATGGCAATCCCACGCGCGTCAAGGTGCGAGTTGCGCAGACAGAAGACTAGACCTGCCACCTGTTATGAAAATGCGCACCCGTGCCGCTTTCGTCTAACCCTCACGGAAACGGTCCGTGACGAATAGAAAGGAACGATTATGGACATCACCAGGAACTTGAATGGGGCCAGGGTGCTCGTCGTGGGCGCAGGGCTGGCGCTCGCACTCGCAATGGGCGCCGCGCCGACCACCGCCCTGGCGGAGGGACGCACTGGAACCACCAACGTGACCATCAGGACCGAAATCGACAACATCAAGTTCAAAGCCCCGACCGTCATTCCGTTCGTCGCTAAGGCAGACGGCACGCTCCAGGGCCCTTCCGAGAATACAACCACCATCGACAATCTTTCGGCCTATGGCATCCACGTTACCAACATGAAGATTGCCGCCCAGAAGTCCTGGAGCATCGTCGCCGACGCCAAGACGGGGACCGCCCAGAACTCCATCGATTTTAAGGTCGGCCCAGACAAGGCACTCCAAGACGCCCACGCCGCGACGCAGGAAGCGGGCCTCGACCTTTCCAAAAATGCATCCTTCGACATGGGCTACCAGGGCATCGCCGATGGTACGGACAAGATTAAGCTCAAGACAAGCGGCAATGTCGCCCGCGTCACGCGAGACATCTTCCATGTGACCGGCACGGGCGACCAGGTCGCAACCATTACGTGGACGGTCGAGCCCGGTGCGCACACGGCCTAAGGCAATTGTCCTTGCCGTCATCATCGGCGTTGCAACGTTTGCCCCGATCGCCGCCTTTGCCCAACAAGAGCAGGCGCAGGCTGCCACGCAGGTAACTGTCGATCTATCGGAACTCGAACGCAGTGGCCAACATGAACCCCTCGCGCAAACGGGCGACACGCGACAGCTCCTGGCAGCAGGAATCGCCACGGCAGGCGCTAGCGCCATCGGCCTTGGCCTGCACATCAAACGCAGCCGGTAGCCACACGAATCGAGACCGTCCAGCATAGGTAAGGAGAACCCATGGCATCAAAGAACCTTTTGCCCGTTGCCGCGCTCTGTAGTGCGCTTGCCACCGGCATGCCCGTTGCCGCTCTAGCGACACCCGCCGTGGACGCCCCCTTACCTGCTGTCAACTGTCTCGCCACAAACCAGATGAGCACCATCGCGCGCCAACGCTTCTCGCTTGCGCAGGCAAGCATTTCGGCCTCGGGGTGCCTCCGTCGCTGCACGAACAGCTCGATAGTCGTGGATACCGAGCACTCGAGCACAGCGGACGGCCCCCTAACGGGATGCGTTATCTGCACATGGCGCGCAGCTGCAACTGATGCCGATGGCGATTCCTGCGACGTGGAGCTGTGCCTCGACATCACCCTGTCCGATGACTCGGCGGACGGGGCAACAGTCGCCTTCGACAGCACGTTTTTCGAAAACGGAGGGGGTGTATGCCTGGGCTGCGTCCCCTCGAGCGCCGATGGCACGCAGCCCGCTATCTCATTCACCGCATCGCTGAAAATGACCAAGGCGGGCACCGACGCCACGGCAAATGGCGAGATCGCTCTAATGTTCTACGCGAGCGGCACAGAAAGCCAGGAGATTCGGGGCAAACAGCGGACCGGATCGCTCAGCCTGACGCGAGGGGCAGATCCCGGTCCTGTCGATATCAGTACCGAAACGCAAGATGTGCATCACGTCCTTGTCGATCCGGCGCTCCTCGAGATGGAATGGAGCGGAGTAGGAGCGGTCGGACTCGCCCCCTCGACAGGTGACATCGCAAGCGACTCCAGCGAGAGCAGCGGTGAAATAGCGCCTGGGGACAATGGCGCACCAGGCGGCATAACACCGCCATCGAGCGGTCCTTCAGCCACTTTCAGCGAGCCAAGCGAAACAGCCACCGCAGTGGGCGGCACGCAAGCTGGCGAAAACTTGGGGTGTCCCATGCCGGCAGACATCGACGAGGGCAATTGTTGCATGATGGTCGCGCTCGACCGCACGGAAACCGTCGAAGTTGTTTTTCTGCCATCGGGCGAGGTCGTAGCCCCCACCTTGCTCACCTTGCTTGGGGCAAAGGGCACGGCCAACCAAATCGACAACCTCACGGTCGCCGACCCTGCGACCACCGCAAAACTGCACCTGTATGCCGTAACCTCGGACGGAGGCAAAACCGAGGAATTCGACGGTGAGAATCTCCTGAATAACCGGATACTCCATAAAATGGAAGACGTCTCGTATCAAATTGAGCTCGTGGGATTTGACCGAGCTCGAGATGCCGATATCATCGCCGCGGCCATTGAGTCCCCGCAGCGACTCATGACGCTGTGCTTCGATTACAGCCCCTATGTCGTGATGGGAGGCTGAGGCTCGGGCACCAAATGCCGTCATTAATACCACTTATATAACGTATAGGATGAGGCATGACGCACCCTGCAGCCCGTTCTGCTACGATTGCCAGGTTGGCATCAATATGGGAGGGTTCATGCCGGGTTTGGGAACGGTCATCAACGTCGCACTTTTGATTGCGGGCGGACTGCTGGGCCTTATAGGCGGACGCTTTATCACACCCCGCATCCAAGACACGCTCATGAAGGCGTCGGGGCTGTGCGTTTTGTTTATCGGACTGGGCGGCACCATGCAAAAGATGCTCGTCATTGACGGGAAAGCGCTGGAGACCACCGGCACCACCATGCTCATCGTCTCGTTTGCCCTCGGCTCGCTCATCGGCGAGGCCGTTAACCTGGAAGCCGGCATCGAAAACCTGGGCGAATGGCTCAAGCGCAAAACCGGCAGCGAGGGAGACAACGAGTTCACCAATGCCTTTGTCTCGACATCGCTGACCGTCTGCATCGGTGCCATGGCTATCGTGGGATCAATCCAAGACGGCTTGCTCGGCGACTGGTCCACGCTTGCCCTCAAGGGCGCGTTGGACTGCATCATCGTCTGCACCATGACGGCTTCGCTCGGCCGCGGCTGCATCTTCTCCGCCCTGCCCGTTGCCGTATTCCAGGGAACGATTACGCTGTTTGCCGGCGCGCTCTCCCCCATCATGACCGCCGCCGCCCTCGACAGTCTATCGCTCGTGGGCTCTATACTCATCTTCTGCGTCGGCGTCAACCTCATCCGTCCTCAGACCTTCCGCACGGCCAATATGCTCCCCTCCGTTGTCATAGCCGTCATCTACGCCCTCCTGTTCTAAATCTATCTACGTAGCGGTATCTCGAACACCTGTTTGATGCTGTGCTATGATATGAGGTCACCGAAGCTGCGTTAGGAGAGGAGAAACGGTGGCCGACCAGGACATCAAGATGCTCATCGAGCGCATTATGGCCGAGGCCCGGACCCATCAGTCTGCTCGCTTCTCAAACGAAGTCTATGCTGACGAGCCGATTCTCAAAACCGGTCGTCAGATGCAGAACTTCCTTCCTGACCAGTACCGCAAAATGCGTGAGATATCGCGTTGGCAAGAAGACCCCAAGGGTGGCGCGGGACGTTGGCTTTCGGAAGCCGAGCTTTTCTACCGCCAAGGCCTGCTGATGGCCGACTTTGAGGACGACTGTCCCTACAACGGCACATTCAAGTCGTACTTTCCCACCTATAACGCCATGAGCGATCGGCAGCTGCGCGGCTATTTTACCTGGCGCACCCAAGTGCGCCGCGGAACCGTCGAGGAAACGTCTACGTCCTTTGCCTTTCTGTATCTCTATGAGCTGATCTGCGGCATTGGCGTAGATGACCCACTCGATGGTTTTAACAAAATCAAGGCCTTTTGGGATGCCTATCGCGCCTTCGAGCCCGGCATCGACCGGTTCGCACGCGTGTGGCTGCAGGACTACGCCGTGTTCCACGGACTCGACCCCAAGCTGCTTCGCGACTCTAAAACCGTCATGTTCGATAACGCCCTTATCGAGCTGCGGCGTGCGGCGCGAGACCTTGCGCCCGCGCCAACGCCGTCAGACCTGGCGCCTGCGCGTCGCAAGACCTCCGAGCCCACGCTCCCCCTTCCGCCCGACGAGGCAGGCGAGGAGCGACTCATGACCGCTATAAACGCCCTCTCCACGTACAACCTGAATAACTCACGGCTCGACCGTTCCCACCATCGCGACCTGCGCCACGTGGCATGCGCCGTGTATGTCCGTATGGCGCGCTACTATGACACGCACCGAAAGACCGGCATCGTAGCGAGCTTGTTTGGGGAGGAGACGGCCATGCCCTACACCATGTTTGCCTCGGCCGTGTTCTTTGCGCCCGAGCGCCACGAGGACTGCGAATATCGCCTGGACCCCATTCACATCTATCGCTGCCAAAATGGCTTTTGGGAATGCATGCGCATCCACGGCAGCAGACAAAAAAGTAGCAAGCTCGGTGAGATGATGCGCGCCTGCGACCAACGCCTGCGCCTGGCCCTAGACCCCACCCATCCCCTAAAGGAGGAGAAGGTCCCCAAATATCTGGCCAAGATCATCGATGACGAGATCGTGGCATGGCTTTCGTGGGACGCCGCGCACCAGCCTGTCAAGATCGATATCGATTTGAGTCAGCTGGGGCACATTCGGAGCGCCGCCGCGCAAACGCGTGAAGCGCTTTTGATTGATGAGGAGCGCGAGGATGATGTGCCTATGGAAGCCGAGGCGACGCTTATCGAGCAACCGAACACCGAGTCTACGCCCAGCATGTCCGCCGGACCTGGCGAGATGGCCACACGGCAAGACGAACCCGACGAGCCGACTGTCTCCACCGAAGAGTTTGGCGTCGTGGCACCGCTCCTCGCACCGACGCCCGTGTTCGCAGCTGCTGCGCCCGCTGACGCCACGAACGAACTCGCGCCTGCCGCAGACGCCTATCTCCGCGCGTTGCTCGAGCAGAACACGGCCCAGACGGCATTGGCGGTGGCACAGTCGGGCAAAAGCGAGGACATGCTCGTCGATACCATCAACGAGGCGCTCTTTGACCTGGTGGGTGACACCGTAATTGAATTTGGCGCGGCAGGACCGCACATTATCGAGGACTACGAAGCAGACGTGAGAGGATACCTAGACCATGAGTGATACCACATCCGCAGCACCCCGTGTGCCCAAGCGCGTCGCCGCCGTCATTCTCAACTCGCTCAAGGGCGGCGTGGTCCCGCGCATCGGCCTTCCCTACATCACCGTAGGGCGCGAGGTAGAGATCCGCGCCCTGCTCACCGACCTGAGTCTCATCGCCGACGGCGGCGCGAGCTTCCGCTTTCTGGTCGGTCGCTACGGAGCCGGCAAGAGCTTTTTGCTCCAGACCATCCGCACGCACGCCATGGGTGAGGGATTCGTCGTCGCCGATGCCGACCTATCCCCTGAGCGCCGCCTGCAGGGCGGCCAGGGGCAGGGCCTTGCCACCTACCGTGAGCTCATCCGCAACATATCGACTAAAACGCGCCCCGAGGGCGGTGCGCTCAACCTTATCCTGGATCGCTGGGTCGCCTCGTGTGCCGATGCCGATGAGTCTGCCGTCAATGCCCAACTGGCCCCGCTCGAGGAAATGGTCCACGGCTTCGACTTCGCCCGTATGCTCCGCCGCTACCGCGCGGCCGTATCCGAGGGCGACGAAGATGCTATGAGCCGCGTGACCAAATGGATTCGTGGCGAGTACCGCACCAAGAGTGAGGCACGCGCCGAGCTGGGCTCCTCGACCATCATCAGCGATGACGACTGGTACGACTACGTTAAGCTCATTGCGCGCTTTTTGGTCTGCAGCGGCTACAAGGGCATGCTGGTGCTCATCGACGAGCTCGTGAATCTGTATAAGATTCCCAACGCCATCACGCGCCAATACAACTACGAGAAGATCCTGACCATGTACAACGACACGCTCCAGGGCAAGGCGCAGTACCTGGGCATGATCATGGGCGGCACGCCAACCTCCATCGAAGACCGCCGCCGTGGCGTGTTCTCCTACGAGGCCCTGCGAAGTCGACTCGCTCAGGGCCGCTTTGCACGCGAGGACCTTAAGGACATGCTCGCGCCCATCATCCGCCTGCAGCCACTCACCTACGAGGAGTTGCTGGTGCTGATCGAAAAACTCATGCAGATCCATGCCGGATACTTTGGCTGGACGCCCACGCTTACCGAGAACGACTTGGTAGACTTTCTCAAGATTGAGTTTGGCCGCGTGGGAGCCGATACGCACCTGACGCCGCGTGAGGTCATCCGTGACTTTATCGAGCTGCTCGATATCCTGTGCCAGAACCCCGATGCAAACGTGGCCGAGTTGCTGCAAAGCGTCGGCGGCGACGCGCTGGCACCGGCAGCCGCAACAGGCGACACCGGCACCGCAGACGGCGACCGCAACTTCGCCGAATTCACCATCTAACCTGCCAAAAAGGGACAGGTCTATTTTGGCAGCTTTTATCTGCACAAACGTTGAGACAGCAATGCAGCAAACCATTGCCAACCGCATTGAGAGGTTCGTATTTGAGGGGAGGCCCCGTGAACGCCTTTGACCGATATGCTCCGTTTATCCAAGACTTCATCTACTCCCACGATTGGGAGAGTCTGCGCTCTATCCAGGTTGCGGCGGCAGATGCCATCTTTAACACACAAGACAATGTGCTCCTAACGGCATCCACAGCTTCCGGCAAAACCGAGGCAGCCTTCTTTCCCATCCTGACCGAGTTTTGGGAGAACCCGCCCGCGAGCGTGGGCGCCCTCTACATCGGCCCCCTCAAAGCGCTCATCAATGATCAGTTCGTCCGCCTCAACGACCTCTGCGAAGAGGCCGATATCCCTGTCTGGCACTGGCATGGCGATGTCTCGCAGTCGCACAAGGCTAAGCTCATTAAAAAACCGAGCGGCATCCTGCAGATTACACCCGAGTCACTCGAAGCGCTTTTAATCCATAAGCACATGGCGATCCCGCGCATGTTTTGCGACCTGCGCTACGTGGTCATCGATGAGGTCCACTCGCTCATGCGCGGCGACCGTGGCGGGCAAACGCTCTGCCTTATCGAGCGACTCTCGCGCATGGCCGGCGTGCAGCCTCGCCGCATTGGCCTTTCGGCTACCATCGGCGACCCCGAGCGCACGGGCGCTTTTCTCTCACAGGGAACGGGGCGCGACTGCATTATCCCCCGTTTTGAGGAACCGCGTCGCGTGTGGCGCATCTCCATGGAGCACTTCTACAACTCGGGCCCCCAGGCGCAGCAGCGGGGATTCATGGGTACAGGTCCTCAAGAGGCCGAAGTGCTTGCGTGCGAGCGCATCGATGCGGCGGCATCCGCGGCACTGCCCGCCGGCGCCCAAGACATGCGTCACAGCGGACAGCTCACACAAGAGGAGCGCCGTCAACGTCGTGAGCGTGCACAGGGCAAGGCCGCTCCCAAGGACCGCCAAGCTTCCTCGGCCCCCGAGGGCGAAGTCGACATCCCCCAAGCACCCGAACAGGCATTACTCAACCCCACCGATACAGCACCAGACAACGCCGACCCCGGTATGGGATATATCTTTGAGCACACGCGCGGCCGAAAGTGCTTGGTCTTTGCCAACTCGCGCGAGGAGGCAGAGGCCGTATGCTCCATGCTGCGTAGCTACTGCGAGAGCCGGCACGAGCCCGACCGCTTCCTTATCCATCACGGCAACCTCTCGGCATCGCTACGCGAGACGGCAGAAGAGCTCATGCGCGACGAGGAACAGGCACAGACAACCGTCACCACCTCCACGCTGGAGCTCGGCATTGATATCGGTCGCCTGGAGCGCGCGTTCCAGATCGATGCACCGTTTACCGTCAGCTCCTTTTTGCAGCGCATGGGGCGCACGGGACGCCGCGATCTTCCGCCCGAGATGTGGTTTGTCATGCGCGAGGAAGAGCCCGAGCCGCGCACGATGATGCCTGAAACGATACCTTGGAAGCTCCTCCAGGGCATCGCGCTCGTACAACTCTATCGCGAGGAAAAGTGGGTCGAGCCGCCCGAGCTCGATCGACTCCCCTACAGCCTGCTCTATCACCAGACCATGTCGACCCTCGCCAGCACCGGCGAACTCACGCCGGCAGAGCTTGCCCAGCGCGTGCTCACGCTCAGCTATTTCCACCGCGTCTCGGCCGATGACTATCGCGTACTGCTGCGCCACCTCATCAAGATCGACCACATCCAGGTCACCGAGGGCGGTGGGCTCATTGTGGGCCTCGCGGGCGAGCGCATCATTAACAACTTTAAGTTTTACGCCGTGTTCCAGGAAAACGAGGAGTTCACCGTTCGCAGCGAGTCGGCCGAGTTGGGCACGATCGTCAATCCGCCACCGCCCGGTGAGCGCATCGCCATCGCCGGACACTGCTGGATTGTCGAGGAAGTGGACTGGAAGCGTCATACCGTCTTTGCCACGCAGGTCAAGGGCCGGGTGCCGGCCTACTTTGGCGACTGTCCCGGTGACATCAATACACACGTACTCGAGCGCATGCGCAAGGCGCTCAACGAACACGCCGCGTATCCGTACCTCATGGGTAACGCACGGGCCCGCCTTGCGCAGGCTCGTCATACGGCCGAGATTTCGGGCGCGGGAACTAAACCGCTCATTAACCTGGGCGGCGATACCTGGGTGCTCTTCCCCTGGCTGGGCAGCTACGCCTTTTTGGCCCTCGAGCGCATGCTCAAGATTAAATGTGCCGCGGAGTTGGACCTTCGCGGACTCGACCCATCACGCCCGTACTTTATGCAGTTTAAGATGAAGGCCGACGAGGAGACGTTCTTTGAGGTGCTCGCCGCCGAGGCCGAGAAGGACTTCGATCCCATCGAGCTCGTCTATCCCGGCGAGGTGCCTTATTTTGACCGCTACGACGAGTTTGTTCCCGAAGAGCTCGTGCGCAAGGGCTTTGCCGAAGGCGTGCTCGACATAGAGGGCATGAAGCAGCGTGTCCGCAGCTGGAGCGACCACGCCTAAGACCCGTCTTTTTGGGACGGAGAGACTTACTTGTCGTGAAGGACGGTGCCGAGGAAGTCGGTGTCGAAGGGCACAGCTTCGGCAAAGACATAGTCGCCGTCGCTGGCGATGAGCAGGTAGTTCTCCTCGCCGCCGAACTCCGCATCGCCGCATGGGACCACCCAGGCGTGGGCGAATACCTCGAGTGCCGCGGCAACGCAATCGCGCAGGAACGTCACGTCGCTCCCCCTGTTCGCACTCACGATATTGGCAACATAGATGCCCCCGGGGTTCAGGCTGCCTCGCACCAAACGCAATGCCTCAACCGTCGCCAGCTCGCGTACGGGCTCGGCACCGCCAAAGCAATCGCTCACGACCACGTCGTAGCGACGATGACCCACGCTCGTCACGCCCAGATACGAGCGAGCCTCAGCGGTAATCACTCGCAGGCGATCGCCCACCGTGCGCTCCAGCTCGTCCAGGTAGAACCAACGGCGCGCCAGGCGCGTAATCTCGGCATCGTACTCAACGACGTCCATGCGCAAGCTCTCGTGCGACATCAGTGCAAACTTGGGATAGGCAAACCCGCCGCCGCCCAGCATGAGCATACGGTCGATACCATGCCCGTAAGCATCACGCATTGCGTCCTCAGCCTCAAACACGTCGTCAAACGCGCGATAGTACGCAAAGACGGGCTCCGCCCAACGCTCGCCAACGTAGCTTGCGCTTTGGTAAACGCCGCCTTGCACCAATACACGGACTTCGTCGCCGCCCTCATCGTGCACGCGTTTCACACGCGCCAACCCATTGCGGGTTCGCGCAACCTGCAGACAGGCAGCACGGACAGCGACAGCGGCCGCGCCAAGCGCCGCGGCCCCCAGAGCAACGCCGGCAACGACGCCGGCAGAAACACTCGGCTTGTTCATCTAGAGCTCCTTTTGCAGATAAAGGCCATGGTCATAAAATCCAAGATGACGATAGTACTCACGTGTGCCAATCGCGCTAATCACGTTGATACGCGCATAACCCGCATCCCGGGCAATCTCGCACGCACGCTCTACGAGCAAACGCCCCAACCCGTGATGCTGCGCCGCCTGGCCTTGATCGCCCACGCGCGCCGCCATGCCATACACGTGAACCTCGCGAATCATCGCCTCGTCCGACACCGTCGGCAACTCGTCCGCATGCGCGGCAACAAACGCGCGGTCGGGCAGCGACAGGCGCAAAAAGCCCGCGATTTTGCCCTGCGGTGTCACCCACTGCAAAAAGCGCTCGTGCGTCACCGGCGTCTCGTACGCCACTTCCTCGTCAAGGGTCAACTCGTCCAGGTCGGCGCCCGCCGTGCTGATCTCGCGATAGCGAATCTCACGCACCGTCGCACCGTCACCCCGAGCAGCCAGGCGGTTCTCAACGAGCTGGCGCAGGTTGGGTTTCTTGTTGCCCACCATGATGTCATCGGAGCTAAAGTCGCGGATCATGCGGCTGATGCGGCAGAACGCCGGCGTCACCACGATGTCGTCGGCCAACACATCGAGCAGCTCGTCCTCGGTATAGGGGCGCCACTCGCCACGCTCGTAACAGCCCACCAGACGCGAGCCCTCGATGAGCGCGCACGGGTAGACCTTGACCTCGTCGGGCATAAAGGCGCCCTCGGTCATAAAGCGCTCGTAGTCGCGCTTGTCCCCATCAGGCGTGGCGCCCAGCAAGTTGAGCATAAAGTGCGCGTGGATCTTAAAGCCAAACAGGCGCGCGAGCGAAAACGCCCGCTCGATCTGCGCCACCGAAATGCGGCGCTCGTTGATATCGAGTAGATGCTGGTCAAGACTCTGAATACCCATCTGAATCTTGGTGCAGCCCAAGCGACGGATAAGTGTGAGGGCCTGCGGCGTTACGGCATCGGGGCGTGTCTCGATAACGAGCCCCACCACGCGATGCTTCGCCGTCTCGTTGATGCGCTGCTGATGCTCAAGTTCCTCCATCGTTGCCGCCTGCCACTCGGCAACCTCGCCCCACGGCGTGCCAGGGCCGTACAGACGACGCACCGCACGGTTGTAGCCGCCCACAGCAACATCCACGCGCTCCTGCTCTCCTGCAACACCGCTCGCGAGCTCGGCCTCGTCTGTCGCAATGCCGGCAGCCCGGTAGCGCTCGCGACGCCCCGCCACCACCGGCGGCAGGGCATCGGCGAGCAGGCGCCCCGCCTCGGCACGACTGATGCCCGGACGCGCCAACATGGGATTTGCCGCCACGCCCGCCACCGCATCATCATTGAGTGCACGGAAGAGCTCCGACATAAACCATGCCTGATACCCTTGCGGATAGTCGCTCCAGGTACCGCCAAGAACGATAAGCTCGATCTTGTCGGTTGCATGCCCCATCTGCGAAAGCGCGGTCAGGCGAGCGCTCACCTGCAGATACGGGTCGAAGCAGTTTTGCTCCGCACGGGCGCATGCCGGCTCGGCGTGCAGATAGCTTTTAGGCATGCGCAGGTCGTTGGGGCAAAACAGGCAATCGCCCGAGCACGGCCAGGGCTTGGTGATGACGGTAATGGTCGCCACGCCCGAAGCCGTGCGACGAGGCTTCATGCGTAGCACCTGCAGCAGTTGACGCTCCAGCTCCGCATCGACATTCCATCCAGCCCAACGAGCCGGCTCCTCACGTTTAACCCGCTGGTAGAACGGCAGCAGACGGCGCTTGGCCAAATCGCGTTTGTCGGCACCCTCGCGGCGCGCCTCGGCATGTATCAGTTTGACGAGCGCTTTGTCATCCACGGTCTCGCCGCGACGCAGAGCCTCGAGTATGTTCAAGATAATCTGTTCCATGCCCCCATTGTAAAGGCAAAGGCGCCGGAGCCGATCTCGGCTTCAGCGCCTTCATCAAACAGCGCGTCTATGGTTTATAAGTCTTCGATAACCACCCGTCACTCTGAATCAAACGACATGTCACCCGAACCAACCTCAAAACGATACGTGGCAGACTTATCGCCGTTGTCGAATTCAAGATTCAATATGGTCTCGCCATCGTAGCCAAGCGGAAGGAAATCGCTCTCGAAATCGCCGCTGCCCACGGTGAGGCTCGCCTTAAAGCCCGTAGAGCTCGGAACCGTCATCTCCACATCGCCCGAGCCCACGCTCACGTCCATCGACTTCGCGGGCGCCTGGTAGAGCTCGAACGTCATGTCGCCCGAACCGACCTCGGCATTCAGGGTGTCGGTCACGGTGCCCGTAAACTCAACGTCTCCCGAATTCAACGTTATATCCAGATCATGGCACGCAATGTCCGCGACCGCCAGGTCGCCCGACCCTACATTCGCCGTAATGCCCACCAGGTTATCCGCAACATCTCGCGGCAGCTCAATGGTAATTGTGCGGTCAATCGCGCGCTTATCATCGTAGTCGAACTGACTGATCTTGAGCGTAGAGCCCTTGACCTCAGCAAGGTTCCGGGTAGCCGCATCAGAAGCAGACGTTCCCTTCGCAACGCGGCCGCTTTCGATAACACGCACCGGGCCGCCAGAGACACATTTAACCTCGACCGTCCCCGACGTCACGTCCAAGTCGAGCGATTGGAACGCGTCGGCATCAAACGTTTCGCTCGAAAGCTGCTGAGGCCGAGCGGAATAGTTACCGCTATCCAAGAGATCATCGTCGTCAAACATATCGTCAAAATCAGACAAATCTCCAGATAGAATACCGGTCGTACGCACCATATCGGAATGAGCCAATAGCTGCGAAGCACCAAAGACAAGCCCGATGATAAGCACAAACGCTCCGATGCCAACACCCAAGCGTACCTTGGATTCATGCGAAAGCTTCATCATTCATCACCCTCTTTGGCAATCGGCTCAGCGGTGGCCGCGGCAGCCATGTCAGCGTCAACCGAAGCGGAAACGTCCTTCCCCTTAGTCATAGCGACCGCCGGTGCCGGACCAACCTGAATATCCCCGCGCGCCCAATCACCATCGAGCGCACGCGCCACCCAGTGATAGATGGGAATCGTAAAGAAGATCAGTGCGGCAAAGGGGCCGGCGCCAAACAGGAACATCAGCAAAAAGAACAGCAGCCAGCACACAGCCCAATACGGGAACGACTGGAACGGACCCTTCACCGGAGTCGGGCCGGCCGCAACGGCACCCGTCACCTGAGCCGTCGCCGCATTGGCAGCCTGCGCGCTCCAACTCGCCGCCTGCGCCGCCTTGGCCGCGGCATCACTCGCCTGTGTTGCCGCCTCGGTGGCGCGCGCCGCTGCCTCATGGGTGCGGGCACGCTCCGCGGCCTCGGCCTCGCGCTGACGGGCGCGGTCCTCGTTCTCAAATTCGATATCGTCCTCGATCTCGTCACTCGGATTGAGGAGCTCGTCCAAACTCACGCCATAGAGTTTTGCGAGCGAGATCAGGTTCTCGGTATCGGGCGAGCTCTCCGCACGCTCCCATTTACTGACCGCCTGGCGCGACAGTCCCAGCTTTCGCGCCAACCCTTCTTGGCTAAAACCCTTGCTGCGACGAAGGTCGGCGAGCCGCTGCGCAGTTTCTACATTCATGGTTCCTCCTATGTGATGCCAGCCGTGCCGCCGGACCGTTTTTGTTCTTAAGGCGCCTTGCACAGTTAAAAATCTATCCGCCACCGCCAAAAGCATGCCACCTATTCTAGTGAGATTTTTGACAACCGGCGGTTGCGGGTGCATATGAGCTGCGGAAATGTGTCCAAACAAAGCAATGACCCGTAGCTTGGTTGTCCCCGTTGCGGCGTTAACGGTAGTATGGTCGTACTGTTTATTCCGCACCGCCAACGGAGGGAGTCCCGCGCCGTGAACCGCGATTTCGCCTCATCGCTCATCCAGCTCAACAACACGTTCTATCGCGAGCACTCCGCCTCCTTTTCCGATACGCGTCAGGCCCCGTGGCCCGGCTGGGTGCGCACCATGGACATTGCGCTCGAACAGCTCGACGTCGCCACGATCGAGCATCCCGTCCGCGTCTTCGACCTTGCCTGCGGCAACATGCGCTTCGAGAACTTTGCCGCCGGCGGCACGCTGGCTGCCAAAGGCGTGGACGGCACGAGCCCCTCGGCAGACGCCAGCTGCCCCTTCGAGTTCTATGGTGTCGACTCGTGCCAGGACCTGGCCATCGATGCACGCGGCCACGCCCTGCGCATTCCCAACCTGCACTTCCAGGAACTCGACGTACTCGACGCCCTTATGAAGCTCAACCCCGCCGAGACACCCGACGTGCTTTTCGACGCCCCGCTCGCCGACATCTCGGTCTGCTTTGGATTTATGCACCACGTGCCGTCGTGTGAGTACCGCGTACGCGTGCTCGACGCCCTGGTGCGCCAGACGCGCCCAGGCGGCATCATCGCCATCAGCTTTTGGGAGTTTATGAACGACGAGCGCATGGCGCGCAAGGCCGTTCGAGCCGAAGCCCGCGCCGAGCTCACCCCGCCGTTTGAGGGTTACGATTCCACGCAGTTTGAAGCCGGTGACCACCTCATTGGCTGGCAAAACGACCGCCACGCCTACCGCTATTGCCATCACTTTGACGATCAGCAGATTACCGACCTGGTGCGCGGCGTCCGTACGTTCTACAAGAGCGGCGAGGTCCCCGTGCGCGAGCTTGAGCGCTTCCATGCTGACGGTCGCAGCGGCGATCTCAACCGCTATGTGATTCTCAAGCGCCTGTAGGCACCGACGACTCGCCGTCGAGCCGCACCGCGTCTTTCGGGCAAACTATGCCCACCCCTTTTTCAACCCATTGACGGAACGCGCGGCCATGCGTTCCATACTTATGACCAAGGAGCCTCATGGGAGCCGTCCACGTTCGCACGCCTAAGAACTTTGTGCTCGAGGAGCGCCTGGAGCGCTACGCCGATGCGATTGAGACGAACCCCGAGGCCTATGCCGGAGATTGGCGCAAGGCCTGTGCGCCAGCTGGCAGCAAGCCCTTCGAACACCTTCACCTTGATCTTGGCTGTGGCAAGGGAACGTACCTTGTAGAGCGCGCGGCCCACGAGCCAAACACCCTCTTTATCGGCATGGACCAGGAGCCCATCTGCATCGCCTATGCCGCGCAGAAAATCTGCGAGCAGGAACTGGCCAACGCACTCGTCCTGCCCCGAGGCGCCGCATCGCTGCCGCAGCTGTTTGCCGCAGGCGAGCTCGACGCCATCACCATCAACTTTCCCACGCCGCAGCCCAAGGCCAAGTACGCCAAAAAACGACTCGTCCATGTCGACCATCTAATGCTCTATCGCCCGCTCTTTGCAGCCGGCGCCACCGTAACGCTGCGCACCGACAGCAAACCATTGCGCGATTACGCCCTGGGACAGTTTGCCGCGGCAGGCTACGACACGCTTTGGATAAGTGACGACGTCCGCCGCGACCATCCCGAGCACCCCGAGACCGAATATGAATGCCGCACGCGCGAGATGGGTGCCGTCGTCTATGGCATTTGCGCCACACCCGGCGAGAAGCCTACCGACGAACAGCTCACGGTAGGCCGCGTGCAAGAGCAGAGCCTTGCGTGCTACCTGCCCGATAACCTCGATGAGCTCACCTATGTGCCTTTAGGCATGGAAGAGGCCGTCGAGAACTTTAGAAACCGTGCCCGCAAAGGCAAGAAGCGCCTGCCGCAAGAGTCCTAGGGGCTTCTTATGGTCGTGGCGTCGGCAAACAAGCGCGAATAGGCGCCAACGAACGACCCTCAAGCCTAAGTGAGTAGACTTTTTTGCAATAGCCAAGCACAACCCGCATAACGAAAACTAAAACCGCAGGTAAATCCCTTACGCAAAAGTCATGTGCTCGCGATATTGCAAAAAGTCTACTCACTTAGCCGGCAACTGCACCAAACGGCTGGGCAGAACGCCCATTTCCTGCATTTTCTCGCGCGCTGGCACCCCGCGCCGCCGCTACGCCATAATAGTTGGCGGATAATCGCGAGAGAAAGCAACCACATGGCACAAACCACGACAGATACCGCCGCCAGCACCGTCTCCGGCGCCGGCGCCGCCAGCTCATTCTCGGGCGGCACGGGAACCGAAGCCGAGTTCGGCTCGCTCGGCGCGCTCTCCCCCACCTGGTGGGAGCCCGAGGACGGCAGTGAGCCCGAACCATGGCTCACGCCCGATCAGGCCTTCGAACGCTTCTTTGAATGGACGGGCGATCGCGGCATTGAGCTGTGGGATCACCAAGAAGAAGCCCTCATGGACCTGGCTGCCGGCGATCACGTCATTTTGGGCACACCGACCGGATCGGGTAAATCGCTCGTCGCGCTGGGCATGCTCTTTATGGGCATGGCGCAGGGCAAGCGCTGCTACTACACGGCTCCTATCAAGGCTCTGGTCAGCGAGAAGTTTTTCGACCTTGTGCAGGTGCTCGGCCGCGACAACGTCGGCATGATCACCGGCGACACGCATATCAACACCAAGGCACCCGTCATCTGCTGCACGGCCGAAATCCTTGCCAACGATGCGCTGCGCGAGGGCGAGGACGCCGATGTGGGCTGCGTGGCCATGGATGAGTTCCACTACTTTGCCGACCCCGACCGCGGTTGGGCCTGGCAGGTACCGCTGCTCACCCTGCCCCACACGCAGTTTATGCTCATGAGCGCCACGCTCGGTGATGTCACCGCCATCGCCGCCTCACTCGAGGAGCACACCGGCGCTGCTTGCGACTTAGTTGTCGACGCCCCGCGTCCTGTTCCGCTGAGCTACGACTATGTGACGACCTCCCTCGAGGGCACCGTCGAGCTCGCCATGCGCCGTGGCGAGGCCCCGCTCTATATCGTACACTTTAGCCAGGATGCCGCCCTTGCGACGGCGCAGTCGCTCGCCAATTTTGGCATCGCCAGCAAGGAGCAGCGCGAGGCCATTAAGGAAGCTGCCAAAGGCACGAGCTTCTCCACGGCCTTTGGCAAGATTCTCAAACGTCTGCTTGGATGCGGCGTCGGCGTGCACCATGCTGGCATGTTGCCGCGCTATCGCCTGCTGGTCGAGCGCTTGGCACAGCAGGGCCTGCTGCCCGTCATCTGCGGTACCGATACGCTCGGCGTCGGTATCAACGTACCCATCCACACCGTGGTCCTCACCGCGCTCACCAAGTTCGATGGCTACAAGATGCGTCGTCTGCGCGCCCGTGAGTTCCATCAGATTGCCGGTCGCGCCGGCCGCTCGGGCTTCGATACCGAGGGCATGGTGATTGCCGAGGCCCCGGAGCACGAGATCGAGAATGCCAAGCTTATGGCCAAAGCGGGCGACGACCCCAAAAAACTCCGTAAGATTAAAAAGAAAAAGGCCCCCGAGGGCTTTGTCACCTGGAACAAGCAGACCTTTGAGCGCCTGATCGAGACGCAGCCCGAAACGCTCAAGCCGCGCCTTCGCATCACACACTCCATGGTGATTAGCGTGGTCGAGCAGGGCGGCGATGCGCGAGCCCGCGTGCACGACCTCATCGAGACAAGCCTGCAAACGCCCGAGGAAAAGGCCAAGCTCGAGGTTCGCGCCGACGAAATCTTCGCCACGCTCATCGATTCCGGCGTCGTCGTTCGCACCGAGGTGCCGCCCGCACCCGACGCCTCGACTGACGCCGCACCAGACATCGACTATGCGCTGACGGTCGACCTGCCCGAGGACTTTGCGCTCGACCAGCCGCTCTCGCCGTTTTTGCTTGCCGCGCTGGAGTTGCTCGATCCCGAGAGCGAAACCTATACCATGGATCTGATCTCGATGGTCGAGGCAACGCTCGAGGATCCCAAGCAGGTATTGCGCGCACAGGAGCGCGCCGCGCGCGACCGAGCGATGGCCGAAATGAAGGCCGACGGCATCGAGTATGAGGAGCGTTTGGAGCGCATTCAAGACGTCACGTACGAAAAGCCGCTCGAGGATTTGCTCGACGCCGCTTTTGACAAGTACTGCCAGGAAGTGCCCTGGGCCAACGACTACCAGCTCTCTCCCAAGAGCGTCCTGCGCGATATGCTGGAAAGCGCGAGCGATTTTAAGGGCTACATTCAAAAGCTCGGCATCGCCCGCTCCGAGGGCATTTTGCTGCGCTACCTGGCAGAGGCTTACCGTTCGCTTGACCGCACCGTGCCCATCGAGAAGCGCGACGAGCGCCTACGCGACATTATCTCGTGGCTGGGCTTTGTGGTGCGCTCGGTCGACTCGAGCCTGGTGGACGAGTGGGAAAACGCCGGCAACCCGGCTGCCCTCGACGCCGCGCCGCCGCAGGGCATCGACGAGGTCGTTGCGGACCGTCGCGGCTGCACGCTGCTGGTGCGCAACGCGCTCTTCCGCCGCGTGACCCTTGCCGCTCGCGAGCACGTTCGCGATCTGGGCGAGCTCGACGACGACTGGGGCATGAGCGAGATCCGCTGGCAAAAAGCACTTGACGCTTACCACGGGCAGCACGAGGAAATCCTCACCGACGGAGATGCCCGCAGCGTCGCTATGTTTTCCATCGAGAAGACCGCGCACGTATGGCACGTGCACCAGATCTTTGCCGACGAGGACGGCGACCACGACTTTGGCATCATGGGCGATGTCGATCTGGACGCCACGCAAGACGGCGGCGAGGTCATCTTCAAGAACTACCGCGTCGGCTTTATCGAGGACCTGCTCGAGGACTAGCCGAACATACTGGAGCGAAACAAGCGGGGCCGTTGGCAATATCGCCAGCGGCCCCGCTTTTGCACTATCTGCTATGCCTTACTCGACATCCTCGACCTCATACGAATCCGCCTCGGCTGGCTCATCGTTTGTCTCTGGCGCAGCCCCGCGTGCCGCGTCAAAGGCGGCCTTCATGGTCTTGTTGCCCCATGTGAGCTTGCGAATGGTAAGATCGTCGGCCTTCTTGTTGGCAAGGCGCAGATTGTTCTCGGAGGACAGCAACGCCTCCTTGGTTTTCTGCAGATGGCTAATCGTCTTGTCGATCTCATCGATTGCCGTTTGGAACTTGCGGCTCGCGATCTCGTAGTTGCGGCCGAAGTCGTTCTTGAACTTTTCCATCTTGGCTTCGAAGTTCGTGACGTCGATATTCTGCTGTTTGTACTCCGCCAGCTCCTGCTTATAGCGCAGCGAACCCATGGCGGCGTTGCGAAGAAGTGTAATCATGGGAATGAAAAACTGTGGGCGAATCACGTACATCTTCTCGTAGCGATAGCTCACGTCCACGATTCCCGCGTTATAGAGCTCGCTCTCAGGCTCGAGTAGCGTGCAGAGCACCGCGTACTCACAGCCTTTCTGGCGACGATCGTGATCGAGCTTCTTAAAGAAGTCCTCGTTTTTGTGCTTGGTCGCGGTCTCGTCGTTCTCGTTTTTCATCTCGAACATAATCGAAATGACCTCGTTGCCGCTCGCATCGCACTCGCGGAAGATAAAGTCGCCCTTGGTACCCTCGGACGCATCGTTGTCTTTCTCGAAGTACGCGTTGGGAAACGCCGTCATGCGTAGGCGGTTAAACTCGGTCTCGCAGTGCTGTTCGAGCGACTCGCCCACCATCTTGGTGGACAGGCGCACCTTCATGTCCTTAAGGCGCTCAATCTCTTCATCCTTGTAGCGAATCAGGTCATCACTCGCGCGCTTGGCCTGCGCAAGCTCGAGCTCGTGTGCCGCCTTGGCCTGTTCCTCGCGAGAATCGCGCACCGCCAGCTCACTCGTCAGCTTGGCACGTGCCTCATCGCGCTCTCGCTCCGCCGCGGCGACCGCCTCCGACAGGTTCATTTTTGCCATCAGTTCCTGCTCGCGCAACTGGGCACGCAGACCCTCGGCCTCTTGCTCAGATTGTGCCTTTGCGGCGGAAAACTTCTCCTGTACCGTCGCGCGGTAGTCAGCAAGCGCGCGCTCGGCTTCACCGCGAGCAGCATCGAGCTCGCGCTGCGACTCTGCCGCGGCAGCGGCAAGCGCCATCTCCTGGGCCTTGTCCGCCGCGGCAAGCCTGGCCTGCAGCTCGGCAATCTGAGCATCACGTGCAGCCAAATCGTTTTGAGCAGCATTGCGGGCCGCCGACTCGACGAACTTGGCTTCGTCATCTTTGCGCTCCAGCTGCGCACGCAAATTGTCGATCTCGCGCTGAAGCTCAGCATTCTCCTTCTGAGCATCGGCACGGGCCTCAACCGCCGCACGCTGACTTGCGCTCTCGCGCTCTGCGGCAGCGCCCTCGAGCTTGGCGCGCAACTCGGCAAGCTCGGCATCGCGCTTGGCGACCTCTTGTGCCAGCTGCTGAGCCGCAGCGTTCTTCTGCTCAACGAGCTGAGCGTTGCGCTGAGACTCTGCCTCCTGCAAAGCAGCCGTCGAACGCGAGCGCTCAAGCTCCAGCGCCTGCTCGCCCTCGCGCTGGACCGCCTTCACGCGCTCATCAAGGTCGCGCGAAAACTCGGCATTGCGCACTTGCTTGACGATATCCGCATAGCCGGACGCGTCAACCTTAAAAACTTCGCCACAGTGCGGGCACTTGATCTCATTCATAGCAGCTCCTCGATGGACGCAAATTTCAACCGCCTACACTCTACCGCGCCGCACGGACAAAAAAGGCGCCGCTGCCATAATGGCAACGGCGCCAGAACCACCACAAAGGTGCCTGTTCCCCTTGTGTTGGTTTGAGTCCTTACAGGTCGCGATAGTCGATCAAGCGAAGATCGGGTTGAGACTCGAGCCAAGCGCGCAGCTCAGGATCGATCAGCGCATCGACCTCCTTGGTACGATCAGTCGTAAGCGAGCTGTTCTCGAGGATAAAGCGATCGAGATAGCCCGGGTGACACACAAAGACGACCGTCTCGCCGTCGGACATCTCGCGAACCGTCTGCATGATTGCTTCTTTAGGCTCGTAGCCCGGTTCCATCGAGCGCATCACCATGCGCAGGTCGGTATCTCCGCAATGCACCACCGCCGTGGGGTCGAAGCTTGCCTTTTGCTCCTTAAGGCCCAGCTCCTGGGCAACCGCCGAGATCGCTCGGTTAAGGTTTTTGCTCATGACGGCATGGGCCTCGAAGTAATCGGGCTCACGGCCCACAATCTCGACAAAGCGGTCGTGCTGCGCACGGATCTCGATGCAGGCCTCGTCGAAGTCAATCAGTTCCTCGCCACGCTTAAAGTGCTCGCGGAAGGTACGGCTGCTATGGAACTCGCCGTTCTCGTTGAGCATGCTCGGGATGAGCGCCGGGTCGGCACACGGCTTACCCAGGCACACGTTGGTATGCTGGCCCACCGCAATGCCGGCATCCACCACGAGCGACCAGCCACGTTCGGTCTCGGGCATATTAGGCATAAGGCCCGCCGAGCGCACCAGGCCCTCGTTGACGCTTCTGGCAATCCCCAGGTCAACGGCATACGAATAACCGATATCATCGGCACGAAGAAGCAATTGCTTCATAACGGCTCCAATCCATGGAAAGGGGCACTTGGAGCATAGCCAAGTGCCCAGCCAATTCTCCTAGCTAAGTTGACACCTTAAGCCTTGACGGCAGCAGCATCTTCCTCGAGCTGCTCCTTGGTAAAGCCAAAGAGATACGTGACAGCAGCAGAAACAACAAAACCCACGACAAGGGAGACGCAGCCCCAGAAGAAATTCGCGCTTCCGCCTCCCGCGTAGCCCGCAACAGCCGAGATGATACTTGCGTTGCCAATAACATAGACCTTACAGCCAGCAAGGGCAGTAACCAAGCCGCCTGCGAGACCACCGGCAACAAGGCCGCCAAACGTACGCAGGTACTTGAATCCGCAGCCATACAGTACGGGCTCGGTGACGCCGCCAATCAGTGCAGAAATAAAGAATCCCAGCATCTGACTCTTCTCGTCTTTTTCACGAATACGCAGAAATCCACCGAAGGCCATGCCCCAAGAGGCAGCGCAAGCAATTGTTGCACCGGCAAACACACAGGCATCAAAACCATTCTGGACAAGCATCGCCATCCCAAGCGTAATAAGGACCTGATGCATGCCCGTCATAACCAGGAACTCCCAAAACGCCGCAATCAGCGCAATGGCGATAACGGTCGCAATTCCACCAGAATTGCCAAGCGAGAACATAAAGTTGCCCAAGCCATCGCCCAAAAAGGAGCCAATAGGAGCCAGTACGCACAGTGCAACAGGGACCATCACAAGCATGGTGAAGAATGGGTTGAATACCGTTGCGAGTGCATCGGGAACGCGCTTTTTAAAGAACTTCTCGACCTGCCACATCACCGGAACGCTCAAAACAATGGGAAGAACGGTAGAGGAATAGTTATTGAGCATTGCGGGAAGGCCATAGACGCTCGTCGTCGTTACACCAGTCTCTGCAGCAGCGCCGACCAAATCAATAAGGTCGGGGGCGATAAGCACGCCGCCAAGCATCATGCCAAGTTGAGGACTTGCACCGAGCTGCTTTGCCGCAGACCAGCCTAAGAAGATTGGCATAAAGTAGAACCCTGCGTTATACAGCCAGCTGTTAAACAGGTTATAGATCTCGCTGTCAGCCGACCAGATGTTGAGCATGGTCGGACCACAGATAGCAGCAATGGTACGGAACATTGCCGCCGCAAGCATAATAGGGATTAGCTGGACAACCGACTTTGACAGGTAATTCAAGACAGCCATGCCCGCGGTCTTAAGCGTCAGCGGCTCCTTGGCGCCGCCATCGAGGCTCTCGTCGATGGAGCCTTCGCCCTTAACGCCCAACGCAATGGCGGCGTCATAGACCTTCGGCACGTTCTGGCCGATGATGACCTGATATTGGCCGCCAGACCACTGGGCACCCAGGACGCCCTTGATCTTCTTAACTTCATCGTCATTGGGGATGGACTGATCCTTAAGGTTCAGACGCAGACGGGTCATGCAGTGCGTCGCGTTCGTCACATTGGAGGCGCCGCCGACGGCAGCAAGCACATCCTCGGCAATCTTCTTGTTATCGACAGCCATGTCGAATCCCTTCTCTTCCAACTAAAGGTCTGTGGGGTTCCACAGCGTCAAGACGCACGATTCCGCTCGCGCCTGCGCAGCGCGCGATGCCCGTTGGCAAGAGATTTGATTGCATGTGATTCCCGGGTGGATCGACATGAAAAAGCCCCGCGCACAACCGACAGAGATCCAATAGGGACCTCGACAGAATCGGTAGTGCCTCTCGGAGCAGCGCCGTGAGTAACACCCAACACACGGCGAGTATATGCGGCAGACACGTTCGCTGCTGCTCAGATTACCGACGAACGGTAGCAAACGACCCGTGAACGGTCGCCGAGACAGTTTTGAAACGCCTAAATGCCCCTACTGGTTATCTGAATTTGAAGAAGCAACGCGATTCACATGCATGATCAGGTAGACGAGCTCTTCTTGCGCGAGCGGCTCGTCAAAGGTCTCCTGAATCAGTTCGTCGACACGATGGGCACAACGCGATGCCGCCGGATATTGCTCCACGAGCACGTCGTAGAGACCGGAATTCTCGGTATCGATGGGCTCTTTCTTTGCCACGCGGTCGAGCAGATAGCGCACATGAGTGGCGAAACGAGTAAAGGCAAACGATGAGCGATCGACCGTCACGCCCAACTCTTCCTGAATGATCGCAACCGTCATATCGAGAAGATGTTCCTCGTGCTGCTCGGCAAGCACGCGCCGCTCGCTCGGCTTAATCGCCGCATTGATAATCGACATGGCGATACCCGCGGCCTCACTCTGGGGCATGCGAACGGCAAAAGTTTTCTTAATGCCGCGAACAGCTAGCTCGCCCAATCGATACTCAATAGGATGCAGCTGCTCCAGATCGCGCTTGAGCGGCAACGACACCACCATATGTTCGCGGGCGCGCTTAATGGCAAACTGGATATGATCTGCCAGCGTAATGGGCAGATTGGGACTCAATTCGTACGAAAGCTGTCCGGTCGCAATATCTGCCAGCTGAGCAGAAAACTCAAGTACCTCGGGGTCAACCTCGTCGATGAACGCCAGGTACTTCGAATCGATGCCGTAAAAGGTGCGCGTGACGACGTCCAGGTCGACCTCGTGCGGCATGTCGCCAAAGCCGATGCCGCGACCCAACGCGATGAGCTGGCGCCCCGCGCCGTCTTCGCAGATGGCAGCGTTGTGGTTAATACGCTGGATAGCCCTCATGGAATCATCGCTCCTACTAAAACGCGCCGTGTAGACCATCCACACGGCGCGTTCATTCTACCTGCACTTGCAGCTACAGTCCAAAGAAGTTCAAGATCTGGTCTCGGCTTACGGGCTTGTAATCGTTGGCATCGAGACCGACATCGTAGCGAAAGATAGGACGTTCGCGATCGCGGTTGCGCGCGTTGGTGCGGTCTCCCCTGCTGTGGATATGCCCGTGCAGCATGATGGCGCCACGTGCCTTGCCATTCCAGCTGAGCATTGGGTAGTGGCTCATCACCAGACGATGGCCCTTGGCATAGCCGGGGGCAATCTCCAGGTAGTCGCGCACGTCTTCCCAAATCTGCGGTACGTCGGGATCTTCCCAGTCACCGTCATGGTTGCCACGGATGAGCATCACGTTCTGACATTCGATGCGCTCGCGCAGGCGCACCGCCTCCGCCAGGGGCAAACGATAGGTAAAGTCTCCCAAGATATAGAGGCGGTCGTCCACAGCCACGCACTCATTGATGGCATCGATGACCTTGCGGTTCATCTCCTCGACCGAGTCAAACGGTCGATCCATGTCGTGCAAGATATTCGTATCGCCCAGGTGCAGGTCGGCGGTAAACCACATCATCGTCCATGTCCTCATTTCGCAACGTGTTCAACTCGTGCTAAGTATACAGACGCAGCGATGCGGCGGTTATCCAAAGAGCCCGCCGAACAGTCCGCGGCGGCGCTTGTCTTGCTTTTTCGAAGCGTCACCCTGAGTTTTCTTGTCCTGCCGCTTCTTACGGTCCTGCTCCAGCTCATCATCGTCGAGCAGCATATCCCACTCAAACGGGTCATCCGTCAGATCGAACAGGCCATCGTCATCAAACATGGCAGCCTCCCTTACCGACTAGCGAGCATCCACCACGTAGAGGCCAACGCGCACCTGGTGCCACGGGCTACGCTCGGGGGCAACCTGCTGCACGCGCGCCTCAAATACACCCTCGTGTCCATAATGCATCATCACGGATAGCGGGCCGACCCCGTTTCCCGGAACATAGCCGAGCTTGGTGTTGCCGTAATAGATCGCAACCGCCTCAGGGTCATGGGGATTATCGCGCTCGGCACACAGCGTCAGCTTATCGCCGACCTTAAGATCGCCCAGGACCAAGGCACCGTCGGCATACTGAAATCCTGCGATATGAAACGACAAAAGAACACGTGAAGGCTCGTACATGGCAGCTCCTCTAACGGCCGGATAAACCGGCGCTTAACCTTACTGAGAAGTTTACGGGCCCGTGCGGACACGAATTCACCCGCTCGCGCCTTTCACCCAGTTGCCGCAACGCTTGCGAGACAGAGCGCTTGCAGATAAGATAGAGGCACGGATGGCACCCGTTGCAGCGGGTCTTGCCAACTCCAGTGCACGTTTACATCGTGAGAAGTGGCCGTCTTCGCTTACGCGGGGGCGGCTATTTCATTCGGCCGATAAACAGGCCGAGTTCGATAGCCGCGATTAACAACGCCAGTAACGAAATAACATCGCTTACGTTCATACCAATTCCCTTCTAAAGGGAGTTGGCCCATCCGTACCCCATGGCAGTAGTCTAACGTAAATGGCAGGTAATAGGAACACTTGTTCGTATTACCTGCCATTTCCTAATGCACAAACATGCGCACGAATTTGTGCTTCCAGCTTGCGTAGGGCGCATACCGAAACGGCACGTCCAGCCAGGTTGCCTTGTTCACGATGCTCTTCTTGTGGCTAAACGCATCGAAGCTCTCGCGGCCATGGTACTGCCCCATGCCGCTCGCGCCCATGCCGCCAAAGCCCATATGGCTCGTAGCCAGATGCATGATGGTGTCGTTAACACAGCCGCCGCCAAAGGGCACGTAGCGCACAAAGCGCTGCTGGACCTCGCGGTCCTGGCTAAAGATATACAGGGCCAGCGGCGTCGGACGATCCGTAATAAACGTTTCGGCCTCGTCTAAGTTCTCAAACGTCAGTACCGGCAAGATGGGGCCGAAGATCTCCTCCTGCATCACGGCGTCATCGGGGGCCACGCCATCCAAAATCGTCGGCTCGATCTTGAGCGAAGCCTCGCGCGTGACACCTCCAAGCACGACCTTATCGGGATCGATCAGTCCACGCACGCGCGCAAAATGTTTGGCGTTGACGATATGCCCGTAATCCTCGTTATCGAGCGGGTGCTCGCCAAACATGCGACGGACCTCTTCCTTGATGAGGCCCAGCAGCTCGTCGTGCACGCTCGTATCGACCAGCAGGTAGTCGGGCGCCACGCAGGTCTGCCCCACGTTGAGCCATTTACCAAAGGCGATACGCCGTGCCGCAACCTTCAAGTTTGCCGTCGCATCCACGATGCAGGGACTCTTTCCGCCCAGCTCAAGCGTCACGGGCGCAAGGTTTTTACTTGCGCGCTCCATGACGAGTTTGCCGACCGGAACGCTACCGGTAAAGAAAATCTTGTCCCAGCACTCATCGAGCAACGCTTCGTTCTCGGCGCGCCCGCCCTCGACAACCGTCACCAGACGCGGATCAAATGCCTCTTCACAGATTTGCTTGAGCACCGCGCTCGATGCCGGAGCATATGCACTCGGCTTGATGACCACGGTATTGCCCGCGGCAAGGGCTCCGGCGAGCGGCTCGAGCGTCAGCAAAAACGGGTAGTTCCAGGGCGCCATGATGAGCGTGACGCCATAGGGCACGGCTTGCGTTTTGCACACACTCACGGCGTTGGCAAGATCGCACGGACGCAGGCGCGGACGACTCCATCGAACCACGTGAGCAGTCTGATGACGAATCTCGGAAAGCGACGTGCCGATCTCGCACATATATGCCTCGTCATGCGACTTTCCCAAATCGGTCTTGAGCGCATGGGCAATATCGGCCTCGTGCGCCCGGACCGCATCGCGTAAACTCACGAGCGCGCGACGTCGAGCATCGACATCAAACGTAGCGTGCGTCTTAAAGTAGGTGCGCTGATCGCCGACGATGCGCGCAATTTCCCCGGTGTTCATGGACCCTCCTAGTTCTCGCCCTCAAACATACCACCTGCAACGACTTCGTACATATGCTCGAGCTCCAAGCGGTCCATCAAAAGCGGAACGGGGTACAGGGGATTGGCCTCGGCATCGGCATGCGCCGCCATCTCAGGAATGTCGGAGCGGCGAATACCTGAGACATATTTGGGGATTCCCAGGGCCCCGTTCATGCGGTCGACCCAATCGATAAAGGCCTCGGCCGCAAGACTATCCTGTGCGGTAGCCGGCGCAATGCCCGCCATGCGAGCGAGGTCGGCAAGCTTGGGGGCGGCGGCGTCACCATAAGCGCGAAGCATGTGCGGCAGGATGATCGCGTTGGCCAAACCGTGCGGAATTCCGTATCGGCCGCCCAGACTGTGCGCGATGGCATGCACATATCCGACATAGGAGCGGGTAAACGCAACACCCGCCTTATACGCCGCCGAAAGCATATTGCGACGCGCACGCATGTTGTCGCCATGCTCATAGGCCTCGAGCAAATTGTCGTGGATGAGCTGAACCGCCTGTCGCGCCATCTTGCGCGTATAGGGCGTGGTGCTTCGCCCGATAAAGGCCTCGACAGCATGCGTCAGGGCGTCCATGCCCGTCTGCCCCGTAATGGAGGCGGGCAGGCCGCGCGTAAACTCGGGGTCGTGCACCGCAAGGCGCGGGATAAGCACAAAGTCGTTAATGGGGTACTTGTAGTGCGTCTCATCATCGGTAATTACCGCCGCAAGCGTGACCTCGCTTCCCGTGCCTGCCGTGGTGGGAACGGCGATGAGCTGCGGCAGGCGACGATGAATCCGCAGCAGCCCGCGCATCTTGTTGATGGGCTTGTTTGGCTGCGCGATGCGTGCTCCCACGCCCTTGGCACAGTCCATGGCCGAGCCACCGCCAAAGCCGATAATGGCCTGGCAGGCGCTCTCTCGATACAGGGACGCCGCTTCCTCCACGTTTGAGACCGTGGGGTTCATACGCGTTTCGGCATAGACCGTAACGCCAATCCCCTGAGCCGTAAGCGCACGCTCGAGTGATGCCGTGAGCCCCAAACGTGCAATACCAGGGTCTGTCACGATAAGGACCTTCTGGATCGAGCGCTTTTGAAGCACCGCGGGCACATCCTCGGCATGCTCCAAAATGCGCGGCTCGGTATAGGGCAGGATCGGCAATGCAATGCGAAAAACCGTCTGATATGTTCGGCACCAGGCACGACTGGCTAGATGCATAAAGGAAACTCCCTTATTTGTTGATAGGTCAACATTTGCTCGACCGATTGTACTCAGCGGAGATCGCAGACGGCCCGCCAATCGTTAATCAATCAACATCTTCATATCTCAAAATTGTTTTATTAAAAATCATTCCTAATAGGCTTCACATTTGGTCGCATTTATGGATAATAGAACTCGTCAAGACGCACGTCCGGAGAGGGCCCTTACGGGACCGGACGAGCGCGCAATCGCCATCGATCGAAAGGATCGAATCATGAAGTTTGTTTGCCCCGTTTGCGGTTATGTGGAAGAGTTCGACGGCGACCAGCTGCCCGAGGATTTTAAGTGCCCCCAGTGCGGCGTTCCCGGTTCTCGTTTCCTGAAGCAGGAGGAGGGCCAGCTCGAGTGGGCTGCCGAGCACGTCGTGGGCGTCGCCAAGATGGAGGGCGTCTCCGAGGACATCGTTGCCGACCTGCGCGCTAACTTTGAGGGCGAGTGCTCTGAGGTCGGTATGTACCTGGCCATGGCTCGTGTCGCTCATCGCGAGGGCTATCCCGAGATCGGCCTGTACTGGGAGAAGGCTGCCCACGAGGAGGCGGAGCATGCCGCCAAGTTCGCTGAGCTCCTGGGCGAGGTCGTGACCGACTCCACCAAGAAAAACCTCGAGATGCGCGTTGAGGCCGAGAACGGCGCCACCGCCGGCAAGACCGATCTTGCTAAGCGCGCCAAGGCCGCTGGCCTCGATGCCATCCATGACACCGTGCACGAGATGGCTCGCGACGAGGCCCGCCACGGCAAGGCTTTCGAGGGCCTGCTGAAGCGCTACTTTGGCTAAGCCAACCGCCTGAGACATAACCTCTAGCTCGATGAGGCCCGGACCGCATGGTTCGGGCCTTTTTCGTGGGCTTATTGCAGCTGCTCTTGAAGAGCGATGAGCGACTGAGGGCTCAGGTCGTCGTATTGTATGAGGACGCGAGATGGAGCGTTCTTAGTCGATGCCCGATCACCCGTCCACAGGCAATCGGCGATGTTGACATAGGAAATACGAGCGTCAGCGAGAGCCTTCGCGAAGCTCTCCCCCGCCTTGTCCTCGGCCAGGGCAACAGTGCAGTAAAGGCCCGCGTCCGCATGCTCGATCGAGACCTCCCCCGCCGGAAACGCTTTCCGTACAAGTGCCGTCAGGCCATCACGCGCCTCGCGAGCACGGACGCGCACGCGGTTCACATGTCGCTCGTAATCACCCGATTCCAGCAAACGAGCCAAAGCGACCTGGTCAACAGAACTCACCGAAGAGGCGTAGAAGCCAAGGTTGTGCCTAAACCGCTCCATCAGCTCATCGGGCAACACCATGTACGCTAGACGCAACGCCGATGAAAGGCTCTTCGAAAACGTGTTGGTATAGATAACCGACTGAGCGGCATCGATTGATGCGAGCGCGGGAATCGGCTTGCCGGCAAGGCGAAACTCACAATCAAAGTCATCCTCGATGAGATACCGGCCTGGTCGCTCGGCGGCCCAGCTGAGCAGCGCGTAGCGACGCGCAATGCTCGTCACAAGGCCGGTCGGATACTGATGGGACGGCATCAGGTGAAGGACATCGGTCCCGCTTTTCTGCAAAGTGCTCAAGTCCACGCCCTCATCATCCAACGGGATATGTCGAACTTTGCAGCCCATAGCCTGATAGATGCGTGTCAGGCGTAAATAGCCCGGATCCTCAACGGCATACACCTTGTCGGCTCCAAGCAGCTGAACCAACATGGTATCGAGCAGCTGGGCGCCCGCACCGATAACGATGTTGTCGGGATCGACATTCATGCCCCTCGTCCCGCGCAGATGGTGAGCAATTGCGCGTCGTAGCCGAGCGGTGCCCTGCGCCGGCGCGGTCGAAAAGATTTCGCGTTCGTCTTCGGATGTCAGCGTCGCCCGTAGCGCGCTTTGCCAAAGCCGCGCCGCATCCAAAGCGGAAGGAGAAAGTGCATCGAATCGCTCGGCCTGTCCATCGGCATCATGCGCGCTGGGGCCCACAGAGACGGTATCTCGGTCGATGCTCCCCGCAGCCAAAGGCAAAACCGGTGCATCCGGAAGCTCGCAAGCGTAGTAGCCACGCCGCGGCTTTGAGCAAATATAGCCCTCGGCAAGTAACTGGCTATATGCATTCTCGATGGTAATGACACTGATTCCCAGATGACTGGCAAAGGCGCGCTTAGACGGCAAATGCTCCCCCGCCGCAATGCGTCCAGCTACGATATCATCTCGAATTTGCTGGTAAACATACTCGTAGAGCGATGCCTCGCCGCGTTTTTCCAAATTGTAGTCAAGCATGAATTTGCCACCTGACCTTATTAAGTCATTCAATCTGGTATTAGTCTGACCTTGTTATTATCTCGAAAACTGAGTATTTCGCCATACCCAGCTCCCCGATAGGATGTTCCGTCAAGCAATGCACATGCCAACCAAGGGAGCAACCATGGCAGAACAGACCAGCAAGGCCGATCGCGTCAAACTCAACCGCGAACTCGCGCAGATGCTCAAGGGCGGCGTCATCATGGACGTCACCACGCCCGAGCAGGCACGCATCGCCGAAAAGGCAGGCGCCTGCGCCGTCATGGCACTCGAGCGCATCCCGGCCGATATCCGTGCCGCAGGCGGCGTCTCGCGCATGAGCGACCCCAAGATGATCAAGGGCATCCAAGAGGCCGTCTCCATCCCCGTTATGGCCAAGTGCCGCATCGGGCACATTGTCGAGGCGCAGGTCCTGCAGGCCATCGAGATCGATTACATCGACGAGTCCGAGGTTCTTTCCCCTGCCGATGACGTCTATCACATCGACAAGGCCCAGTTTGACGTGCCGTTTGTCTGCGGCGCCCGCGATCTGGGCGAGGCGTTGCGCCGTGTTGCCGAGGGCGCCACGATGATCCGCACCAAGGGCGAGCCGGGCACGGGCGACGTGGTCCAGGCCGTGCGCCACATGCGCAAGATCCAGAAGCAGATCCGCGACGTTGTTGCCCTGCGCGACGATGAGCTCTTTGAGGCAGCCAAGCAACTACAGGTTCCGGTCGAGCTGGTGCGCGAGGTCCATGCCACGGGCAAGCTTCCTGTCGTGAACTTTGCCGCCGGCGGCGTAGCGACCCCCGCCGACGCCGCGCTGATGATGCAGCTGGGCGCCGAGGGCGTCTTTGTCGGCTCGGGCATCTTTAAGAGCGGCGACCCCGCCAAGCGCGCCGCCGCCATCGTCAAGGCCGTGGCAAACTTCACCGATGCCAAGCTCATCGCCGAGCTTTCGGAGGACCTGGGCGAGGCCATGGTGGGCATCAACGCCGACGAAATCGAGATCATCATGGAGGAACGCGGGCGCTAGTCCAGCAGAAAGGATCGCACATGAGCGATTATGCAGACCAGACGGTCGCCGTGCTGGCGGTCCAAGGTGCTTTTGCCGAGCACGAGGCAAGACTGTCCGAGCTGGGCGCACGTTGTATTGAGCTGAGGCAGGCGGCTGATTTGAAGCAGGACTTTGACCGTCTGGTACTTCCCGGCGGCGAGTCTACCGTTCAAGGGAAGCTGTTTGATGAGCTGGGCATGCTCGAGGAGCTTCGCACCCACATTGTTGAAGGCATGCCCGTCCTTGGCACCTGCGCCGGCTTGATTCTATTGGCGCGCGATCTTGCCGCACACGACGATAAGGGAACGCCGCGCCTAGCAACCATGAACGTACTCGTTGAGCGCAACGCTTATGGCAGACAGCTCGGCAGTTTTCGCACCAAGGGCCAGGTGTCCGGCATCGACGGTGAAGTGCCATTAACATTTATCCGTGCACCCCGCATCGTCGAGGTCCACGGCGACGCCAAGGCCTTAGCGAAAGTCGACGGCCGTATCGTCGCCGCCCGTCAGGGCAACCAGCTCGGCGTAACCTTCCACCCCGAACTCGACGAAGACACCCGCCTCCACGAACTGTTCCTACAAATGTAGGTATCGAAATCAACAAACGAAACGAGAGTGGACAATCTCCCACCTTGAGCATGAATATGGGCTCAAACCGGGAGATTATCCACTCTCATTTTTTGGTGCAAATGATCCCTTGGGGATGCCGATGTTTTGGTACCGACAGACACTATGACCCAATCCGAGGGCACGGAAACGACA
>CABVCJ010000010.1 GCA_902496845.1 uncultured Collinsella sp.
TAAGTGGCCTTCTTTGCGTGCGGAACTCGCGACAAACCTAACCCATCTCGCCCACTCGGCGGGCACGGGGTCCAGGATTGTCAAAAAAGCGGTCGGCGCGCAGTGCGCCGACCGCCGATATATGGGGTCTGATATTTTCTACCAGCTAGGGCCTCTTACTCGTCTAGGAGATCCTCTGGCGTGTCGTTGCCGTCGCCTAGGTCGACTGGGGTATTTTCGGCATCGACCGTTGCCTCGGCCTCGGCGCCTTCGCCTTCGGGCTTTTCCTTAGCTGCCGTCATGCGGGCGACAGCGCACACACGGTCGTTGGCGTCGACGGTCATCATCTTGACGCCCTGGGTGGCTCGGCCGGTCTGGCTAATCTCATCGGTCTTGACGCGAATGACCGTCGCGCCTTCCGTCACGATGAACAGCTCGTGCTGCGGACCCACCGTCTTCATGGCCGCGAGGTTTCCCTTACGCTCGGTCATCTGGATGGTGTAGACGCCCTGACCGCCGCGGTTCTGCTCCGGATAGTCCGCGACCGGCGTGCGCTTGCCGTAGCCGCGCTCGGTGATGACAAACAGGTCGCCGTTGCCGTTGGTAACCTCCATACCCAAAACGCTCACGCCGTCCTTCATGCTAATACCGCGAACGCCGCTGGTGTCGCGTCCCGTGGCGCGAACCTGGTCCCCGGGGAACATGATCGCCTTGCCTGCAGTAGTGGCCAGGATGATCTTGTCGCCCTCGCGCACACGGCGCACGGCGAGCAGCGCGTCGTCGTCCCTCAGGTTGATGGCGATCAGGCCATCACGGCGGCTGCGGTCGTAAGCGCTCATCACGGTCTTCTTGACCATGCCGCTCTTGGTGGCAAACATCAGGTACTCGTCGGCGGGGAACTCGCGACAGCTGATGACGCTCGCGATCTTCTCGCCTTCCTCAAAGGGCAGCAGGTTGACGATCGCGGTGCCGCGCGCCTGGCGCGTACCCACCGGCAGCTCGTGCACCTTCAGGCGGTAGACCTTGCCCTTGCTCGAGAAGAACAGCACGTACTCGTGCGTGGATGCGATAAACATCTCGTCGATGACGTCGTCCTCTTTAAGGTTGACGCCCGACACGCCCTTGCCGCCGCGCTTCTGGGCGCGGTAGGCAGCCACCGGGATGCGCTTCACGTAGCCGGTGTGGGTGATGGTCACGACCATGTCCTCGTCGGCGATGAGGTCCTCGACATCCAGATCCTTTTCGACATGGCTGATCTCGGTGCGGCGTTTGTCGCCGAACTTTTTCGAAATCTCGCGCATCTCCTCCTTGATGACGCCCAGGATCTTCTCCTCATGCGCCAGCAGGTCCTCGTAGTAGGCGATGGCGCGGCGCAGACCGTCCAGCTCTTCCTGGATCTTGTCGCGCTCCAGGCCAGTCAGGCGGCGCAGCTTCATCTCGAGGATGGCCGTGGTCTGCTCGGGCGTAAAGCCAAAGCGCTCGATCAGGCGGCCGCTTGCCTCGGAGTCGGTCTGCGAGGAACGGATAATGCTGATGACCTCGTCGATATGGTCGAGAGCCATCAGATAGCCCTCGAGGATATGGGCGCGCGCCTGGGCCTTCTTAAGGTCAAAGCGGGTGCGGCGGGTGACGACGTCAACCTGGTGGTCGATGTAGTGCTGCAGCATCTCGCGCAGGCTCAGGCATTTGGGAACGCCGTTGACGAGCGCCAGGTTGTTGGCGCCAAAGGTCGTCTGTAGCGAGGTGTACTTATACAGGTTGTTGAGCACGACCTGCGGAATGACGCCCTTCTTGAGCTCGATGACCAGACGGATGCCCTTTTGGTTGGACTCGTCGCGCATGTCCGAGATGCCCTCGATGCGCTTGTCGTTCACGAGCTGGGCGATCTTCTCCTGCAGGGTGCCCTTGTTGACCATGTAAGGGATCTCGGTAAAGACCAGGCGGCTGCGGCCGGTCTTGGTGGATTCCACGTGGGCCTTGGCTCGCACGGTAATGGAGCCGCGACCGGTCTCGTAGCTCTGCCTAATGCCGGCGCTGCCCATGATGATGGCACCGGTGGGGAAGTCCGGACCGGGCATGATCTGCATAAGCTCGTCGACGGTGGCGTCGGGATTGTCGATCAGGTAGCAGGTGGCCTCGATCGCCTCGGTGAGGTTATGCGGGGCGATATTGGTGGCCATGCCGACGGCGATGCCCTGGCTGCCGTTGACCAGCAGGTTGGGAAAGCGCGCGGGCAGCGCCACGGGCTCGGCGAGCGACTCGTCGTAGTTGGGCTGCCAGTCGACGGTATCCTTTTGCAGGTCGCGCAGCAGCTCCATGGCAGGCTTTGCCAGGCGGCTCTCGGTATAACGCATGGCCGCCGCGCCGTCGCCATCGATGTTGCCGAAGTTGCCGTGGCCATCGATGAGCGGTGTGCGCATGGAGAACCACTGCGCCAGACGAACCATGGCCTCGTAAACCGCGGAGTCACCGTGCGGATGGTACTTGCCGATAACTTCGCCGACCGTCCAGGCCGACTTCTTATGCGGGCGGTTGGGGTAGATGCCGCTCTCGTTCATGGCGTACAGGATGCGGCGGTGCACCGGCTTTAGGCCGTCGCGCACGTCCGGCAGGGCGCGCGCCGTGATGACCGACATCGAGTACTCGATGAACGACTGCTTCATCTCGCGGCCGAACTCCGAAATCTGGAGCTGACCGCCGTTGATATCCTCGCCGGCCGAGGCGCCGCGGTCGACCGCACCGAAGCTCTCCTCGAGCTCGGCGTCGTCATCCTCATCCTCTTCATCCTCGGCGTCGGGGTTATAGGAATTCGGATCGCCGTCCTCGCCCTGCTCAGCGCGGGCGAGCAGGCGCTTCAGATCATCGGGCATGCCGGCGTCGCCGGCCTCGTCCACACCCTCGTTGTTGTTGATATCGTCTGCCACGTTACCTCCTCTTAAGCGTCAAGGAACCGAGCATCATGCGCATGCTTTTCAATGTACTCGCGGCGATAGCCGACCTCGGAACCCATGAGCTCGCGCACGGCGCGGTCCGCCACCACGGCGTCCTCGATCGACACGCGCTGCAGGATACGGGTCTTGGGGTCCATCGTCGTCGAGGCAAGCTGCTTGGGGTCCATCTCGCCCAGGCCCTTGTAGCGCTGAACGGTATAGCCCTTGCGCTTCTTGGTGATCTTGCCGTCCTTGGCCTTGCCGTCCTCGTCGTTGTCGTCGGGGTTCAGGCCCAGGCTCTGAATGGTGTCGCGCAGAATCTCGTCTTCGGGCTGGCGGCCGTTGGGATACACGTAATGGATCTTGTTGCGTACCTTAATGCCAAAGATGGGCGGGCAGGCAACATAGACATAGCCGGCATCGATCAGCGGGCGCATGTACTTGTAGAAGAACGTCAGCAGCAGGATGCGGATATGCGCACCGTCAACGTCTGCATCGGTCATGATGATGATCTTGTGGTAGCGCGCCTTGCTGATATCGAAGTCGCCACCGTCGCCGGCGCTCGTCGTGACGCCGCAGCCGATCGCGGTGATCAGGGATTGGATGGTGTCGCTCGAGAACGCGCGGTGGTCACCCACGCGCTCGACGTTCAAAATCTTGCCGCGCAGGGGCAGAATCGCCTGGATGTCTCGGCGACGGCCGTCCTTGGCCGAACCGCCTGCCGAGTCGCCCTCTACGATAAAGAGCTCGGTCAGCTCGGCATCGCGTACCGAGCAGTCGGCGAGCTTGCCGGGCAGCGACGCCGTCTCGAGCAGGCTCTTGCGGCGGGTCGCCTCGCGCGCCTTGCGGGCGGCGTTGCGGGCCTTGCATGCCTGCTGGGCCTTCTTGACGATCTCGCGGGCGGGTTTGGGATGCTCCTCCAGATAATCGGTCAGCCCATCGGTCACGATCTTGAGCGTGAGCGCGCGCATGTAGGAGCTGCCGAGCTTGGCCTTGGTTTGGCCCTCAAACTGCGGGTCGGGCAGCTTGACCGAGATGACGGCCGAAAGCCCCTCGCGCACGTCGTCGCCGCTCAGGTTGGCCTCCTTCTCCTTGAGTAGGTTCTGCTTGCGAGCGTAATCGTTGATCACGCGGGTGAGAGCGGTGCGGAAACCCTCGAGATGCATGCCGCCCTCGGGGGTGTAGATGTCGTTGGCAAACGACATGACGTTCTCGCCGTAGCCGGCATTCCACTGCAGGGACACCTCGACCTCGCCCATCTTGGTCACGGGCGCATCCGGATCCGACTTGCCCTCGATATAGATGGGCTCCTTGAAGGCCTCGGGAACGTCTTTGCCGTCGTTGAGGAACTTGACGAAGTCGATGATGCCGCCCTCGTAGCAGAACTCCTCCACGTGGGGAGTCGCCTCGCGCTCGTCGGTCAGCACAATCTTTAGATTCTTATTGAGGAACGCCGTCTCCTGCAGACGGTTGTGCAGCGTATCGAAATCGTAGACACAGGTCTCGAAAATCTCGTCGTCGGGCCAGAAGCTGACGGTGGTACCCGTCGAATCCGAGGTGCCCACGACCTCCATCTTCTTGACGGTCTTGCCGCGCGAGAACTCCATCTCGTAGACGCTGCCATCACGGCGCACCTGCACGACCACGCGCTTGGACAGTGCGTTGACGACGGAGATGCCCACGCCGTGCAGTCCGCCCGAGACCTTGTAGGCCGAGTTATCGAACTTACCGCCGGCGTGCAGGATCGTCATAACGACCTCGAGCGTCGGGATCTTTTTGATGGGATGCTCGTCGACGGGGATGCCTCGCCCGTTGTCGACGACCGTGATGGAGTTGTCAGCGTGGACCGTCACGTGAATCTCGGTGCAGAAACCGGCCATGGCCTCGTCAACGGAGTTGTCAACGATCTCCCACACCAGGTGATGCAGGCCGCTGGCGCTCGTCGAGCCGATATACATGCCCGGGCGCTTACGAACGGCCTCGAGACCTTCGAGAATCTTAATCTCGCCGCCATCGTAATCGTTTTCGTTTGCCACACGTCCTCCTTCAGCTAAGAAAATGTGTACAGCCTTACTAGTTTATCGTAAAAAAATACCCTCGGGAGCGAGGGTATTTGGCTCTACAAGGCCACCAGATGCGATTTAAGGCTCTTTCTTGCTTTGCACGCCCTTGGCCCACTCGGCACTAGCTCTCATGGCATTCTCGAGGGCCTCGCGCAGTTTTTGATCTTCGATGGGCGCCACTTGGCGCTCAATCTCGCCGCGTTCGGCCTCACTGAGATCGGCGTGCGGAGCCGGCGGGCGCTCGGTCACGGCTGGGCGCAGGCGCTCCTTGGCAGCCGGCGGCGTGTGACCGGGTGCGGTGGTTTTGAACACCAGGCCGTCCACATGCGCGCCGGCCCGCTCCATGCGTGCCCGGATGATCTCGCGCAGCAGCGTCATCTCCTGCGTCCACGAGGGCGAATCGAGATACACCAGCAGCTCATTGGACTCGGGCAGGTAGCGCAGGCCCGTCACGTGGCGTCCCTCGCGCGTGCCCGAGCACACCGCATTCCAGGCGCGATAGACCGCACGAGATCCCTCTGCAGCCTCCATTTGCGCGCGGCGCTCAGGTGTCGCGGCCGCCAGGATGCGCTGACGCTCGGCATCCAAAAAGCCGCCAAAGGCAACCGTTCCGTTCTCGCGCTCGTAATTAGCACGTCTCACCCATGCTCACCACCTTGGCTCGATCAAGCAGGTCATCGGTAAAATACCCCAGATTGGTGGTGGTTATGACCGTCTGGATATCATCACCGATCAGCTGCAGAAAAGCGCCTCGCCGCCCGGCATCGAGCTCGCTCATCACGTCGTCCAAAAGCAGCAGTGGCGCGGTGCCCAGGATATCGCGCGCCACGGCCACTTCTGCCACCTTCCAGGCAAGCACCAGCGTTCGCTGCTGGCCCTGGCTGGCAAATGAACGAGCGGAGCGACCCGCCACGGTAAATTCAATCTCGTCGCGATGCGGTCCCACCAACGTCACGCCGCGGCGAATTTCCTCGTCGGCGTGCTCATCAAGGGCGGCCAGCATGCGCTCGTATGCCCAGTCCTTAAGTTCCTCGCGCCCCTCGGTTTGAGGTAAATCCCCCAGTGTGGATACATAGGACACGCCTGCGTCCTCGCCGGACGCCACCTGCCCATACGCGGCGCGCACATGGCCCGCCAGTCGGTCGAGCAGGGCCAAACGATGCACGAGCAGGGCTGACCCGGCGCGGGCGATGGAGTCATTCCACGCACCGAGCATCTCGCGGCAGCACCAGGTCTCCTTGAGCAGGGCGTTGCGCTGCGTCACGCAACGCCCGTAGGTGCTCACCAGGTCGGCGTAACGGGCGCTCAGTTGCACGCCAAAGTCATCGAGGGCGGCGCGGCGCACGCTGGCGCCGCGCTTGACCATATCCAGATGATCGGGGCAAAACAGCACGCTCGGCATAACCCCGCGCACGCCGGCAGCCGAGCACCTCTTGCCGTTACGGCTAAACGAGCGCTTGCCGTCCTCAACACCCAGCCCCATATCGAGCACGCGGCCATCGCCCTCGAGCCTCAACGCGAGCCTGCACGAGCCCGTGCCATCGTGCACGAGCTCGGTAGCGGTGGGATGCCTAAACGAGGCGCCGCTCGTCAAAAGCTGCAGCGCCTCTATGAGGTTGGTCTTTCCCGCCGCGTTGGGTCCCGCAAGCACCGTCACGCCTTCGTCCAGGTCAAGACGGTAGCTATCGAAACTGCGGTAGCGCGCGACGGAAAGGTTGCGGGCAAACATGGTCATGGCGCAGCGCTAGATGCGAACCGGCATGACCAGGTACAGATAGTTGATCTTGTCGTAGGACTTAAAGATACCCGCCTGCGAGTAGCTCTTGAGCTCCAGCGTGATCTCCTTCTCCTTGGATAGGGCATTGAGGCAGCCAAAGATGTAGTGGTAGTTAAAGGCGATGGTGCCCGACTCGCCCTCGGCCTCGACATCGATTGTCTCCTGCGCCAGATCCTGGTCATTGGAGATGGAGGACAGGCCCATCTGGCCGTTCTCGACATCGATCTCGAACTTGACTGCGGGGTTCGCGCTCGCGATGACCGCCACGCGCTTGAGGGCGGCATTAAAAGCCGCCACGTCGATCTTGACGCTCGTCACGCACGAATCGGGGATGAGCTGCTTGTAGTTGGGGTACACGCCCTCGATACGGCGCGACACGTAGGTGGTGTTGCCGGCCTCAAAGACAACCTGGGTGTCGGTGGCGCCGATCATGATGGTCGCCTGGCTGGCCATGATGCTCAGGGCGTCGTTGAAGGCGTCGGCCGGAACGTTGAGCTCAAAGGACCCCTCGAGCGTCGAGGTCTCGACCTGGGTGTCGCATACAGCCAGACGGAAGGAGTCGGTTGCCACCAGGCGCACGGTGTTGTTCTCGACCTTCATGTGCACGCCTCCCAGGATGGGGCGGGCCTTATCAGTCGAAGTGACGCGCCACACGCGGCCGACCATCTCGGACAGGATATCGGTCGGGAGCTCCACCGCACTTTCGATGGCATAGGCGGGGAACTCGGGGAAATCGTTGGCGTCGAGCGTGTTGAGGCGGAAGGAGCTCTTCTCGCATCCGATCTGCACCTGACGCTCCGAGAGCTCAAAGGTAACCGGGGCGTCGGGAAGGGTCTTCGTAATGTTCGAGAGCATCTTGCAGGGAATCACCATCTCGCCCTCTTCTTCGACATGCGCGGCAATGCGATGACGAATCGAGATGGTGTAGTTAGAGGTTTGGAATTCCAAGATGCCGTCCTGCGCCTTAACGAGCACGCCCGACAGGATGGGAAGGGTAGATGCCGAAGCGACGCCTTTCATAACGACGCCGATGGCTTGCGTGAGCGAGCTTTGGCTGACGGTGAACTTCATCTTTTAATACCTTTCTATAGATATAAATATCTTAATAATAGTAATAGCACTGACGAAACTGTTGATTACTCCCAAAAGCGCTGGTCAACCCCAAAAAGAGAATCGACAGCGCCCTGTGCGCAACCGACCGTGTTTTCCACGTTCAAAACCTGCGGAAAACTTTTCATCGCCTTGTGGCGAGTTTTAGACATGTTATGCCCGGCGTTTCGACAAGTTTTCAACAGGTGTCTCTATTTCCCTACGAGCGCAGTGTAATTTTATCTCGCAGCGATTTGAGATCCTCGGTTATGGTGCGGTCTTCCTGAATCATCTTCTGAACCTTTTTATAGCTCGTACTGACGGTTGAGTGGTTGCGGTTGCCAAACTCCGCGCCCACCGCCGTAGTCGTCATCTCGCACATCTCGATGGCCAGATATATGGCGATATGGCGGGCTTTGGCTATGTTGGCGTTGCGGCGCGGGCCGATGAGCTCCTCGTGCGTCACGCCGTACTGCTCTTCAATGACAGACTGGACCGTCTGCACGTTGATCTTTTTGGCCGACGTATCGAAGTACTGACTTGCGATGGCGTCGATGTCGTCGAAGCTGAGCTCGCTGCCCTCGCGTTCGCGGTCTCCTGCCTCGCCGGCGCAGCGTTCGCAGAAGCTCTCGAGTTCGCGGATGTTGGTTCCCGAGACTTCTGCCATGTGCTTAAAGTGCTCGTCGGTCAGATGCCCGCCATCGCCGCCATAGGCCGCCAGCAGCGAGTCGTCACCCGCCTCGGGTGCGGCGGCTATCGTGTTCTCGTAGTAGCGCTGCAAGATCTTGTATTTCATCTCGTAGCTGGGCTCCGCCACCAAACAGAGCATACCGGCATTAAAACGGCTGGTAAGGCGCTCGTCCATGCTCAGGTCTTTGGGCGCACGGTCGGCTGCGATGACGACTTTTTTGTTGTTGCGGATAAACTCGTCCATGAGCTGGAAGAAGTAGTCCACGCTCGCGCGTTTGCCGATGATGTTTTGAATGTCGTCGATGATGAGCACGTCCACGTCGTGGTATGCCTGCATGATGGGGGCGTTGCTCTTCTTTTGGCGGTCGAACTCCGTCATCAGGTCATCGAGGTACGCTTGCGAGTTGGCGTACTTCACCTTGATCTCGGGCGACTTTTCGGCGAGCTCGTTTTTGATGGCGAGCAGCAGATGGGTCTTGCCCAGCCCCGATTTGCCATAGATGAACAGGGATGTGCATGTGCCGCGTTCGTCCGCGAGCGCGGCAAACTTGAGGGCCGAGCGATAGGCATGGCTGTTTTCGGGGCCGTAGACAAAGTTTTCGAAGGTGAATTTCGAGTTGGCCGCGAGCGGCGCGCCATCGGTGTTCTGCTCGATCGGTGCCGCAGCTGCGGGGACGCTCGTGGGCGATGCGGAGGCTGGTTTTGCACTCTTTGCAGGCGCCTCGCCTTTCATCTGGTTCATCATGCGGCGGAAATCGTCGGCCGAAAGCGTGTTTTTGATTGCGATGCCCGAATCCTCGACCGGTGTTGCGTCGTGCGCGATAGGCATGTGTGTGGCAGCGGACATGGGGGCCGCCGGCGTCGAGACGGTGGGCATGGTTTCACGGGAAACATCGCCGATTTGATGCTCGGGAGCCGACACTGTGGTGGTAGCTGGCGCCGCCGGGGGAACGACGGGTGCCGCGGGTGCGGCGTTATCTGCCGCGGAGCCCTGTGGTGCCACGATGTTGAGCGCAATCGGTGCAAAGGCGATCTCTTCCAGGTACGCCTCGATGGTCGGCTGATGCTTTTTGAGCTGAGCGATGGCAAATCGTGAGGGGGCCTCAATCGTCAAGGTGTCCTCGGTCAGGCTCACAGCACGCGATTGCCCCAGCATGTTGATGAGGCGCGCATCTTGGCCGTCGCGCTGACAAAAGGCGATGGCATCCCCCAGGATGATGCTTGCTTCCTCGTCCACTGTCTCTCCCGTTCCTTAAGCTTGGGCCCGCACGCGAGCGCTTCCGATTTCGGTCAGATGGTATTTCTGCCCATGTTTGACTATCAAGCCCGTCTGCGCCAAATCGTTGAGCGTGCGCGACCAGGTGGGTGCAGAGTTTCCAAACGCCCGCGCCAAGTCCGTCGCGCCGCACTCTTGATGTTGGGCCAGATACCCTAATGCAGCGTTGCCGCGTTCGCTTATAAACACGTCCGACTGCGGTTGTGCGTATTGATTCGCCGCATTAGGATACATCATTTGAGCTGCTGGTTGTTGAGAACTCTGCATGGGCGGCATCTGCTGTTGAAAACTTTGCGGCCACTGTTGGTAAGGCTGCGGCGGCATCTGCTGAGTCCAGGGGTTGAGGTTTCCCTGCGGCATCTGCTGATACGGCTGCTGGTACGGCTGAGGATACTGCTGTGGATACGGCTGGGCATATCCCTGCTGCGGCATATATTGGGGAGGATACCCTTGTGGGTACGGTTGGTAGCCCATTTGCGCGACGTTTGGCATGTCCGCCGTCTGCTGCACGGCGCCTGTGTCCGGATCTGTCGAGCCTATGCCCTCCGGCATGTTTTGCACTGGGTTGCCCAGCGGTGTCTGGGGGTCTTGCATGGGAAAACTTCCAGGCTGCTGCATCTGCTGCGCCACGGGCTGCTGTGCAAACGTGCTGGATAGGGGATACGCCGGCTGCTCCGTCTCGGGGCGCACGGCGGCCCCTCGCCCTCCGGCGCGCTCGATTTCCTGTACGCGCTTGGGATTCAGGCTTACCGTGACCACGGTGCCGTTGCCCATGTTGTCCTCGATGGATACAGCGCCGCCGGCGTTTTCCAGGTACTCCTGCACCATGGGAAACCCGGCTCCGGTTCCGCGGATGTATCGTTTCATGTTGCTGTTTGCGCTGGTAACGCCAAAGTCGAACGCGCGCTCCTTGTCGTTGATCCCCGGTCCCTGGTCTGCGAATCGGATGGTGTCGCCGCCGTCTAGGATCGAGATGATGGGCTCTGCAAAGTGGGCGTGGATAAAGTTTTCGACAATCTCGCGGATAACCATGAGCGAGATGTGTCCGCCCTGTTCTTTCATGCACCGGTAGACGGTGTTGGTTGTCTCTTCCAGATAGGTGCGCACGTCCTTAGGTTCGATGACGATGACGCGCGGCGTCGACAGCATGTCGTCATAGACCGCGATGCGTGCGGCATACATGGCAGCCTGCGTTTTCGCAGCGGCCTGCTCTTCCTCGCCACGCTTTTCGCGCACGCCGGTGATGTGCTCGTTGTCGGGTGCCGGGTCTCCGGAATCGACCATGGTGTAAAAGTCGTCAGACATGCCGCTCGCAATCTTTCAAAAGGTTTCGAACAAATAGTAGCTCACCGTGCAATGTTTCTCATCTTTCGACAACTTTTCAAAACCTGTTGAAAACTTTGGAAAACAGGCGAAAAGTTCTCAACATTGCCAACATGACCTGTCGAAAACTCGATGAAATATCGTGAAAAGTTGTAATGCGGCGCAAATTTCGGTTGAGCTTATGGGGGAACCGTGTGAACTACGCAACCTTTTACCTTTGATTTCTTGACATTTGAACATTGATTTCCCTACAATCTTCAAGCTCACGTGTCTATATCTGCGTCCGCGCTCCCGCGGACACTCGAAATGCAGCAGGAGGAACTTAAGATGAAGCGTACGTATCAGCCTAATAAGCGTAAGCGTGCCAAGACCCATGGCTTCCGTGCCCGTATGGCCACCAAGGGTGGTCGTGCCGTGCTCGCCCGTCGCCGCGCCAAGGGCCGCAAGCGTCTCACTGTCTAGCAGCGATACACACATCTCGCATGAAGACTATTAAGTCTCGGCAAGATTTCGAGCATGTGTTCAGTCAGGGGCGTCGTTTCAATCACCCTCTGATTCGAATGACCATATGTGAATCGGTTGGCGAAGGCGACTCCGGAAGGGTCGCCTTCGTTGGTGCTAAGCGACTCGGTTGTGCCGTCGTGCGCAACCGATCTAAGCGTGTGATGCGCGAGGCCGCCCGCAGCTGCGGATTTCCCGTTGCGGGTTATGACATCATCTTGTTTGCAACTCCCGAGACGAGGGTTTCCTCGCCGCAGGAGATGGACAAGGCGTTGCGTTCGCTTATGAAGCGCGCCGGCGTTGCCGGGGAGGAGCGATGAGCAATCACGTTTTGCGACGTGTTGCCATCGCTCCTATTCGCATATATCAACAGGTTATTTCGCCCTTATTGCCTGACGCCTGCATTTATTACCCAACGTGCTCGCAATACGCCATCCAGGCGATTGAGAAGCACGGTGTTTTGAGAGGCTGCTGGCTTGCCGTGAGGCGCATCGCTCGCTGCAATCCCCTGCACGTCGGCGGTTATGACCCTGTGCCCTAGCGGGCACTCGCTATCGGAGGAAAACTTACATGTGGGATTGGATCGTTAACATCCTTTTCGAGCTGCTCAAGCTCATCCAGACCTTTGCGGTCGACTGGGGCCTGTCCATCATCATCCTGGTGGTCATCATCCGTCTGCTGCTGACGCCGCTTATGCTCAAGTCGACCAAGTCGACGGCTCGCATGCAGGTGCTGCAGCCCAAGATGCTCGAGATCCAGGAGCGCTATGCCGACGATCCCCAGCGTCAGGCCGAGGAGATGCAGAAGTTCTACAGCGAGAACAAGTTCAACCCCATGGCTGGCTGTCTGCCGCTGCTGATTCAGATGCCTATCCTGTTCGCCCTGTTTACATTGCTGCGCAACCTGCCGCAGTACTTTAACGACGGCACGTTCTCGTTCTTCAACATCCTGCCCGACCTGACCACCACGCCGAGCGCTTCCTTTGCCGATGGCTTTATGGTTGCACTGCCTGCGCTGGTTTGCCTGATCCTGTTTGCCGTCCTGACCCTGATTCCGCAGCTCTATATGTCGCGCAACCAGACCGGCCAGCAGGCTCAGAGCATGCGTATGATGGCCGTTGTCATGACGGTCATGATGCTTTGGATGGGCTGGAGCCTTCCCGTTGGTGTTCTGCTGTACTACGACGTCTCGTCTGCTTGGCAGGTTATCCAGCAGATTTTTGTGACGCAGAAGGTCATCGACAAGGCGAAGGCCGATGAGGAGGAGCGTCTTAAGAACGCTCCGCTGCAGGTTGAGGTCACTCGTCGCGAGAAGAAGCCGCGCCCGCACAAGAAGAAGTAGTGGGATATCAATCTTATTTAGGTACCTAACTTTTGGAGTACGTTATGTCTGAAGAGATCATCGAGGATATGCTTGAGGAGGTTGCCCCGCAGGTCGCGGGCGATTATCCCGAGATTGCACAGCGCTACAAGGCTGGTGAAGAGCTGACCGATGAGGAGCTCGACACCATTGCCGATGTTGCGATTTCCATCCTGCGTTCCATCCTTTCGCACTTCGATGCCGCCAACTCTCCTATCGATGAGTATGAGGGCGACGAGGGTGAGCTGATTTTGGATGTAACGGCTCCCGACCTTGCTGTTCTCATTGGCCGTCATGGTCGCACTCTTGATGCTCTTCAGGTTATGTTCTCTTTGCTGGTGAGCCGCAAGCTTGGCTTTAGGTATCCGGTTGTAGTGGACGTCGAGGGATACAAGAGTCGCCGTCAGGATAAGGTCGCCTCCATGGCTCAGTCTGCTGCCGAGCGTGCCATCCGCACTCATAAGAGTGTTTCGCTTCCGCCCATGAATGCCTACGAGCGCCGACTGGTTCACATTGCACTTCGTGGCAACGATGCAGTCGATACTCATTCTGAGGGTTCTGACCCTGATCGCCATGTGGTGATTGTTGCTCGATAATCTACTCGAGCTTATGCTAGGGGGACGTGGTTTCCACGTCCCCTTTTTTTGTCAAAAGTTCTCGATACGCTGATTTTTGTCAGAAAGGAGCTTCTGTTGTTTGTACTTACCGATCAGCAGGCTGACGAGATGTTGAGTCGCCTAACTTCCTATTGCAAAGAATATTCCTTGAGCGTAACTGATATTGAGCTGAGGAAATGTATCCAGCATTTGGATTTGGTTCTAGAAACAAATAAGACAACCAATCTCACCCGTATTCTTAACGTAGAAGATGCTGCCGTACTTCATATCCTCGACTCACTTGTTTTGCTCCCCTATATCAATAAGGCTCCTGAGGGAGCTTTGCTCGATATGGGAACAGGTGCGGGCTTCCCTGGTATTCCATTAACCATAACCACGCATCGTAAAGCTACTTATATTGACTCTGTTGGCAAGAAGGTTGATGCGGTTAATTCCTTTGTCCATGCTCTTGGATTGAAACATGCTCATGCGGTTCATGATCGTCTTGAAGAATATGCTCGAAGCCATAAGAAGCAGTTCTCCGTTGTAACCGCCCGCGCACTGGCCCCTCTACCGATTCTTGTTGAGTATGCGGCTCCGTACCTGAAGGATGGAGGGCTATTTGTTATCACCAAGGGCAATCCTTCGGATGAGGAGCTTGCTTCCGGCATGTCAGCAGCTAAGATTTGCGGCTTCACTTTGCTTCTGAATGACGCAATTGATTTGCCTGAAGGCTTGGGTCACAGGGAGTTCATTGTTCTTAAGAAGAGTCATTCAGCATCCGTTTCATTGCCTCGTGCAAATGGCATGGCAAAGAAGAATCCGCTTGCCTAGATGTTTCACGTGAAACATAATGGATACTAACAGCTTGCAGTGTTTCACGTGAAACATAGCAGTTGCTATCGATTCGGAATGTTTCACGTGAAACATCCTCCGTTTGACAGCTTTAATACACACCAGGAGGGACCGTGGGATTTCGCGACGTTAAGCGTTCTAAGAGCGCAAAAGACACGCGTATCATTGCAATCATCAATCAAAAAGGCGGCGTCGGTAAGTCAACGACGGCTGTAAACCTTGCAGCAGCACTGGGTGAGCAGGGTCGTAAGACACTGATTGTCGATTTTGATCCGCAGGGAAACAGCACCAGTGGATTCGGAATTGAAAAAGAAGACCTTGATCACTGCATCTATGATGCATTGTTGAATGATGTGCCGGCAGAATCGCTTGTTCTTGATACAAATTGCAAAAAGGTATTCGTAATTCCGGCTACAATTCAGCTTGCAGGCGCGGAAATTGAACTCGTAAGCGCAATTGCTCGTGAAACCCGTCTCAAAGATTTGCTTGAGCCGATTCAGGACGAGTTTGATTTTATTTTCATTGACTGCCCTCCTTCGCTCGGCCTGCTTACTATCAACGCTTTGACCGCAGCAGACAGCGTTTTGATTCCGATCCAGTGCGAGTATTACGCACTCGAGGGCGTTACGAAGCTGCTTGAGTCAATGAAGATGGTCAAATCTCGTCTGAACAAGGGCTTAGACACCTACGGTGTGCTTATGACCATGTATGACTCGCGTACTTCTCTATCGAATCAGGTTGTTGAGGAGGTTCAATCGTACTTTGGTGATAAGGCATTTAAGACGTTGATCCCCCGTACGGTTAAAATCTCCGAAGCTCCGTCTTTTGGGGAACCGGTAATTACCTATGCACCTCAAAATAAGGGTGCAAAAGCATATATGAACCTTGCAAAAGAGGTGATCAAGCGTGCCTAGTGTAAAGAAACGTGGCGGATTGGGACGTGGACTCAATGCTTTGGTCTCAGAGGCCGAGTATGAGACCGGTGGTTCGGCTGCATCGGCTTCGAATGCCGCATCTGAAACAAAACTACCTATTGAGGATATCGTTCCCAACCCTAATCAGCCGCGAATTCACTTTAACGAAACTGAACTTCGTGAGTTGAGCGAATCAATCCAAGAACATGGCGTCTTGCAGCCGCTTTTGGTTCGCAAGCATGGAAACGGCTATGAGATCATCGCTGGTGAGCGTCGTTACCAAGCGTCAAAGCTTGCTGGTCTTGAGGAGCTGCCTGTCATCATTAAAGATGTTAATGATGAAGAGATGCTGGCTCTTGCTCTGATCGAAAACCTTCAGCGTTCTGATCTGAATCCCGTCGAAGAGGCTAAGGGCTATCGCCAGCTTATCGATGCCAGCGGTATGACCCAGGAGGCATTGTCGAAGGCAGTCAGCAAGTCACGCTCTGCAATTACAAACTCGCTGCGCCTTCTCGATCTCCCTGAAGTTGTTCAGCAGATGATTTTTGAGGGCAAACTTACTGCTGGTCATGCACGTGCGATTCTTGCAGTTCCCTATGAGGATGCACGAATTCGACTTGCTGAGAAGGTTGTTGCAGAGGGCCTTTCCGTAAGAGCGACAGAAAATCTTGCTCCGTTGTTTTCTGCCGGAGAGACACCTAAGACTCCGAGGCCTGCAACGCCTCAGTCTTTTAAAAAGGCTGCCCGCGTGCTTCGTCAGGTATTTAATACCAACGTGCGTGTGAAGAGCTCGCGTGGAAAGAATAAGATTGAGATTGAGTTTAAAGACGAGGAAGAGCTCTCTCGTATTCTTGGCGAAATGATTCAGTTTGATCAAGGAGGCCAAGATGAGGAATAAGATTTTAACAGCGATTGCATTGGTGACGACTGTCGCGGCTGGTGCCTTTGCTGGCTATAAGATCGCGACAGACGATGAACTTCGAGGTCGTTTGCTTCGTTGCGCGCAAGATATCGCCGATACTTCCAAAAAGAAAATGGATGTTATGACGGAAGATGTTGCCATGCGTACTGCTCAGGTAACGAAGAATCCCAAGATTAATCAAGGTTGGGTCAGCAACCAATGGGAAAATGTAGGCTATTAGGTACCTAACAATTACTCAACATTTTTTGAGGGGTCCTTGTCTGATTCATGAGACAAGGACCCCTTATTTTGGCCGTAAAAAATGGGACAGGTAGCAGCTGATTCAAAATTAAGGTCAATAAATGAAACGACCCCGGTTGCATATTCTGTAACCGGGGTCGTTCGATGTTTCACATGAAACGTTTTGGGATGCGACTCCCCTATGCGTTCTTCTGAACTTTGAAGCGCTGCTTCAGCTGTCCGCAAGCGGCGTCAATATCGTTACCACGGGAGTTACGAATCGTGGTCTCGATGCCACGGGACTCAAGACGACGCTGAAGATCCTCAACCTTATGAATCGGCGACGGCTTGAGCGGGCTACCCTCGATGTCGTTAAGCTGAATGAGGTTAACGTGGCACAGCGTGCCCTCGCAGAAGTCGCAGAGCGCCTGCATCTCGGGGTTGGTGTCATTGACGCCCTCGATCATGGCGTATTCGTATGTCGGACGGCGGCCGGTCTTTTCGGTGTAGAGCTGAAGGGCCTCGTGAAGGCGCAAAAGCGTGTACTTCTTAACGCCCGGCATGAGCTTATTGCGCGTGGACTGAATGGCAGAGTGCAGCGAGACGGCGAGCGTGAACTGCTCGGGAATGTCGGCAAACTTGCGAATACCAGGAATGACGCCGCTGGTGGAGACAGTGAGATGACGTGCTCCAATACCGATTCCATCGGGGTCATTAAGAATACGCAGTGCCTTGAGGACCTCGTCGTAGTTGGCGAAAGGCTCACCCTGGCCCATGAAAACTACGCTCGTCGCGCGCTCGCCAAAGTCGTTGGAAACGTGGAGTACCTGGTCAACGATCTCTTGAGCGGTCAGTGAGCGCTTGAGGCCGTTCAGACCGGTAGCGCAAAAAGCACAGCCCATACCACAGCCGGCTTGGGTAGATACGCAGACAGACAGCTTGTTGCGACGAGGCATGCCGACGGTCTCGACGGAGATACCGTCGTGGTACTCGAGTAGGTATTTACGAGAGCCATCCTTAGACACCTGCTTGGCGAGCTCGGTCGGCGTGTCGAAGGCAAATGCCTCCTTCAGCTGCTCGCGGAAGGCCTTGGGAAGGTTGGTCATGTCATCAAACGAACAAACGTTCTTCTCAAAAACCCATTCGATGAGCTGCTTTGCGCGAAAAGCGGGTTGGCCGAGTTCGGCGACAAGTTCGCGAATATCGTTTTGGCTCAAGTCGCGAATGTCTTGAGATTTAGTCCTGGGATTCATGGAAGCCTTTCGATTTTGGGGAAACGTAGAGGGTATCGCTACAATATGGTATCAGCTGCAGGAATTATAGAGGAGGAGTCTGCCCATGCCGGGTAAAAGCCTAGAGAACATGCACGTAGCGGTCTTGGCGGGCGGCCATTCCGCCGAACGCGAGATTTCGCTCAATTCTGGAAAGAATGTCGTGGTGGCACTGAAGGAGGCCGGCTACACCTCGGTGGAGCTGCTCGACACCGCCGCCGATGACTTTATGGTGACTATGGCGACCGGTGGCTTCGACGTGGCGTTTATCGCCATGCACGGCGCCGGCGGCGAGGATGGCGCCATGCAGGGGGCCATGGAGACGCTGGGTATCCCCTACACGGCGTCAGGCGTGCTCGCCAGCGCATGTGGCGCCGATAAAGAGGTTTCAAAGCTTCTGTATGCCAAGGCGGGCATCCCCATTGCCCCCGGCCTGGCGCTTGAGGCGGGCGACGAGGTCGATATCGATCGTATCGTCGAGATTTGTGGCGAGCGGTGCTTTGTAAAGCCCGCCGTCAACGGCTCCAGCTATGGCATCTCTCTGGTCCATGAGCCCTCCGAGCTACCCGCGGCAATCGCCAAGGCGTTTGAGTACGGCGACAAAGTGCTGGTCGAGAAGTGCATCGAGGGTACCGAGATTACCGTCGGCGTATACGGCGAGGATGACGTGCGCGCCCTGCCGATTGTTGAGATCCGTAAGCCCGAGGACTGCGAGTTCTACGATCTGGACGTGAAGTATGTGGACCCCACGGATATCCATCGCATTCCGGCGCAGATTTCCCCCGAAAACTATGTACGTGCCCAGGAACTTGCCTGCGCGGCCCATAAGGCACTCGGCTGCCTGGGCATTTCGCGCAGCGACTTTATCGTGAGCGAGGATGGCCCCGTCATCCTCGAGACCAACACGATTCCCGGCATGACCGATACGTCGCTGTATCCGGATGAGATTCGCCACACCGATGACATGACGTTCCCACAGGTCTGTGACAGTCTGATTCGTATGGGACTTCGTCGAGCGGGCGTTGCATGCTAATCGAGGACGCTGTTTCGTCGGGAACGCCGCAGTTTGTCATCGATTCCTATGCCACGCTTGCCGAGCGTGCCAAAACCCAATCGTTTGGTCTCATCGAGGAAGATGTTATCGTCCTCGATACCGAAACCACGGGTCTTTCGGTGCAGGACAATGAACTGATTGAGATCTCGGCTGCCCGTCTTTCGGGCCGCGAGATCGTCGACCGGTTCGATACCTTCGTGCACCCCAAGCAGCTGATTCCCGCCGAGATTACCGAACTCACGAGCATTACAAACGCCGATGTGGTGGATGCCCCATCGGCCGTCGATGCCGTGGCCGCTCTCGCCGATTTTGTCGGCGGCTGCCCGGTGATTGCGCATAACGCCACCTTCGACCGTTCGTTTATCGAGTCGGTCAAGGGCGGTGTCAACGTCAGCGACATCTGGATCGATTCGCTGGCACTGTCGCGCATCGCACTTCCGCGCTTGGCCTCGCACAAGCTGTCTTTTATGGCCGACTTGTTTGGGTGCGATTCGGTGTCGCATCGCGCGAACGCAGACGTTGATGCCCTGTGCGGTGTGTGGCGCGTGCTGTTGGTTGCGCTTACCGACCTGCCTTCGGGCCTTATGGCGCGCTTGGCGGACATGCACGCGGACGTGCCTTGGTCCTATCGCCCCATTTTTTCTTTTTTGGCCGGCCAGAACCCGGGTTCGATATTTTCGCTCAGCGCCGCTCGTGCTGACGTGCTCAAGGCCGATCGTGCAGACGATCGCGTTGATGCGGACGAGTTGCCGGTCCTTAAGATGCCGAGCCGTGAAGAGATCGAGGCGGATTATGCCCCCGGTGGCCTAGTCAATCGCATGTATCCCACGTACGAGCCGCGCGATGAGCAAATCGCGATGGCGCTCGAGGTCCGTGACGCGCTCGTTACGGGAACGCATCGCGTGATTGAGGCGGGGACGGGCGTCGGCAAATCGATGGCTTACCTGGTGCCTTTTGCCGAGGCCGCACGCCGCAACAACATCACGGTTGGTATCGCGACCAAATCGAATAATCTTGCCGACCAGCTTATGTACCATGAGCTGCCAAAGCTCGCCGAACAGCTGGACGGGGGCCTGTCGTTTTGTGCACTCAAGGGCTATGACCACTATCCGTGTCTACGCAAGCTCGAGCGCATGAGCCGTGGTCAGGTTGAGATCACCACCAAGCGCGATCCTGCTGACACGCTCACGGCGGTTGCGGTGATCATGGCGTATGTGTGCCAATCTGCCGATGGCGACCTCGATTCGCTCGGCATTCGCTGGCGCAGCGTCAACCGTCCCGACTTTACGACGGCTTCGCGCGAGTGTGCTCGTCGTCTGTGTCCGTTCTTCCCTGACAAATGCCTGGTCCACGGGGCGCGCCGTCGTGCAGCACATGCCGACGTGGTGGTCACCAACCATTCTCTGTTGTTCCGCAACGTGGCCGCCGAGGGGAGGATTTTGCCCCCGATTCGTCACTGGGTGGTCGACGAGGCCCATTCCATCGAGCGCGAGGCCCGTCGCCAATGGGCGCGCGTGGTTTCGGCAGATGAGTCGCGCGTGCTGTTTGAGCGCTTGGGTGGGTCGAGTGCCGGCGCGCTGAGTCAAGTTTCCCGTGACCTGGCCACTTCCGAGGGCTCCACGCTCTACCTGGGACTCACCGCCAAAGCGACGTCGACGGTTGCCCGCGCGAGCATGGCGATTGCCGATGTGTTCGATGGTGTGCGCGAGCTCGGCCGTCGCGCCCGTGGGAGCTACGATAACGCGAATCTGTGGATTGGCCCCGAGCTGCGCGAGTCGGATGACTGGCACGATTTTTTGCAGTCGGCCCATACCGCAATTGATGCGCTGGACCAGGCGGATAAAAGCGTAGACGCGCTGGTGCAGACCGTCGCCGCCGATAAGCCCGAGGTCGTTGTCGACCTAGGCGACATTTCGCGCCGTCTGCACGAGCTGGACGAGAACCTCAAACTCATCATTGAGGGTACGGATGAGCACTATGTGTACTCGCTGCAGGTGAACCGTCGGCTGCGCGCGGGCGGGGAGTCTATGACCGCCGAGCGCATCGATATCGGCGAGGCCTTGGCGAACGAGTGGCTGCCCGAAGTGCACACGGCCATCTTCGCTTCGGCGACCATGACGGTGTCCAAGAGCTTTGAGCATTTCAACCATGCTGTCGGCCTCGATCGCATCGGTGAGTCGACATCCTCATCGCTGCACCTGGATTCGAGCTATGACTTTGACTCGAATATGGCCGTGGTCGTGGCGGGGGACATTCCCGATCCGCGCGATCGCGAGCACTATCTGTCGGCGCTCGAGCGTGTGCTGGTCGATGCCCATCTCGCCATGGGTGGATCGGTGCTCACGCTCTTCACTAACAGGCGCGACATGGAGGACCTGTATGCCCGTGTCGAGCCCAAATTGGCGCGAGCGGGCCTGGAGCTCAATTGCCAGCAGCGCAACTCGTCCCCGCGTCGCCTGCGCGATCGGTTTATCAACGAGCCGACCTCATCGCTCTTTGCGCTCAAGGCCTTTTGGGAGGGCTTTGACGCCAGCGGCGAGACGCTGCGTTGCGTCATTATCCCCAAGCTGCCGTTCTCGAGCCCCACGGATCCTCTTTCGTGTGAGCGCAACCTGCGCGAAGACCGCGCCTGGGCGCGCTACTCGCTGCCCGAGGCGGTGCTCGAAGTCAAGCAAGCCGCCGGCCGTCTCATCCGCTCGTCGACTGATTGCGGTGTGCTCATCTTGGCAGATCCGCGCTTGGTGACAAAGGGCTACGGCAAGAAGTTCTTGACGTCGCTGCCCACGACTTCCTACCAGCGTATCGAGTCGGCACAGATCGGTCATTATTTGCAGCTGTGGCGTGCACGCCACGAGCGACGCCGTTAAAGCGGGCAGGTCAGGCTCTTCGCCATATCGCATAGACGCAATGCCTGGGCGGGGTCATCCATTATGCGGATGGCTCCGCCCGCTGCGATTACCTGGCAGAACAGCCAGTGCTCTGACCCATAACGCACGGTCACCGTTGCCATGTCTGCCCCGTTTGGCTCAATCGACATGATACCGGCCCAGTCTAGGCGCTCTGCCATGTCGAGCGGCATGAGGAGTTTTGCGCTCTGCTCCGCTTGGGAAAGGGATTCGTGGAGGGACGAGGACGCGAGCGTGTGGCGCTCCACGGAATCGTCGGTAAGGGCAAGGCCCTCGATTTTGTCCATGCGGTAGGAGCGCTGCCCATCAACTTCGACATCCCAGGCAATCAGATATGTTTGGTCGCCATGCGCCGCGATGCGCAGGGGGTCGATGAGACGCTCGCGCGGCCGTGCGTCGTCCATCGAGCGGTAGGTGATGCGGCATCGAACGCCGTCTTGAATCGCGCAGTTCAGCTGTTGCCAGTGCGATCCTCGGGCAACGGTGTCGACGACGCGCTGGTTGTAGCCGAGTTTCTCGGGTAGGAGGGCGTGTCGGATACGCTCTGCTGCCCGAGAGTCGATTCCCATCGATTCGAGTTCGTGGTTGAGCACGGCACCTTCGGCGGCACTTAGGCGCAAGGGCAGCACACGCCCCGCATCGCCTGTCAAGATGATGCGCTCGCCGTGGCGTTCGCAGATGATGCGTGCGCCCGACTCACGGTCGGCGAGGGTCGAGACGATATCGATAATTTCGTCGAGCGCCGCACCCGTGATATCAAAACGGCTGCAGATATCCCCTCGTGTCATACCGGTCTCACCGGCAGCGTAGAGGGCCTCCATGATGTCAATCGCACGCGAGAGCCTTTGCTCGCTGGTGAGTTTACGCACGGGCATGCTCGTGCACCGTCCTTTCGATGAGGTGGTTCCACGCCAGTTTAAGTGCATCGGGAGCAACGGGTCTCATGCCGTCCATGGCGTGCTCCATACAAAACGAGGCAGCGGCATTAAGGTCGCGCACGCCGACGGTCCAGGTCCAACCCTCTTCGGTGTGCGTGAGCTCCCCGCGACCGCGCGTTAGGCCGCTGACCATGTCGGCCTGGGCTTGCGGGGCAAACGAAAAGGTCGCCATAACGGGCTTGCAATCGGCAAAATCAAACTCGAAGAACAGGCGATCGTTCAGGTTAAAGTCGGCGGGGATGGAGTAGGCCTTCGAGGGGCGCCATGCGCGAACGATACGGTCGCAGCGAAACGTCCTGATTTCATCGGTGGCGTTGTCGAGTCCGCAAAAATACGCCACGCCCTCGTGCTCGAACATGCCGTACACGCAGACGGTGCGCTCTTTTTGCTCTCCACGCCCGTTTTGATACAAAAAACGCAGTGCGCAGCGTTCGGCAAAAGCGCTCCACACCGCATCGACGGCGGGTGAGCGACGGGCGGGAGGCTCTTCTGCGGTCGATGCGCCAGTGAGGTAGGCGATCTTGGAGCGTATGTCTGCAAGCGGCGTGGCAAACGCGGCCGAACCGGTCGCAAGGGTCTGGTCGATAGCGTCGAGCAAGATGTCCGCGTCGTCTGCGGTGATGAGGCCACCGGCCGCAAACGTGTGCTCGCGATCGATGGTCCACGCGCTTTCTTCGGTTTCTTGGGCGCCTGCTGCGCGAACTTCCTTGATCGTGATTCCGCGTTCGAGGAGTTTTTCGCGATCGCGGCGAAACTTGCGCTTGTCCGAGTCGATATTGCCCGATCCATAGCCAAGATCGGAATCCAGGACAATTTGCTCTGTGGTCAATGGCTCGGGAGAGCTGTTAAGGACAAAGAACAGATTGAGGATGCGCTGGGCGGTCTTGTCGAAACCGGGCCCCGGCGCCCCCTTTTTATTCGTTACGGTTGTATTGCTTGCCGTCATAGAATCCTCGCATGGGAAGGTGTCTGATGCCATGATTTTAGTCCGATATGGAGATTAGGCTATATCCTTGTCCGCTTGGGGCGTTAAGATGTCCAGAATTCGGCCGTTTGCGCCCGCTCGGGGTATACTTTCGACTATATACGGTTCTAATGTGCATACATTGGGCCTATTTGTCGGATTATGGATGTGGAGCGCATATGGCGAACACCCAGAACTATATTAACCACCTGCTGCAGAACACTGGCATCACGCCGGCGTGCAGCGAAGAAGAGCGCTTGGCCGCCGAAGATATCGCTCAAATTTTCCGCAACCACGGCTTTGATCCCGAGGTGCAGGAGTTTAATGCTCCCGCGCCGAGCAGGATGGCGTTTGCCGTTACGGGCATTCTGGCATTTGCCGGTGCCCTGCTTATGGGCATCGGTGGCGGTATCGGCTTAGTCGGCACCCTGTTGGCCATTGTCGGAGCCGTGCTCTATGTGCTCGAGCGAACCGGGCGCCCCGTGATCTCGCGCCTGGGCAAGACGGGCGTGAGCCAAAATGTCATCGCCTATCACAAGGCCTCTGGTCCGCTTGCCTCTCCGCGCAATCGCCCGGTTGTCGTCGTCGCGCACTATGACTCCCCGCGCGCCGAACTGCTCGCTCGCGAGCCCTATGCGCCGTACCGAGCGCTGATCGCCAAATTGCTCCCGATTGCCACGATTGCTCCCGCGGCTATTGCCATCCTGCGCATCTTGCCGCTTCCCGGCGCGTTGAAGGTCCTGCTGTGGATTGTCGCGATCCTTGCCTCCCTCGTGGCGCTCGCCAATGCCGCCAATATCATTTCCAATCGTTTTGTCCTTCCCTACACGTCCGGCTCGGTTTGCAACAAGTCCTCTGTTGCCGCCATGCTGGGTGTCATGGATAACGCCGCCCCCTATCAGGGTGAGAACGAGTTCCCTGACGATATTCCGTTTGACACGTATTTTGGCGAGCAGAAGCGTCGCGCCGAGGAGATGGCGCGCGCGGCAGCCGAGTACGCCGCGGCCCAGCAGCAAAACGATTACGGCAATACCATCGAGTACGAAGAGCCTGCCTATACCGAGGATGAGTATGGCCAGCCGGTCGCTCCCGAGGGTGAGCAGGGCGAGGCTTTTGATGAGCAAATCGATGGATTCGAAGGTGCTTCTGCCGACGAGACCCTGATTGGCGTCATTGCACCCGAGTCCCAGGTCCAAGATATTCCGGCCGAGGAGCCCGTTGCAGACGAGTCCGCTGCCGAGTCGGCAGAGGAGCCTGCCGCGGCCGAGCAGGCCGAGCCCGAGCCCAAGCTTTATCGCAATGCCGCCGGCAACATCCGGTTTGGCTCGGATGCCATCCGTGCCCTGGGAATGCTTCCCGAGTCCTGTACGCTCGATTACGAAGAGGGCGAGGAGCCGACGTTCGAGCCCGCGCCCCAGCCCGATCCGGTCGTGGCTGCGCAGCCCGATGAGGCCAATGCCATCGAGACGGAAGCCGATACGGAGACTGCTATCGATTCCGCAGCCGGTCTGGACGTCATGGCGCCTGCCCCGGCGCCCGAGGAGCTCGATAATACCGAGGACGACTACGATGCGTATCCGCAGCATGTGTCCTACGAGAGCGACACCGATTTTTCTGCCGAGCTTCCGGTGACGACGCCCCATGCCGATATCGCTTCCGCGTTTTCTTCGATCGGTGCCAGCGCCTCCCATTTCTTTAAGGGGGCATTCGAAAAGGGCAAGAAACTCGTTGACGACTTTGAGGAAAAGCGCGCTGCTGCCCGCGAGGCAGCCGAGCGCGAGGCTGCGGCCCAACAACAGGCGGCCGAGGCCGAGCGTGAGCGCGCGGCACAGGAATTTGAGCAAAACGACGCCGAGCAGCCGGTATCCGTTGATGTTGCCGACGCCACGACCTCTTTCGAGGCGCCGCAGCCTTCGTCTGCGGAAATTGCCGGGGAGACGGCGACCTTCGAAACCCAACAGCCGATCGACAGCACTGTGTCGTTTGATGCCACGATGACGTTTGAGAAGCAGGGCACCGCTATCGCCGAGCCCCTTTCCGCTCCTGTCGAGGACGAGCCCGCTGCGACCGATACGGTCGAGGATCAATCCGCGGCGGAGCAGGTCGCTGCGGACAGCTCCGAGAAGGAGCCTGAGTCCGTAGCCCCCGAAGCTCCGCAGACGGATGAGTCGAGGCCCTACTCTACGCAGATCTTCACCATGCCCGCACCGAGTGATCCCAGCGCTACGGTTGCCAACGTTACTCCGTCGCAGACCGAGACGGTCGATTCTCTGATGGCTCAGATTTCGTCTCAGGTGTCGCCGCGCCCGAACATGAACGTTCCCGACCCGGCATCCGCGCCGGCTCCCATGCCCTCTGCGTCTCCGCTGGCCTCGGTCCCCGATCCCTCGATGCCATCGATGCAGCAGGCCAATGTCGCCTCGCGCACCTCGCTGTTCGACCTTCCCGACCCCTCGGCTCAGGTTAACGATCCCTTCGCGACGGCACAGGGTCCCGAGCCCATATCGGCTCCGGTTGTTCCTCCCATGCCGGCCACCTCGGATGTTCAGCCGCTTGAGACTATCTCGGCTCCTGCCGCTCCGGCCGCCAAGCCGCAAAAGCGCGGCTTGGGCGGTCTGTTCGGTCGCAAAAAGAAAAACGAGCAGGACAGCATGAGCGATTGGCTTGGTGTCGAGGATGATTACGACGCCAAGAAGTCTGGTCGCGGTATCGGCTCGTGGGATAACTTCGAGGATGACGACGACGGCTGGAAGGGCGGTGCCACGTCTTCCGATGGAGCTTCCGCCGAGGATATGCTCGCTGCCGTTGCCTCCATGGGCGATGACGAGCTGCTTGGCCACGACATCTGGTTTGTGGCTACAGGCGCTTCCGATTGCGACGGCGCCGGCATGAAGGCGTTCCTGGCCGCGCATCGCGACAAGCTCCGCGGCGTGTTCTTTATCAACCTTGAGTCCATTGGTGCCGGTAGGCTTTCGGTCGTGACGGTCGAGGGCGAGCAGCAGCTGCTCAAGGGTGACCGACGCATCATGAACTTGGTCAACAAGGTGTGCAAGTCGTTCCATGTCGATTGCGGTGCATTTGAGATGCCCTATGCCAAGACCGATGCCTATGCTGCTCTCGAGGCAAGCCGACGCGCCCTTACCATTGCCGGCGTTGACGGTCCGCGTCTGGCGTGCGCTTACACCGAGGACGATCTGCCGCACAACGTCAATCCGACAAATATCGCTACGGTGTCCGAGGTCGTGACCGAGGTCATTCGTCGTTCGTAGGTTGACCTCTAAGGAGTCTGCGTGTTTTCGTACATCAAGCGCCACTGGCCCATCTATCTCATCTTGGCCCTGATCGCCATTGCCCTTGGTTTCGGGGCCGCGTATATCGTGGGTGTTAAAGGCTCAACGCCCGAGTCCACGATTAGCGAAGAAGTGGAGCACGAGCAGAGTTTGGGAGCCGATGGCATCTCCGAGTCCGAACAAGCGCTCATCGACGGTGGGTCTGCATCTGGGGAATAGCCATTTCGCCATGCACGAAAAAGAGGCGAGCCGGGAGACGGGCTCGCCTCTTTTTATTGCGTCAGCGACGTTTCGACGCCAGCTTTAGATGGGCAAACCAGATTGCCGCGGCGCCGGAGGTCATGAAGGCGGTGAGGCAGGCGGCGATGGGAACGGAACCCGTTGCTGGTAAATCTTGCGGCAGGGCGCATCGCTGGATGACGCGATCCTCGTCATGCGATTCAAGGTTGCTGCCGCCGCCATTGCGACAGAGGTCAACGCGAGCGCTGTTGGCGAGTGCGGTCTGGGGCGTGTAAGACGACGCGGCCTGCATGTGGATGACGGCGCCGTGAATATCCGAGTCAAGGACGGTGCCCACATCATCAAGGTCATCATGCTCGTCTTTGAGGTCCTCGCGGGTCCAAGATTCTGCAGCGCCTCTTGTCGTGAAATCGGCCGATACAGCCCCGTACTCAAGACGAATGCCCGTGACGGCGGTGTCGTCCAAAAGAGCGAGCTCTTTTGCCTCGAGGGTGACCGACTCCGTTGTTGGAATATCTGCTTTCCAAAGATGCCAGTCGCCGTAATCGACCATGCGCAAATCGTCACCTAGGAGCTTTTTGACCTCGTCCGTTTTGAGCCAGGGGTTGTCATGCCCGTCGCTGAGCGTTGCATTGACCTGTTCGCCCGTATCGGTACCTCCCGCTGGAGACGTTCGATACCACACGTTGCAAAGACCGTCGAAGTCCCCGGCCGCGACAGGGGTTTCGATGGCGATGAGTCTGGCAGCGCCGTCCTTGGCGCATTCGAGTTCGTCGGTGATGGTGAATTCATCAACCCAGGTATTCGACTCATTTTTAGCATCAATCGTATAGGAGAAGGAGCCGTCCGTATCGGATTGTGTCACGGCCCGGTTTTTGCCATCGCCGTTGGCGACGAGACCCTTACCGATAGGGTGGGCAATCTCTTGCCGTTTGTCGACTCTGCCCGCGATCTCGATGGGTGTGTCCTTCATGGTCACCGTCTGCACTTCTCCCGTCGCTTTAATTTCAAACGTCATGTCTTCGGCAAGGTCGTAGGTGCGCGGGGACATCGCTTCGCACAGGGTGTAGGTGCCGGGCAAAAGATGCTCGATGCGATGCGGTTTGTCAGAGGAGGTCCAAGCGTCAATTTCGGTTCCGTCGGCACCGTGGAGGGAGAGCTTGGCGCCTTCCACTTCTTGTTTGCCGGTCAAATCTACTTTGGAGATGTCGATTTTGGTGTAGTCGTTAGAAACATCGAGGTGCGCATTGATCATGGGTGTTTCCTGACCGGCATACGACAGCTCGACGGTGTGGACGCTTTGGTCGAGCAGGTAACCTTCGGGTGCCTGCACCTCGATTACCTCATAGGTGGCGGTTCCGCACCCCAGTGAAAGATGAGTCGCGCACGCAAATCCCCGCTCGTCGGTCGTGATGGATGTGACGGTTTCGCCGTCCAGGGCAGCAATGCTGCCGTCGGGGCGCACGATATCGCCCGCGGCACGGATATCAAAAACAGCACCGGCAAGGGCGCGCCCACCTACGGCATCGTTCTTGACGATCTCGATGCTTCCTGTTGCCGCGTCGTCGTAAAACGAGGCGACCGCGACGGGCGTTAAGTTCATGTCGGCGGGAATCGTTATCTCCAGATCTTCACCAACAAGATACGGTTCCTTGGCGGAAGTCTCTCGTATGTAATACGTGCCCGGGTTAAGCGATTCGGGTAGGGTGACGGTGCCGGTTTCATCGGTCGTAAAGGTATTCATAACGGTATGGGCGGGATGCCAAGATGTTTGCGAGATGGGCTCACGGTCGCCGTTGAGCAGCTGAAAGGTGAACCCAGCGCGTGGTACGGCGTTGCCGGTCTGAGCATCGCGCTTCACGATTTGAAGATGTGTCGACAGGGCGTGGTTGTCTACGATGTACTGAAGCTCTGCGCCGTCCGTGATCTGCTCTGCTGTGATAGTCCATTCCCCTGCCTGCCTAAAGCCGTCGGGCACAGTGTCGACAACCTCACGAATGGTGTAGCCGGCACGGTCATACGGTATGGTTCCGCTGACGCCATCGGGGCGCTCTCCTGCGCCAAACCATGCTCCGGCCTGGTCTTTGGTCGATGCGAAGCCGTAGATATTGGTGGTCAGCGTTCCAACAACCTGCTGCGAAGTGTTGCTTGCCACTTCAAAGACCACGCCTTCCGCCGGCTGCTCTACACCAGATTCGTCACTATTACCGCAGTCCTTGAACTTTGAAATCTCGAGGTCAAAAGCGATGGGGATGTTGGGGATGCGACGCTCGAGTTCAACGACGCCCGCGTCTCCGAGCTGGTCGGCACCGATGGTATAGCTCCAAGTTTCATTGGGGGGCAGATAACCCTCGGGAGCTCTCGACTCATAGATGCTAAAGGTGCCCAGGGGGATGTCGGTAAGTGTTGCCCGCCCGTCCTCATCCGTTGTGAGGGTGTGCGACCAGCCCGGGGTAGACTGTGAGACGCAGGTGAACTCAGCACCGGCAAGTGACGCACCGACTTGAGGACCTGCCCCTGTCGCGGCATCGACCTTTGCGATGCGCAGGGTAATGGTACCGGGCTGCTCATCGATGACGACATTTCCGCCGTCATTGCCGGTGGAAAAGGCGATGCGGTCACTCCTGGGGATATAACCCGCTGGAGCTTTGGTTTCGACCAGATAATATGCCGTATTGGGCAAAAGTGTCGCCTGTGCGCGACCGCTGCTGTCCATCTGGATGCTGCCGACACGCTTGTCGCCGGCGCTCTCATAGATGTCGAACCTCGCTCCGTCGAGCCTGTAGGTATCGTTTTCGCTCGTGATGGCGGCGTTGGCTGACTGTTTTTGGAAGGATGTGGAGACGGCCGGGAGCACGTAGAGCATGTCTTGACGCTTGCTGCCGCCCGACACAGTTCCCAAATAGCGCCGCGCGCGATGCGGTGCGGCTTTAATGCTTCCCGACTTGGCGCTGTCGTGGAGCCAGCGCGCTGCGGCAACGACCTCATTGTCGCCGGAAAAGTTTCCGCTCTTTGTGACGCCCTGGGCGGTTGTATATGAGAATGATCCGTCGGTATGCGTGGTGCCGTTGAGCATCCAGACGGCAAGTTGGGTTGCGGCGCGTGCTCGATCGGGGGACAGGTTATGCCCGCCAAAGGATGTGGCGGTGGGGTAGCCATGGCAGATGATGGCCGCGAATTCGTCTTCGAGCCATACCCAGCCCTGATTGTAGGTGAGCCAGGGTCCGCCCGGTGTGCTGGGGCCAAATCGGTCCTGGTTCATGCAATAGGCAATCGAAGAATCCTGCGCCTCGTATTTACCAACTCCAAAAGGACCGCATTCATTGCTGATAGTGCGGAATCCGAGTGATTCGTAACCGTCGACGGCGAGCGCGGCATCCGGTGTCATGCAGCCTAAAAGTAAAACGAGGACTAGGAGCAGCGATCCTGCTGTGATTGCGCTGTGGACAGAGTGCGTGGGTGCATTGGACATGGCTGCTCCTTATCCCTCGTGCGCCGCACGGGGAGGCCGCGGCGCGTAGGATGAGGCTATCCCCAAGGTTCATGCGGGTAAGTACCGGAACCTGACCAAATGCTTGCCCGATATCTGACAAATGGCGCCTACGAAAGACAATGGAATTAATCTGCAGGTAGACAACGGTAAATAGAGGAACGTACAGGTCCCTATCTCCACAATTGGTCTGTTTTTAGGACGTTTCACCACAGCTAAAACAAGCATCGTCACCCTTGTATCGAACAAGACAACCGCGTTATACTATCCCCTACATATGCGGGCATCGCCAAGTGGTAAGGCATCAGCTTCCCAAGCTGACACTCGCGGGTTCGAGTCCCGTTGCCCGCTCCAAAAAAAGTAAAAGCACGACACCGTTTCGGTGCCGTGCTTTTTTCAACAAAGCGCCGGGACTCGAACCCGCCAGGGTGCGAGCGTAAAGCAAACGCGAAGCGTTTGTAGCGAGCAGGCGAAGGCGCCGGCAGGCGCCTAAAGCCGGTGCGTATTTGCGAAGCAAATACGCGGACGTCCCGTTGCCCGCTCCACCGGGCACGGGAGACACGGGGACGGCCAATTCAACAAAGTCTTCTCCTGCCGCTTCATGAGGCCGAGGGGCTCGCCCGCAGCCGGTGCGGATTTGCGAAGCAAATACGCAGGCGTCCTGTTGCTTGCGCCAATTCCAAAATGTTAGGTTAATGCCTGCTGCCCATACTTGCACCTGCGCACGGTACAATGGTTGAGTTACGACCAACGTGCCAATAACCAAAAAGGAGCCGCTATGATCGATCGCTATACCCGCCCGGAGATGGGACATATCTTCTCCCTCGAGAACAAGTACGCCATTTGGCAGGAGATCGAGGTCTTGGCCTGCGAGGCCCAGGCGGAGCTCGGCAAGATCGGCATTTCTAAAGACGAAGCCCAGTGGATCCGCGACCATGCCAACTTTGAGAAGGCAAAGGTCGATGAGATCGAGGAAGTCACGCGCCACGACGTCATCGCCTTCCTGACCAACATGAAGGAGTACATCGACGCCGATGTTCCGGAGGGCGACCCCAAGCCCAGCCGCTGGGTTCACTACGGCATGACCAGCTCCGATCTGGGCGATACGGCTCTGTGCTACCAGCTCACCCAGGCATGTGACCTGATTATCGAGGACGTCAAGAGGCTCGGCGAGATCTGCAAGCGCCGCGCCTTCGAGGAGCGCAACACGCTCTGCGCCGGCCGTACTCATGGCATTCACGCCGAGCCGATGACCTTCGGCATGAAGTTTGGCTCTTGGGCTTGGGAGCTCAAGCGCGATCTGGACCGTCTTGAGGATGCCCGCAAGAACGTTGCCTTCGGTGCCATCTCGGGCGCTGTCGGCACGTACAGCTCCATCGAGCCGTTTGTCGAGGAGTATGTCTGTGAGCACCTGGGTCTGGTTCACGACCCGCTGTCCACGCAGGTCATCAGCCGCGACCATCACGCCTACCTCGCCGGCGTCCTTGCCACCACGGCAGCCACCTGCGAGCGCATCGCTACCGAGGTTCGCAATCTGCAGAAGACCGATACACTCGAGGCCGAGGAGCCGTTCCGCAAGGGTCAAAAGGGCAGCTCCGCCATGCCGCACAAGCGCAACCCGATCACCATGGAGAAGGTCTGCGGCCTGTCGCGCGTCGTGAAGTCCAACGCCCAGGTTGCCTTCGACAACGTCGCCCTGTGGCACGAGCGCGATATTTCTCACTCCTCTGCCGAGCGTGTCGCCCAGGCCGATAGTTTCATCGCGCTTGACCACATGTTCCAGTGCCTCATCCGCGTTATCGACGGCTTGCAGCTGTATCCGGCTCGCATGATGGCCAACCTCAACAAGACCCGCGGCCTTATCTTCTCCTCCAAGGTGCTGTTGGCCCTCGTCGACACGGGCATCACCCGCGAGGACGCCTACGCTATCGTGCAGGAAAACGCCATGGCCACCTGGCACGAAGTGCAGGATTGTGTCTCCGGTCCCACCTTTAAGGAGCGTCTCGAGGCCGATCCGCGCTGCACCGTCAGCCAGGAGAAGCTCGACGAGATCTTTGATCCGTGGGACTTCCTCACCCGCATCGACACGGTCTTCGATCGCCTGGAGCAGCTGAACTTCGAGTAGGGTTAACCTAATTCGACCGTTTGCGGATGCATTTCAACCTTTGGCGCCTTGCCCATCTTGGGTGAGGCGCTTTTTTATCGCCGCATCAGCCCCGGGTATACAATGAAATCCGACTGCTGTTTCGATGAAGGGAGGCTTGTGCCCGGACGTATCAAGCGAGCCGCCATCGTCTCGTTTGCGCTCATGCTCCTTGTTGCCGCCTGTGTGGCCGCCTTGACGTATACCGTTCGAAGCAGCTCTTTCTCCTCGAATGAAGCCGACAAAGATCTCCCGGTACTCAAAATCGGCGTTACGGATAACGACCCCTATGTGTATGTCGATACCACGGGCGATTACGCCGGTATCGATATCGACATCGCCCGCGAGGCGTGTGAGCGTGCGGGGCTCAAGCCACAGTTTGTCGATATTGACTGGAACGATCGCGACCGGCTGCTCGAAAACGGCGATATCGATTGCCTATGGTGTGATTATTCTCCCTGTTATCGCGAGGATAAGTATTACTGGACCGAGCCGTATCTAACCGTGACGGTCTCGGTTGCCGCCAAGAAAACGAGTGGCATCAAGTCCTTGGCGCATCTCGATGGAAGCAAGACCATCGCGGTAATTGCGGGCTCGGTGAGTGAACGCCGATTGCTCGTAGGGGATCTGGAAATCTCGCCGAACGTGCAAATCAAATCGTATGGTTCTGCCGAACTCTGCAAAGCCGCCCTCGCCAAAGGGTATGTCGACTGTTGGATGGCGGACGTTCAGCCGCTTGACCGACTTGTCGCCCGGTATCCCGGCCTTTACCGCGTGTTCGCTGACAACGTTATGACGGTTGATCTGGGCGTCGCGTTTGATGACAGCTATGAAGGACCGATCGTAAAGGATCTCAATACCGCATTGTTTGCCATGGACCGAGATGGCACGATTGACCGTATTGTGGGCAATTACAAGACAGGAGCGACGACGGGCGGGCAAGGAGCAAATCCATGACAAATGATGAGCACCGCTTGCGTCGAAAGACTCTGGCCGTCATAGCTGTCGGCGTTATTGTCAGCGCTGTCTTGTTAGGCCTGTTGTATACGGTTGGAACCCATCGCTGCCTCGAAAAAACGCTTGGGTTTGGCCAAGAAACCATGGCGTTTTTGGAAAACGCTTGCGAAAAATATGACCGCTACGAACAGGGGAGAAAAACCGAAGAGACGCACGATTTGCTCGCCGCGGTCGAATCGTTTGCGACGTTCCTGTCCTCTGATCGCGTTGAGGTTAACGACGATCTTATCGAGCAATTTGTCCATGCCGAGAACCTTTCGGGGCTGATGGTCATGGACTCCGATGGCCATATGGCTGCCCACTACGACATCGATGGTCGCGATCCGCTCATGTTGTGGCGAGAGGAGCTGGCCTGTGCGCCGGTCGCATCGATGTATCAAGGTTCCAAAGTGACCTACTCAACTGTCGTCGAGCGCCGTGGTGTCGTTTTTGCCGTCTGTGCTATCCCGTATGGCGACGGCGTCGCCTTGGCATACCGCTCATTTGTTTCCGATCCAGCGGACGACTATTCATATGCCATAGCCGACGTGCTTTCGAACAGCACCTTCCACCAGGGCCCCACGGTGCTTGTTATGGAGGATGCGGAGATTGTCTCATCCAACAGCGCCGATGCTGACGTGTCGCTCGCCCGATTCCTCACCAGCGCAGGGGTTGAGTGGAAAGACGATGGCCTAACGCGCATCGAATATCGAGGAGACAAATGGTACGCGGTGCGTGCGGCATACAAGGACTACCGCCTGTTTGCGCTGTATCCCAAATCTGAGGTCATGTCTGGCAGGATCACATTTGTCGCTGCTGGCGTCTTGGTGTGCCTTGCGTTTTGGGTCGTGGTACTGTTGGCTCGAAATATCGTTGATCGCCGCAATTTGGTCGAAAAGGATAAACAGCTCGGCATTATCAATGCCATAAGCGCCATCTACGATTCGACCTTCCTTTTGCATCTCGACACCCTCGAGATCGAGGGAATCAATATGTCGCCGACGATAGCGAAGATATTTGCCGAGCACAGCGAGGCATATGACTTTATGGACACGGTCTGCCGGGATATCGTGAGCCCCGAAAGCCGCGAAGCGGTTGTGGGACTCGTAGATATAAGTACGCTTCGCGAACGTATGGAGGGCGTACCGTACTTGGCTGCCGAGGTGCGAGATTGTCGAGGCGCTTGGTACTCGCTACAGGTTGTCCCCCAGCATCGCGATGAGCAAGGCCGGCTGGAGTCGGTCGTCGTGGCGACGCACAACATATCGATGGTCAAGCATGCCGAGGAGCTGACATACCAAGACAAACTGACGGGGCTTCGCAACCGCAACTACCTTGAATCGCGCGGAGATAGCCTGGTAAACGAGGGCTTGCCCGTGAGCGTGATTATGTTGGACTGCAATTATCTCAAGCGGACCAACGATATCTACGGTCACGAGATGGGGGATGAACTGCTGCGACGGACGGCGTCCGTGCTGCGGCGGGTGGCTGGTGCGGATTACCTGCCGATGCGCGTTGGCGGCGACGAGTTTTTGCTGGTTTGCCCCCATACTGACAACGAGTCTGCGCTCGGGCTGGAACAGGATCTTCGTCTCGGTCTTGCCGCGGTGAGCGATGAGGCACTGACAGTCAGCGCATCGATTGGCGTGGCGACCGTCGAGACGGCTGGAAATACGCTGGCCGATGTATATCGTGTCGCCGACCACAATATGTATCGGGAGAAGCGCACAGTCCACGCACGGGGTACGGGCTGCTAATCTTGCCCCCACTAATCTATGCATCGTAGGATGTTGAATCGGTGCTTACGATAATAAGTCGGCCCAGGCGGGGATAATAGACGTCTGAAATTTCTTTCTGAGAGGGGATCTCAATGATTAGTTTTGACTACAAGCCTCAGGGTGTATGCTCTCGCAATATCCACCTCAATCTTTCCGATGACGGCAGCAAAGTGCTGGGCGTCGAGTTTACCGGCGGCTGCGACGGCAATCTCAAGGCTATCTCCAAGCTGGTCGAGGGTGCTCCTGCCGATCGCGTAATCGAGGTTCTCGCCGGTAATACCTGCGGTATGAAAAAGACCTCCTGCGCCGATCAGCTTACGCGCGCTATCGAGGCCGCTCGCGCCGAGATCGCCTAATGGGTATCGCCGACCGCTTTAAGAATGGAATAACGCGTCGAGGTTTTGTGCTGGGTGGCGCCGCTACCGGTACTGCTGCCGTACTGGCCGGTTGCTCGAAAAAAACGGGCACGAGTGATGATGCCGCCGGCGAGCCGCAGGTTATCAAGGACGATTCAAAGATTGTCTCGATTACGGATGAGTACGAGGCTGTCGAAATCGACCTCGAGCCTGCAGCTTCATGGACATTGCCTCTGGGTACGCTGCTGTACTACTGCGACGGCGATTACGCCGCGGCGATGATGGCACCCGCATCGGCGCGGCATGCCAACACGCTCGGTGTGCTCAACCTGGGCGACGGTTCGCTCACGACACTCATCGAGGACCCCGTCGAAGGTGCGGGGTATTCGTTTTACGATGTCCGCGCCGGCGATGGCGTATTTGCTTGGATCGAGATGAACTTTGCGAACGCATCGTGGAAGCTCTATGCGCAAAATACGGCAGGCGCGTCGCTTGCCGGCGATGCGGTCGAGCTCGACCGAGGCGGCAAGGACTACGATCCGCCGCTGTTTACGGCGTTCGGATCGTCCGTCATTTGGTACAAGATGCCTGCTGCAGGCGGCAATAAGACGAGCCATGACTCGTATTGCTACCGCCGCTCGCTCGATGAGGCAAAGGCCGAGGCCATTTGGAAGTCAACGGGTCGCTTTGCATCCGCCCCGCGCGTGAGTGACGGCATCTTGACCATTTCCCCGCGTGTGCGCAACGACGAGGGCGTCTACTACGGCATGACGGCGATCGACCTGACGGACGGCAACAATACCAAGAGGGCTCAGCTGGTCCTTCCCTCATCGGTGTCTCCCTTCGAGGCCGTATATATGGGTGACACGTTTGTGTTCTCCATCGAGGCCACCTATAACGGCGTGGGAAGTCTAGGCAACATGGGCACCTATATCGGTAACGAGAACGGGACGTTCCTATTCCTGTCGCGCGAGCCGCTTGCGTGTGCTGCCGGCAGAAAGGGCAAATATCTGGTTAAGGTTCAGGCCTCGCATTTTCTGATCGATACCTCCGCCAAAACCTATGGTTCGCTGCTGTCGCCCGACCGCGCTCTCGAATATGGCGATTATCCAGCTACGGCGGGTAAATCGAATACGTTTTTAACCTATGCCACGGTGCGTAATAGCCAAGGAATTCCCGAGACGGTCACTGCCCGCCTGTTCTCTCTTTAGCGCCGAGGGGTTAAAAAGGCGCCAACGGGGGAATAAGCGCGTTGTAATTGTGAGTGCCGCCCGCCGAGCCGCCGCACTGTAGCGGTGCTCGGTGGGCATAGGTGCGTTAAAATGGGCTTGTTCTTAGTTAATTGAGACAGGGGGGCCGTGTTATGGCTTCAGATGCAAAAAAGATTCTGCTGGTCGAGGACGAGAAGGCAATCCGTGACGCTGTCGCTGCCTATCTCGAGCGCGAGGGCTACTGGGTTGTTGGCGTCGGCGACGGCCAGTCTGCGATCGAGGAGTTCGAGAAGCACCAGTTCGACCTGGTTGTACTCGATCTTATGCTCCCCAAGATTCCCGGCGAGCGCGTTTGCCGCACTATCCGCGATACCTCGGATGTGCCCATTATCATGCTTACCGCCAAGGGCGAGATCGAGGATCGCATCATCGGCCTCGAGCTTGGTGCCGACGACTACCTGATCAAGCCGTTCTCGCCGCGCGAGCTCGTCGCCCGCGTCCGTGCCCTGTTCCGCCGTGCTCACCAGGCAGACGAGCCTGCCGTTGAGGTGCTCGACTTTGGCGATCTGGTCATCGATATCTCAGGACACAAGATTTTGGTCGAGGACAAGGAAGTAGACCTGACTGCTTCCGAGTTTAAGTTGCTCACCACGCTTGCTCGTCATCCCGGTCGTGTCTATAACCGTATGGAGCTGGTCGAGAAGGTGCTCGGCTACGACTTTGAGGGTTACGAGCGCACCATCGACAGCCACGTGAAGAACCTTCGCGCCAAGCTGGGCGACGACCCCAAGAAGCCTAAGTGGCTCTACACCGTTCACGGTGTCGGCTATCGCTTTGAGGCCCCGGCCAAGACCGATAAGTCGGACGAGAAATAGGGAAATCACATATGACACCTGCGCGCTTTGAAATCGGACAAAAGCACAAGCAGGAGAACGAGGCGGGTTCCAAGGCAAGTTGGAACACGCCTCGTTCCGATTCACGGCCAGCGATGAGCTATCCCTCGCGCATGGCATTGGCTTTTGCCCTGACGTCGCTCATGACGGTATTGGTGCTGGTGGGCGTTGTCTCCGTTGTGTGGGGCACCGTCTTTTCGGATTACACGCGCTCCAATATCGTCGAGATCGCCAATTCTGCTGCCGAAAAGCTTGCGACGTCGTATGAGGAAAACGGCAGCTGGACTGCGGGCGAGCTGCGCACGGTCGCGACATCGAGTTTGGTGTCCGACGACCTGAGTATGCAGGTCGTCAACAAGAAAGGCGTTGTCGTCTATGACGACTCATGGCCTTCGGCAAGTGCGACCGCCGATGTGCGCGAGAGCGAATCACCGTCGAGCAGCTCGAGCGGTAAAAAGGCCTCGCATAGCCCGGTCTCGTCGGCGCCCACCGACTCCGATAGCGTCGCCAACGTCGAAATCATAACGTCTTCCGGCGAGCATGTCGGACAGGTAAAGCTGTGGGCCATCGGCTCCGACGCTCTGCTCACCAAGGCGGACTCTGCGTTTAGGGAGAAGACCTTTAACGCCATGGCCCTCGCCGCGGTTGTTGCAATCTGCATTTCGGTCGTTATCGGATCGCTCGTGTCGCGCATGCTCACCAAGCCGATTCATCGCATCACCAGTACCGCAAAGCAAATCCGTGACGGCGACCTGTCGGCTCGTACGGGCTTGCGCGGCGATGACGAAATCGATCAGCTGGGAGAGACCTTCGACGAGATGGCCACCTCGCTGGAGAAGGATATGAAACACGAGAAGCGCCTGACCTCAGACGTTGCACACGAGCTTCGCACGCCGCTTATGGCCATGCTCGCAACGGTCGAGGCCATGCAGGATGGCGTGTATCCCACCGACGATGAGCATTTGGAGACCGTTGCTTCCGAGACGCGTCGCCTGGCTCGTCTGGTGCAGCAGATGCTCGACCTGTCGCGCATGGAAAACAGCACGGCCCCGCTCAACCTTGAGCCGGTGGACATGGTTCCTTTCGTGCGTTCCATCGTCAATGCCCAGGAGCGCCTGTTTGTCGACCGCGATCTGCGCTTGCGCTTTGCTGACGAGACCCAAGGTCACGACGATGTCGTCGAGGCCGATCCCGACATGATTACGCAGTGCGTCATCAACCTCATGAGCAACGCCATGCGCTACACCCCCGAGGGCGGTTGGGTCGTGGTGTCGGTGCTCAGTGACCGCAAGCATGTCAGTATTGCCGTTTCGGATACCGGTATCGGTATTGCCAAGGACGACCTGTCGCGCATCTTCGGGCGATTTTGGCGCGCAGATGCCAGCCGCGCCCGCGAAGCCGGCGGCCTGGGCGTTGGCCTCGCCGTGACCAAGCAAATCGTCGAGCGTCACCATGGCTACATATCCGTGGAGTCGGAGCTTGGAAAGGGTACGACTTTTACGATTCATCTGCCTCGCGAGCACACGGCGGACGCGGCATCTACTACAATGGAGCACTAGCTTTTCGCTATTCGGTGAAGGAGGGGCCGCGTTCCTGCCGCTCCGAGTTTGCGAAAACATGCGGGAAAGAACCCGCATTTCTGTCGTATTTAGGTAAGGAGTGACTCACGTGACAACGATGGAGCGTCGTCCGGATTCCCGTGGCAAGGTTCGTGATATCTACGATGCCGGCGAAAACCTTTTGATGGTCGCCACCGATCGCATTTCTGCGTTCGACTTTATTCTCCCCGACGAGATTCCGTTTAAGGGAGAGGTGCTCAACCGCATCTCGGCATTCTGGTTCGACAAGTTTGCCGATATCGTCCCCAACCACCTCGTCTCCATCGACCCGGCGGATTTCCCTGAGGAGTTTGCCGAGTATCGTGACTACCTCGCAGGCCGCGCCATGCTGGTCAAGAAGGCCCAGACGATTCCTATCGAGTGCATCGTCCGCGGTTATCTGACCGGTTCGGGCAAGAAGACCTATGACGAGAACGGCACCGTATGCGGCATCCAGCTGCCCGAGGGTCTGACCGAGGCCTCCAAGCTTCCCGAGCCGCTGTTCACGCCGTCCACGAAGGCCGAGATCGGCGACCACGACGAGAACATTTCGTTCGAGCGTTGCTGCGAGATCGTGGGTGAGGATATCGCCGCGCAGATTCGCGACCTGTCCCTCAAGATTTACAAGGCTGCCGCCGAGTATGCCGCGACTCGAGGCATCATCATCGCCGACACCAAGTTCGAGTTTGGTGTTATCGATGGCAAGGTTACGCTGATCGACGAGTGCCTCACGCCCGACTCCAGCCGTTTCTGGCCTGCCGCCAGCTACGAGGAGGGCAAGATTCAGCCCAGCTACGACAAACAATTCGTCCGCAATTGGCTCAAAGCCAACTGGGATATGACGGGGGAGACCCCGCACCTGCCCGCCGAGGTCATCGATGGCACGTCCGAGCGCTATCGCGAGGCCTTCCAGATCATCACGGGCTCCCAGTTCACAAGCATGAAGGAGAACGCATAAGTGAGTACCCGTAGCGCCACGAACAAGCGCACGCAATCCCACGAAGTTACCGGGGTTGCGCGCAAGTCCGCCGCATCTGCTAAGCCCGCCCGCCAGGCAGCGAGCTCCGTTCGCGTCGTGCCGGCATCATCCAAGGCACGCCGCAAGGAGCTCGAGAAGGGCGAAAACCTGGAAGGTCTTTCCAAGGAGGAAAAGCGCGCCCGCAAGGCCAAACAGCGTGCCCGCGAGGATCGCATCTACACGGTGTCGAATATCCTCCTCAAGCAGGATGAGGACTACACCAAGCGCCGTCGTATCTGGTGGGCCGTGCTCGCCATCGGCATGGTACTCGTCGTGGCAATTTGGGCTTCGCTCTACTTCGCTCCCGGCGGCACGGTGTCCAGCCCCGTCCAGATGGTCGGCATCGTTTTGTCCTATGTCATCATCCTGGGTGACTTTATCTACGACTTCGTTCGTATCCGTCCCCTGCGCAACATGTACCGCACGCAGGCCGAGGGCATGTCCGAGAACAAGCTCAACGCTCTTATTGAGCGCGCGGCTGCCGAGGAGGACAAGAAGGACTCCAAGAAGAAGTAGCGTTTGTATTCATACATATCGCTAAGATATAAGGCGCGTCGTTTTAGCGGCGCGCCTTTTTACTGTTCTATAGATAGATGGAGTGGCACATGATTCGAGCTGCCCTGACGGTCGAAGAAGCTCTGGAGGGCATGAAGGCCCTGGAGCCCAAGATTAAAAACTATGCGCGCCTGGTTGTCCGCAAGGGCGTAAACGTCAAGCCCGGCCAGGAGGTTGTCGTTCAGTCTCCGGTCGAGTGCGCGCCCTTTGCCCGCGTGGTGGTCGCGGAGGCTTATGCCGCCGGCGCTGGTCACGTGACGGTCATTTGGGCCGATGATGCCGTGACGAGGCTCACGTACGAGCATGTCGATAAAAGCTATTTTGAGCAGACGCCCGAGTGGAAGCGCCTGCAGCTGGATTCCCTGGCCCAGGACGGCGCCTGCTTTATCTTTATCGAGGGTGCGGACCCTGCCGCCCTTAAGGGCATCGATCCCGCCAAGCCTGCTGCAGCTTCTAAGGCAAGGAATACGCAGTGCAAGGTCTTCCGCCGTGGACTGGACTACAACATCAACCCGTGGTGCATCGCTGGCGCTCCGGTCGTGGCATGGGCGCGCGAGGTGTTCCCGGGAGACGCCGACGAGGTTGCAATCTATAAGCTGTGGAATGCGATTCTGCACACCGCTCGTGCCGATGGCCAGGACCCGGAGAGCGACTGGGAGCTTCATGACGCGGCATTCGAAAAGAACCTGCGTTTCCTGAACGACAATCGTTTTGACCGCCTACATTACACCGCGGCAAATGGAACCGATCTGACGATTGGCATGACGAAGGGTCACGAGTGGGCCGGCGGCAAGGGTAAGACGCCCGATGGACACCCCTTCTTCCCCAACATCCCCACCGAGGAGGTCTTCACCTCGCCTGATCGTATGCGTGCCGACGGTATCGTGTATTCGGCTATGCCGCTCATTCACCACGGTAACAAGGTTGACGATTTTTGGATTAAGTTCAAGGCCGGCCGCGTAGTGGACTACGATGCCCGTGTGGGCAAGGCGACGCTTGCGAGCATTATTGACACCGATGAAGGTGCCGCTCATCTGGGCGAGGTCGCGCTCATTTCCAAGAACACTCCGATCCGCGAAAGCGGCGTTCTGTTCTATGACACGCTCTATGACGAGAACGCTAGCTGCCATCTCGCGCTAGGTGTCGGTTTCCCCGAATGCATCGAGGGTGGGTACGACATGTCCAAGGAAGAGCTCCTGGAGCATGGCGTTAACGTCTCGAGCGCGCACGTCGATTTTATGATCGGCACGGACGACATCGATATTAAGGGCATTACGCCTGATGGACGTGAAGTTGTGATTTTCCAGAACGGCCAATGGAGTTGGGAATAGTCCCAGACCGTGGTACAATGCCACCCGCGGGCCGTTAGCTCAGCTGGCAGAGCAGGGGACTTTTAATCCCAAGGTCCAGGGTTCGAACCCCTGACGGCCCACCATAGAATAGAAAGCGATCGACTCCGGTTGGTCGCTTTTTTTGTTGCCGGTGCACGGGTTCGAACCCGTCGGGGCGCGGAGCTGAGTAAACGCGTGAGCGTTTGCCAGCGCAGCGCGCAAGGCGCGCAAGCGCCGCAGCGGTCGCCTGCGAAGCAGGTTGAACCCCTGACGACCCATCATAGAATGGAAAGCGATCGACTCCGGTTGATTGCTTTCTTGTTGCCGGTGCACGGGTTCGAACCCGTATCTATCTATATATAAGAACGCTTGGCGAACAAAACCCGCCTTTTACCGATGGGAAACAAATAGCTGATGCCTTTGGAGTAAAGTAGCGCTCCAGAGATGACCGATGTCTCAATACTCATAAAACAGCTGGTCATCGCCAATATCAGAAGCCAATGCTTCAGTTTTAACCTCAGTGATGCGACTGAGGGACCTATTCATTTGTGAACAAAATATGGAGTGCCAGAT
>CABVCJ010000011.1 GCA_902496845.1 uncultured Collinsella sp.
CGAGCGATCCGGACCCGCTTTTGGGGTCTGCCGGAAACCCGGTGGTCAAAAAAGGCCAAATATGAGTACTGCTACCAGTTTGGTGGCAGCCAAATGGCCTCAAAAATCGGTGCCAGCGGCCAAAAGTGCATCGATTTTCGTCCTTCAGAGTCGCGATCGGGCTCCAAACAAGGCGATTTTGCTGCTCTGGACTGGAAAATCGCTGCTACTAATTTGGTGACAGTACTCATATTTGGCCTTTTTTGACCACTGCCCCTTGGTCCAAGGCAAAACGGCCGCTCGAATCATGCGGCAGGTCCATTTTCGACTATCCTCAGCTTGCCAGTTCGAAAATGGACCTGCCGCGTGATTGAATCTTTATTTCAACTTTACACCTAGGTTTACAGCTGTCTTGTCAGCTGTAAACCTAGGTGTCATACTAAAGCCCCAAGATTCGCCAAAAGAGAGGGGCCTTGATGGCACAGAGCGCGAACATGGATGCGTCGGAGCTTGCGCGCGATATCGCGGCCGGCCTAGCATCGGCAACGACGGCAACGGAGCGCGCGGCACTGGTGCCCGCAGAGCTCGTCGAGGCCATTCAGCAACTAAAAACCCAACGTGACGCGGTGATTCTGGCGCACTACTATGTGGCGCCCGAGGTCCAAGCCGTTGCCGATTACGTCGGCGACAGCTTTTACCTGGCAAAACTCGCCAAAAGCCTGCCGCAGCAGACCATCGTGCTGTGCGGCGTGGAGTTTATGGGCGAGAGCGCCAAGCTGCTCAACCCCACCAAGACCGTGCTGCTGCCCGAGCCGGGCGCGGACTGCCCCATGGCGCACATGGTCAAGCGCGAGACGGTCGATGCGGCGCGCGCCGAGTACGGCGACGACCTTGCCGTGGTCTGCTACGTCAACTCGACGGTCGAGATCAAGAGCTGGAGTGACGTGTGCGTCACCAGCTCCAACGCCGTCAAGATCGTGTCCGAGCTGCCGCAGCAGCACGTCCTGTTCATCCCCGATCAAAACCTGGGCCGCTTCGTAGCCGAGCAGGTGCCGCAAAAGCACGTTATCCTCAACAATGGCTATTGCCCGCGCCATCACATCATCACCGTCGAGCAGATCGTCGATGCGCAGGAGGCGCATCCCGACGCGCTCGTGCTGGCGCACCCCGAATGCAAGGCCGACGTCCTTGCCGAGGCCGACTACATCGGCTCCACCGCCGGCATCATCAAGTACGCCGAGGATTCGGACGCGAGTGAGTTCATCATCGTGACGGTTCGCGGTGTGCTCTACGAGCTCGAGCGCCGCTGCGAGGGCACCGGCAAAAAGTTCTATTTCCCCGCGGTGCAGCCCACCTGCGTCAACATGGATCTCATCACGCTCGAAAAGCTCGTGCGATGCCTGGAGACGGGCGAGGGCGAGGTACAGATCGGCGTGTCGGACGAGGCGGCCGACCAGGCCAAAATTACGCTCGACCGCATGCTCGAGTACGCGGCACGCTAGAACGATGTGACATGAGGGGCGGTCCCTTATGTCACATTACAAGGGAGAGGATTCCTGTGGAAACCAAACAATACCCCGACATGGAGTGCGACGTTGTCATTGCCGGTTGCGGCGTGGCGGGCCTGTACGCGGCCCTCAATCTGCCGACGAGCACGCGCGTGATCATGCTCTCCAAGGGCGCTGTCGACGAGTGCGATTCGATGCTCGCACAGGGCGGCATCTGCGTGCTGCCCGAGGGCTCGGACTACGATGCCTTCTTTGAGGACACCATGCACGCCGGCCACTACGAGAACCGCCGCGAGAGCGTCGACATCATGATTCGCTCGAGCCGCTCGGTCATCAACGACTTGCTAGCGATGGGCGTGGACTTTGAACGCAAGGCCGACGGCAGCCTCGACTTTACCCGCGAGGGCGCGCACAGCCGCCCGCGCATTGCCTTCCATGCCGATATTACGGGCAAGGAGATCACAACCAAGCTGCTCCAGGCCGTTCGCAAGCTGGATAACGTGCAGATTTTGGAGCACGTGGCCATGACCGACATCCTGACGGGCGAGCGTGACGGCGCCACGGTGTGCACCGGTGTCGTCGCCGTTTCCGTGGACGAGGACAACTCGGTTCGTCCCGCCGACGAATTGGCAAATGCCGCCGAGGGCGTGCATGTCGGCGAGCCGTTTAAGATCCATGCCCGCCACACGCTGTGGGCGACGGGCGGCATCGGCGGCGTATACGACCATTCGACCAACTACCCTCAGCTCACGGGCGATGCCTGCTACATCGCTCAGGAGCATGGCATTAAGATGGAGCATCTGGACTACGTGCAGATTCACCCCACGGGTCTGTTCTCGCCGCAGCCGGGCCGCACCTTCCTGATCAGCGAGAGCTGCCGCGGCGAGGGCGCGATTTTGCTCAACGCCGCCGGCGAGCGCTTTACCGATGAGCTTCAGCCGCGCGATGTGGTCGCCGCAGCCATTCGCGAGCAGATGAAGCAGGACGGTACCGAGCACGAGTGGCTGAGCTTTGCCCCCGTCGAGCGCGACGTGGTGACCGGGCACTTTGCCAACATCCGCGCGCGCTGCCTGGAGGACGGCCGCGACATCTTGGACGAGCCCATTCCCGTCACACCCACGCAGCACTACTTTATGGGCGGCGTATGGGTCGACAAGGACGGCCGCACCTCGATGCCCGAGCTCTACGCCGCTGGCGAGACGGCCTGCAATGGCGTGCACGGCAAGAACCGCCTGGCTTCTAACAGCCTGCTCGAGTCTCTGGTTTGGGGCCGCCGCGCCGCATGGCATATGCGCACCGGCGAGTCGCTGGCCGTGGAGCAGGCGGGCGAGCCCGTGCTCGATGGACGCCATCGCGCCCTGAGCGCCGATACCCTGGCAATCGATGAATTGGCCCGTGCCGCCGGCACGCAGGCCGTGGAGGAGTAGACCATGAATCCCATTACCATGAAGCTCGTCGTCGATGATCTGATCCTGCAGGCTCTGCGCGAGGACATCACGTTTGAGGACGTGAGTACGGCGAGCGTGTGTCCCACGGCGCGTTCCGCCACGGTGGAGCTTATCGCCAAGGCCGATGGCATCATCGCGGGCCTGGATGTGTTCGCTCGCACCTTTGAGCTGCTGGATTCGCAGAGCTCGGTGCTGTTTGATGTTGCCGACGGCGACGAGGTACACGCCGGCGACTACGTGGGCCAGGTGCGCGGCGATGCGCGTGTGCTGCTTTCGGGCGAGCGCGTGGCGCTCAACTACCTGCAGCGCATGAGCGGTATCGCTACCTATACGCACCAGATGGCCGCGGTGCTCGAGGGCACCAAGACCGTGCTCGTCGACACACGCAAGACCACGCCGGGCATGCGTGTCTTCGAGAAGGCTGCAGTCGAGATCGGCGGTGGCAGCAACCACCGCTATAACCTGTCGACGGCTGTCATGCTCAAGGACAACCACATCGACGCCGCCGGTGGCGTGGCACGCGCGATTGAGATGGCGCGCGCCCATGCGTCGTTTACCGCGACGGTCGAGATCGAGTGCGAGAACCTGGACATGGTACACGAGGCCGTGGAGGCCGGTGCCGACATCATCATGTTCGACAACATGACCCACGACGACATGGCTGCCGCGATTGAGCTTATCGCCGGTCGCGCCAAGACCGAGTGCTCGGGCAATGTGGATGCCAGCAATATCCGCGCACTCGCCGACCTGGGCGTTGACTTTATCAGCTCGGGGGCGTTGACGCACTCTGCGCCGATTCTCGACCTCTCGCTTAAGCACCTGCGTCTGTTGGACGGTAAATAATGGACGCCCGCGAGCGTCGCCGTGCCATCATGGGCGTGCTCGAGCGAGCCAAAGACCCCGTCTCGGGCAGTGCGCTTGCTCGTGAGGTGGGCGTGAGCCGCCAGATTGTCGTGCAAGACATCGCCCTGCTGCGCGCCGATGGGCACGATATCGTGGCGACCAACCGTGGTTATGTGCTGCAGGAGGCCCCCAGCAGCCCCGCTGTGCCCACGCGCTTGGTCAAGGTTCGCCACGGCGTGGAGCAGGCAGGCGATGAGCTTACGAGTATCGTCGACGCCGGAGGCGCCGTGCTCAACGTGATCGTCAATCACCGCGTGTACGGTAAGATCACGGCCGACCTGGACATCCGCAATCGTCGCGATGTTGAGCGCTACCTGCACGATATCGAGAGCGGCAAGAGTTTCCCGCTACTAACGGTGACGAGCGGCTATCACTTCCATCGCATTGCGGCAGAGGATGAGCAGACCCTCGACGAGATCGAGACCATACTCAAGGAGAAGGGCTACCTAGCAGACCTGATGCCCTACGAGGACGATCTCTCTTAGCCGACGCTGCAAACGCCCCTAAGCGGCAATCTGACGTTCAATCGTCGGTCGCGTACCCAAAGTACGCTTCCCTCCTCTTTCACGTCACCTTGCTCGCTTAGGGACGTTTTCGCTGACGTGAGCTCAACCTGCGACGGTGCCAAATTAGTTATCTGCACAAAAAAGGAGGCCTCCGCGGCGATGCGGAGGCCTCCTTTTTGTGCACGGTGTACTTTTGAGTGTGCAAGTGGGGAGTTGTTACTCCTCGACGATCTCGGTGATCGCGCCAGCGGGGCAAGCGTCCTGGCAAGCGCCACAGGCGACGCAGGAGTCCTCGTCAGCGACGGTGGCGACGTCCTGGAGCTCCAGAACGCCAGCGGGGCAGGTGTCGACGCAAACGCCACAAGCGATGCACTCGTCGGCATCAATTACGGGATGAGCCATGGTAGTTTCCTCTCTGTTGACCGACGCTACAGACGATGCGCGCCGGTTTGATTCGGGCAAAAACATACCACGGGAGCGACCGTTTGCAATACCCTCTGGCCGGCATCTTCATACCGTTCGCCGAGTATGCCAAGGTTTACTAAAAAACGTGCAGGTGGGGCCGTTGAGCTGCGCAAATGTTAGCTAAAGGTGACTTGAAATATTGAGCTATTGAGCGAGCTTTTGGAAAGCGCATCCCGTTCTTTAGCCGTGAAACGGGTCGCGCTTTCCCCCGGGGTCGCCTCAAGCCACCCCATGCGGCCTCGGGCCCAAACCTCAGCCATCTCTACATAGATCTCGATAGATTTGCCGAGAACTCAATCAGTGCGTCTACCTGCGCATTTGTGAACCTAAACTCTCAGCAATAAGAAATCTTATATGAATTGACTTAGATTTTGTATATTCCGGCCCATAAGGGGATACACTACATCCTGAAAGACAAGCCGAAACACCGCGCGGCAGACCGCCGAGTCGGTGCAAACGCACAAGAGAGAGGGAATTTCTAATGGGCAAGATTCTTGGTATCGACCTTGGTACTACTAACTCCGCAATGGCCGTTCTCGAGGGCGGTTCTCCGACCATTATCGTGAACGCCGAGGGCGACCGCACCACCCCGTCCGTCGTGGGCTTCCGTGCCGACGGCGACCGTGTCGTGGGTAAGGCCGCTAAGAACCAGGCTGTCACCAACCCCAAGAACACCGTGTTCTCCATCAAGCGCTTCATGGGCCGCAAGTACTCCGAGTGCACCTCCGAGATCAAGACCGTGCCGTATGAGGTCAAGGAGGGCCAGGGTGGCCGCGCCGTCGTCGACATCGAGGGCAAGGATTACACCGCCGAGCAGGTGAGCGCCATGACGCTCGCAAAGATGAAGGCCGACGCCGAGAAGTATCTGGGCGAGACCGTCACCGACGCCGTCATCACCGTCCCGGCCTACTTCAACGACGCCCAGCGTCAGGCCACCAAGGACGCCGGTAAGATCGCCGGCCTCAACGTCAAGCGTATCGTCAACGAGCCGACCGCTGCTGCTTTGGCCTATGGCCTGGACAAGCAGGGCACCGACCAGCGCATCCTGGTCTTCGACCTGGGCGGCGGCACCTTCGACGTCTCCATCCTCGACCTCGCCGACGGCGTGTTTGAGGTTCTGTCCACCTCGGGCGACAACCACCTGGGCGGCGACGACTGGGATCAGCGCGTCATCGACTGGATGGCCGATAAGTTCCAGCAGGAGAATGGTGTCGACCTGCGTCAGGACCCCATGGCCCTGCAGCGTCTGAAGGAGGCCGCCGAGAACGCCAAGAAGGAGCTCTCCGCCGCCCAGCAGACCACCATCAACCTGCCGTTCATTACCATGAACCAGTCCGGCCCGCTGCACCTCAACTACACGCTGACCCGCGCCGAGTTCGAGAAGATCACCCGCGACCTGCTCGAGCGCTGCAAGCAGCCTGTCACCAATGCCCTGCGCGACGCCAAGCTCAAGCTCTCCGATCTGACCGAGGTCATCCTCGTCGGCGGTTCCACCCGTATGCCCGCCGTCCAGGAGCTCGTCAAGACCATGACCGGCAAGCAGCCCAACATGTCCGTGAACCCCGACGAGGCATCCTGCTGCTCGACGTTACCCCGCTGTCGCTGGGCGTCGAGACCATGGGCGGCATCATGACCAAGATGATCGACCGCAACACCACGATCCCGACCTCCAAGACCGAGGTCTACTCCACCGCTGCCGACAACCAGACCAGCGTCGAGATCAACGTGCTCCAGGGCGAGCGCGAGCTTGCCCGCGACAACAAGTCGCTCGGTAAGTTCCAGCTGACCGGCATCCCGGCTGCCCGTCGCGGCGTGCCGCAAATCGAGGTCACCTTCGACATCGACGCCAACGGCATCGTCAAGGTCTCCGCTAAGGACAAGGGCACCGGCAAGGAGCAGCAGATCACCATTTCCGGCTCCACTGCTCTGTCCGACGACGAAGTCGATCGTATGGTCAAGGACGCCGAGGCTCATGCCGAGGAGGACAAGAAGCAGAAGGAAGAAGTCGAGGTCCGCAACCAGACCGACAGCCTGTGCTACTCCACCGAGCAGACCCTCAACGAGCTGGGCGACAAGGTTTCCGCCGATGTGAAGTCCAAGGCCGAGGCCGCTATCGCTGACGCCAAGAAGGCGCTCGAGGGCTCTGACGTCGAGGCCATCAAGGCCGCCGGCGAGTCTCTGCAGTCTGTGGCCTACGAGCTGGCCCAGGTTGTCTACGCCGACGCTCAGCAGCAGACCGACGGTGCCGCCGGTGCCCAGCCTGCCGACGATGACGTTGTCGACGCCGACTACGAGGTTGTGGACGACGAGGACAAGTAATCATGTCCGCCCGTAAAGCTCGCACGGAGGCGGTTGCCGCTGGCGCCGCCCCCGTTGACTCTGAGGAGAAGGACGTGAAGATTCCCGTAGAGGCCGCAGACGATACCGAGGTCAATGAGGCCCCGGCCGCCGAGGCTGCCGAGAACCAGGTAGAGGATTCCAATAAGGAGGCGACGATGACCGAGGACGAGATGGTGGAAGCCGCTATCCGCGCCGGTGAGGAAGCCGCCGACAACGACTTTAAGCTCAAGTTCGAGCAGGCCCAAAAGGAGCTTGCCGACGTGCGCAATGAGCTCGATGCTGCGGCAGAGGCCCAGAAGGCCGCCGAGGACAAGGCGAAGGACGCCACCGAGCGCACCGCCCGCCTGCAGGCCGACTGGGAGAACTTCCGTCGCCGCACCGCCAACGAGCGCATCGCCGAGCGCGAGCGCGCGACCGAGAAGCTTGTCACCGCGCTGTTGCCGGTGATCGACGATATCGAGCGCGCGATCGACCATGCCCGCAGCCAGGAGCTTTCCGACGACTTTAAGCAGTTCGTCGATGGCGTTGACGCGGTTCATGCCAAGCTGCTCGATGTGTTTGCGCACGAGGGCGTTGAGCCCATCGACCCCAAGGGCGAGGCGTTCGATCCGCTCGAGCACCAGGCTGTGGGTCGCGTCGAGGACGCATCGCAGTATGACGAGACCGTCAACGATGTGTACCAGAAGGGCTACCGCATGGCGGATCGCATCCTGCGTTCCGCGATGGTGACGGTGACCTACGGTGGCGAGAAGCGCCCCGCACCGGAGCCCGAAGCGGCGCCCGAGGATGCTACGGCCGATACAGCCGAGAGCACCGAGGAGTAATTGAGAAGGGCCCCGGGGCAACACCCGGGGCCCTTTCTGGCCTAGTGCCATATGACAGTATGAGCCGCCGTCCGCAGGGGCGGCGGATATAACAGGAGAGGAGCTACGATGGCTGCAGGCAAAACCTTCTATGACATCCTGGGCGTATCCAAGAGCGCCTCCGACAAAGAGATTAAGAGTGCGTTTCGCAAGCTCGCGCAAAAATATCACCCCGATGCCGGCGGCGACGAGGCCAAGTTCAAGGAGATCAGCGAGGCCTACGAGACGCTTTCGGACGAGAAGAAGCGCAAAGAGTACGACCAGATGCTCATGTTTGGCGGCATGCCGGGCGCGGGCGGCGCGTATGGCGGCGGCTACGGTGCCGGTGCGGGCGCCAGCGGCTGGGGCGACATCTTCGACAGCATCTTTAGCGGCAACGGCGCCTGGGGCAGCGATTGGGGCTCGGGTTTCGCCGGGGCTGCGGGCGCTGCCGGTGCGGGCGCGGGTCGCAGCCGCGCCCGCAAGGGCGGCGACCTGTCGCTGACCGTCGATGTTACGGCCGAGGACGCGTTTCGCGGCGTGACGCACAAGGTCACCTACCGCATTCCCTCGACAGGCGAGCAACAGACCATTACGGTCTCGGTGCCCGCGGGTGCGGTCGACGGCGGCAAACTGCGCTACAAGCGTCGCGGCGAGTATGGCGTTGCCGGCGGCGAGCGCGGCGACCTGGTCGTGACCACGCACGTGGAGGAGCACCCGCTGTTTAAGCGTAAAGGTGCCGACGTGACCATGGAGGTACCGGTCTCGGCCTATGAGGCGGCGCTCGGCTGCACGGTGGACGTGCCGACGCCCGGCGGTGCGACGGTTCGTCTGAAGGTGCCCGCGGGTACCCAGACGGGCAAGAAGTTCCGCTTTAAGGAGATGGGCGCGCCCGACGTTAAGCACCGTGGCCGTACGGGCGCGCTGCTCGTCGAGATCAAGGTGCAGGTTCCCACGAACCTGTCTGATGACGAGCGCGATGCCATGACCAAGCTGCGCGAGGCCGACACGCGCGACTATCGCGAGAAGGTCAATCGTTACAAGGCGACGTACTAGGGCGGTCGCGGCGCACGACCACGCCCGCGGGCTTATGATGGACGATAACGAGACGGAAAGGGGTCAGGTAGCATGGCCGAGGACAATAGGAACAAACCGCTGTACATGATCAGCGTGGCGGCCGAGCTGACCGGCATGCATCCGCAGACTCTGCGCGTCTACGAGTCCAAGGGCCTGGTGAACCCCCAGCGCTCGGGCGGCAACACGCGCCTGTATTCGCGTGCCGATATCGAGCGCTTGGAGCTCATCAACCAGCTGACCGACGAGGGCATCAACCTTGCCGGCGTGGTGCGCATCCTCGATATGAAAGAGCGTGCCGAGGAGCGCGAGCGCGAGAACGAAAAACTCCGTGCTCGCGTGCGCCAGCTCGAGGACGAGCTGCACGAGTACAAGATGCAGAAGAAGATCACCGCCCTGGCCCCGCGCGACGGCTCAGTTAACCCCGAGCAAGTCATGCGCAAGCTGCTGGGCGCGGGAACCGATTTGTAGTTACGCGGGATGCATTCGGGCAATCTGGCATTCAACTTCATGATCCCTTGGGGACGGAGGAAAACGGATCACTGAGGGGGTCGGCCTGACCCAGTGATCCGTTTTCCTCCGTCCCCAAGGGATCATTTTTGCCTGCTCACACTGGGCTCGTCCTTTACTTTACCGAGATAAAGTGAACGTGTAGATTCGTAACCTACTCGCAACCGTTCTATGGCACGATATTGAACGAATGTATGCTATGCGCCCAAATCTTTTGGGCAGAGTGGGAGACAGTATGGTCAAGCTGTACGAGGACGGCATCTACCTGCGCGGCGGCAGCGAGGTTGTGCCTGCGGCCGAGGCTGCCGAGCGCGGTATTACGCAGACGCCCGAAGATGCCAAGCGCGGCACCATCGCGTATTCGATCCTCCAGGCACACAATACGTCCGGCGACCCCGAGGCGCTCAAGATTCGCTTCGACGCCATGGCGAGCCACGACATTACCTTTGTCGGCATCATCCAGACGGCGCGCGCCTCGGGTATGGAGCAGTTCCCGCTGCCCTACGTGCTCACCAACTGCCATAACTCGCTGTGCGCCGTGGGCGGCACCATCAACGAGGACGACCACGTCTTTGGCCTCTCGGCTGCCAAGAAGTACGGCGGCATCTTCGTCCCGCCGCACATCGCCGTCATCCACTCCTTTATGCGCGAGAACTTCGCCGGTTGCGGCAAGATGATTCTGGGTTCCGACTCGCACACCCGCTATGGCGCCCTGGGCACCATGGCCGTGGGCGAGGGCGGAGGCGAGCTGGCAAAGCAGCTGCTGCGCGACACCTACGACGTTGCCTATCCCGGCGTCGTCGCCATCTACCTCACGGGCGCCCCGCGCCCCGGCGTCGGCCCGCACGATGTGGCGCTCGCCATCATCCGCGCCGTCTTTGCCAAGGGCTACGTTAAGAACAAGGTCATGGAGTTTGTGGGCCCCGGCATCGCGAGCATGACGACTGACTACCGCAACGGCGTCGATGTCATGACCACCGAGACCACCTGCCTGTCGAGCATCTGGGCTACCGACGAGGACACACACGCGTTTTTGACCATGCACGGCCGCGGCGACGACTACCGCGAGCTCAAGCCCGCCGATGTTGCCTACTACGACGGCTGCGTCGAGGTCGATCTGTCGAGCGTCAAGCCCATGATCGCGCTGCCGTTCCATCCTTCCAACGGCTTCGAGATTGACGAGCTCAACGAGAATCTCGAGGACATCCTGCACGAGGTGGAGCTCGAGGCTGCCAAGATCGGCGAAGGCAAGACGCACTTTAGCCTGCTCGACAAGATCGTCGACGGCAAGCTGCACGTGCAGCAGGGCGTTATTGCCGGCTGCTCGGGCGGCAATTACGACTCCGTGGTCCAGGCTGCCCGCGTGCTCAAGGGCGCTAACACCGGCTGCGGCGAGTTCTCGCTGTCGGTCTATCCCACAAGCCAGCCCGTGGCGCTCGAGCTTACACGCCGCGGCTATATCTACGACCTTATGGAGGCCGGCGCGATCGTGCGCACGGCGTTCTGCGGCCCGTGCTTTGGTGCCGGTGACACGCCTGCCAACAACGGCCTGTCCATCCGCCACACCACGCGCAATTTTCCCAACCGCGAGGGTTCCAAGCCGGGTAATGGCCAGCTGAGCGCCGTGGCCCTGATGGATGCCCGCTCCATTGCGGCGACGGCTGCCAACGGCGGCGTCCTGACGCCGGCGACCGACCTGCCCGAGGAGACTTGGGACGAGGCCTGCGAGTACACTTTCGACGACGCACCGTACAAAAAGCGCGTGTACTGGGGCTTTGGCAAGGCGGAGCCTGCCGACGAGCTGGTCGAGGGTCCCAACATCAAGCCGTGGCCCGCGATGGAGCCCCTCGGCGATGACATCCTGCTCAAGGTGTGCTCCAAAATCATGGACCCGGTCACTACGACCGATGAGCTCATTCCCTCGGGCGAGACGAGCTCCTTCCGCTCCAACCCGTTGGGTCTGGCCGAGTTTACGCTTAGCCGTCGCGACCCGGCCTACGTGGGCCGTTCCAAGGAGGTCGACGCCGTGGAGAAGCGCCGCGTGGCTGGCGAGTCCGCGGGTGACCTGGCGGCACTCGATGCCGAGCTTGCCGGCGTGTTTGAGGCGCTGGCCGGCGCGGGTGTCGCTGCCGACGCCAAGGCGACCGAGTACGGCTCCATGTTCTATGCCAAGAAGCCCGGTGACGGTTCTGCCCGCGAGCAGGCCGCGAGCTGCCAGCGCGTAATTGGCGGCCTGGCCAACATCGTCCACGAGTACGCCACCAAGCGCTATCGCTCCAATGTGATGAACTGGGGCATGGTGCCCTTCCAGATGGAGGCCGAGCCCAACTTTGAGGTGGGCGACTACGTCTTTGTGCCGGGTATCCGCGCCGCGCTAGATGGTGACCTGAAGGACATCGCCGCCTACGTGGTGCGCGCCGACGGCACGGTCGAGCAGATTGAGCTCTATATTGCCGATATGACGGCAGAGGAGCGTGCCATCGTCAAGGCCGGCTGCCTGATCAACTACAACAAGTTCAAGGCCGCTGCCGAGTAACGCACTTAATTGTCCGCCCGGGGCTTACCCTTTCCCGCCCGCTCACGCGCTTCGCGAGGGTCGCGTTCGGGAAAGGGTAAGCCCCGGGCTACATTTCTGCGTTCTCGTTGGGTCTTGAGGGGCACTAATAAATAGACTTGCTTGATGCCGCCTCTGTTAATGGGGCGGTTTCTTTTTGTCGAAAACCACCACAAAGGGGACAGGCACCTTTGTGGTGGTCCGCGGTTTGTCTCGTTCTGTAACAGGTAGACCCTTATTTGCCGAGTAGTTGTTACAGATTTAGATAAACGGGAACTGCTGAACATTTCGTCTCGATCTGTAACATCTGAGGTCCAAAACGGCAGCTAGATGTTATAGATCGAGATGGTGAACGCCGGGGCCGAAGATCATCACAAAGGCTCCTGTCCCCTTTGTGGTGGTGGGGGCGAGCTCGATGCTGCCGCGCTCGCTGAACGACATTCTAATGAGCGTCTCTACAGGATTTCATCCGGGCTGGCGGGTTTGGTTGTTTTGGGGATGCCGAGTTTGGATGACGCGAAATCGTCAACATCGTCCTTGATCCCATCCTTGGTATAGACGGTGACCATATAGGTGCTGTGTCCGAATTCGCCCTTGTCGCGTGTTGCCCAGGCATCCCAGTAGGCGGCCCCGTTTCGCCCTTTGATTTTTCCGACACGGCGGAGTTCTGTTCGCTTTAATTTCTGGTTGCTATAGATGGTTCGACCGGCCTCCTCGGTGAGCCCGCATTGCCCAAGCATCTTGTCGAGGACTTGGTTCATGTGGCGCTCATCGGTGTTTGGTGCGTAGTCGTAGGCGAGGGTGATGGAGTCGAGTGGCTGGTCGTCGATTAGATAGTTTAGCGCCTGAGGTTCAAGGCAGAAATAGGGGGAGCATCCGTCGACCTTGCCGAGCAACGGTAACTTGGACTGCCAACTTCCGGTGGGAATTGCATATTCGTAGAACACGCCACGGCAGACAAAGGAGAGCGAGGTGGCACGCGAGCCGGCGTCGATCATCCCGCAAAGATCGAAGGGCGAGGCGATACCAAAAGAAAAGGGCGTGATGACGATAAGGAAGAGCATCACGATGGGTATGGCGAGAATGGCGATGACGTTGCGACCGGTGGAATGAGACGGCTTCATATGCGCTCCTCGAGACAAAGAGCTGTTGAGGATAGGCAGAAATGGATATGTTCAGAGAACAATTCAAGTTTAATCTCATGGCGTGAGATGGTCGACCGTTAGCGTCGAAAACCACCACGAAGGGGACAGGCGCCTTTGTGGTGGTGGGGTGCGAGCAGCTTCTTTTGGTAATAGTGCTGGCTGGCGATATTATTAGTACAGATGGCGAAGGCTTGCATTGTGAGGTGCTTTGCTGTGAGAAGTCCTGCCCGTATTGGATTGATTGTCTTGGCGCTTGCGATCGCTGTGGTTGGCGCGGGCGCTGTCGGTATGGCATTTCTACCTGCTGCGGTGACGGAGCCGGTGGTCAAGCCTATGACTCAATCTGTCGAACTTCTGACCGGCGACGACAAGCCCGAGACCATTACCGTTGATTTTGATGAGCAGCCGGCTGTGCTGGGTATTAGCAATTATCCGCGTATTCAGCTTGGGGCCATGCGCTATACCACGGATACAAGCCTGATCGATAGGGCGTCCGAGCTACTCAAGGGCAAAACATTTAAGCGTTGGTACGGATATGCGTCCTATCGGGCAAAAGCGAACGACATGGTTGGCGGATGCCGCTCGTCCATCGAGTTGGACACCGCGAATGGCGCCAAGTTATGTGATGTTTCGTACGATCCTGGCTACGAGGGCAATGAGGGACCGGGTATCTACATCATGGCCGGCGATGTCGCCTATGTCATGGAGGGCAACCAGACCGAGCTCAACGATTTTATGGGTCAGTGCATTCAGGATGCCTATGAACAGACCTGCTTGCCCGACCCGCAGACTGCACGCGATAGTGGGTCTGCCCGTACATGGCTGTTCGAGGATGAGATGCCCTGGAACGCCGAATCGGGAAGTACGGGTTCGGCGAAGGAGTAGAGACCGCGACCACCACAAAGGTGCCTGTCCTCTTTGTGGTGGTTTTCGGTCTGTCTCGATCTGTAACATCTTGGCCGCTAAAAGTGGGCCTGGTGTTACAGATTTAGATTTTTGATCCGGGTGTTTTCTGTTCGTCTCGATTTGTAACAGATAGAGCTCTATTTGCTGACTAGATGTTACAGATTGAGACAAACGGGCGCCGCTGAATAATTCGTCTCGATCTGTAACATCTGGAGCCGGAAACGGTCGATAGATGTTACAGATTGAGATAGTAAGGGGATGAGGCCGCAGCAGGCGAGCGGGTCTGCCCCCTATCTCTTAATCACTCAGAAAATCTTATATATAGAGACTTAGATTTATGTATAAGATCGTACAAAGCTGGCAACAATACTTCTCGAACAACGTGAAGCCGCCCCGTAGGGCGGCCGCCCCAAGAGAGGTGATTCCATGAGAATCGATAAGCTAGCAATGACGTCGCGCGAGGCGTTGCAGACCGCCATGAGCACGGCTGCCGATGCGCAGGCCGGCGCGGTGGAGCCGATTCACCTGCTGTCTGCCCTGCTCGGTGCCGGCGAGCGCAATATCTCCGTGATCATCGAGCGCATCGGCGCTGATCCGGCCCAGCTCGCACGCTCCACGCAGGATGCCATCGACCGCGCGCCCAAGGTTTCGGGCGAGGGTCAGCAGATGGGCCTGTCCAACGAGCTCGTCCGCGTCATCGAGAAGGCCGAGAAGAAGGCCACCAAGATGGGCGACAGCTTTGTGGTGACTGAGCATCTGCTGATGGCACTTGCCGAGGACAAGGGCGAGGCCGGCCGCGTTCTGCGCGACGCAGGCGTCACCAAGGAGCGCATCGAGCAAGTCTACGAGGAGCTGCGCGGCGATGACCGCGTGACGTCTGCCGAGGACAAGACGCAGTTTGAGGCGCTGGAGCAGTACGGCCGCAATATCTGCGACCTTGCCCGTGCCGGCAAGCTCGACCCGGTCATCGGCCGTACCGACGAGATCCGTCGTACCATCCAGGTCCTGTCCCGTCGCACCAAGAACAACCCCGTGCTCATCGGCGAGCCGGGCGTCGGCAAGACGGCCATCGTCGAGGGTATCGCCCAGCGTATCGTGGCCGGCGACGTTCCGAGCACCCTGCGTGACCGCGACCTCATCGAGCTCGACATGAGCGCGCTGGTCGCCGGCGCCAAGTACCGCGGTGAGTTCGAGGACCGCTTGAAGGCCGTGCTCAAGGAGGTACAGAAATCCGAGGGCAAGGTCATCCTGTTCATCGATGAGCTTCATACCATCGTGGGCGCGGGTGCCACCGAGGGCTCCATGGACGCCGGTAACATCCTCAAGCCTGCGCTCGCTCGTGGCGACCTGCACGCGATTGGCGCGACCACGCTCGACGAATACCGCAAGTACATCGAGAAGGACGCGGCGCTCGCACGTCGTTTCCAGACCGTGATGGTGAGCGAGCCCACCGTTGAAGACACTATTTCGATCTTGCGTGGCCTCAAGGAGAAGTACGAGATCTTCCACGGCGTGCACATCACCGACAGCGCGCTCGTGGCAGCTGCCGACCTCTCCGATCGCTATATCGCCGACCGTTTCCTGCCCGACAAGGCCATCGACCTGGTCGACGAGGCCGCAAGTCGCCTGCGCATGGAGCTCGACAGCATGCCGGTCGAGATCGACGCCACCACGCGTCAGCTCACCCAGCTGCAGATCGAGGAGCAGGCGCTCATGAAGGAGACCGACGATGCCTCCAAGGAGCGTCTGGAGGCTCTGCGCCAGGAGATTGCCGAGGTCCAGGAAAAACTCAACGTGCAAAAGGCCGGCTGGCTCAACCAGAAGAACGCCATCGATCACGTGCAGGAGCTCAAGGGGCAGCTCGACGAGGCCAAGAGCGAAGAGGAGCGCGCGACGCGCAACGGCGATTTGGGTCGTGCGTCCGAGCTGCGCTATTCCGTGATCCCGGGTCTGCAGCAGCAGATTCAGGAGTCCGAGGCTGCGCTCGAGGCACAAAAGCAGCAGGACGGCGAGGGCCTCAACGAGCAGGTGACCTCCGATGAGATCGCCGAGGTCGTGAGCGCCTGGACCGGCGTGCCCGTGTCCAAGATGATGCAGGGCGAGCTCGACAAGTTGAAGGGCTTGGAGGGCGAGCTGCATAAGCGCGTCATCGGCCAGGACGAGGCCGTCTCCGCCGTCGCCGCAGCTGTGCGCCGCAGCCGTGCGGGCCTCTCCGATCCGGACAAGCCCATCGGCAGCTTCTTCTTCCTGGGCCCCACCGGCGTGGGCAAGACCGAGCTCGCCAAGGCGCTGGCCGAGTGCCTGTTCGATGACGAGCGCGCGCTCGTGCGTATCGACATGTCCGAGTACATGGAGAAGTTCAGCGTCCAGCGTCTGATCGGTGCGCCCCCGGGATACGTGGGCTACGACGAGGGCGGCCAGCTCACCGAGGCCGTGCGCCGTCGTCCGTACTCCGTAATCTTGCTCGACGAGATGGAGAAGGCCCATCCGGATGTCTTCAACGTGCTGCTGCAGGTGCTCGACGACGGCCGCCTGACCGATGGCCAGGGTCGCCAGGTGTCCTTCAAGAACACGATTATCATCATGACGTCTAACGTGGGCTCCAAGGCTATCGCCGAGCTTTCCGGCAAGGACGAGGAGGAGATGCGCCATCAGGTCGACGCGGCCATGGCTCAGACCTTCCGCCCCGAGTTCCTCAACCGTATCGACGATATCGTGGTGTTCCATCCGCTCGGCATGGCGCAGATCGAGAAGATTGTCGACATCCAGCTTGCCGACGTCCGCGCGCGTCTGGCCAAGGAGCGCATGACGCTTGCCATCACCCCGGCGGCCAAGCAGATGCTCGCCGTGGGCGGCCTGGACCCCGTGTTTGGCGCCCGTCCGCTCAAGCGTCTGGTTCAGCGCGAGGTCGTGGATGCCATCGCTGCCGCTATCATCGACGGCACGGTGCGCGAGGGCGATCAGGTGACGGTCGATGTCGACAAGGATGGCGGCTTTACCGTCGTGTGCGACAACACGCCGGCGGCCACCTACGAGGTGCCCGACGCCGAGTAGATTTTGGGCCATGCCTTAAAATCTGCCAGTCGTCTCTAAACGCCAAGGGCGGCGGATCCAATTGGGTCCGCCGCCCTTTTTCGTGCGACAATCGATGATGCTGAACGGATGCGATGCAAGGAGTTATGCAGATGAAAGACGAGATCAAGACAAGCGCGCCGGCGCCCAAGCCCACGTCCAGACCGGCACCCAAGCCGCGCGACCCCTATATCCGCGCCGAGAACGAGGACGATGACGGCTACGATCCCTACAGTGATCGCCGCCCCGAGCGCGAGCCACTGTTCGAAGCCGATCCGTGGCGCTGAGTGCCATCCAAAAGGCCACCAATAAGTTGCGGTGAAATAGGGACTATTTTGCGGTTTTACCAGCAAAAACCGTCCCTATTCCACCGCAACTGCGTTAGGGATGTGGGTGTTGGGCGGCTGTCTTCGGGCCGGCTAGTCCTGGGCTTTGATGCTTGGCAGGAGAATCTGGGCGAGGTAGTCGGTCTCGAGTTTGGTCGCGGCGTCTGCGTTGCCGTCTTTGCCAACCAGGTCGTTCTTAATCTGGCTATAGGTGTAGCGGTTGCCGGTCGTAAGCTCGACAAGTTCAATAGCCTGGTCCATGGGGTAGGTCGACACGGGGTTCTGCGTGCGCCCGTTGATGGTTTGCGGAATCACGTACGGATAGACAGGGCCGCTGGCGTAGACGGTGTAGCCGTTGCCCAGGCTGACCGTGCCCAAAACCGTATCGCCGTCATCGGGGGTAAAGGTCTCGCCGTCGCGCACTGCGACAAGCGTCACGAGCGGTGTGTTGGTGTCGCTGTCCAGATAAATGCACAGCGTGCTGCCGTTTTGCCAGGTTGCGACCTTGCCATACCACTCAACCGGAATATCGAGCTGATACAGGTTCGTCGCCTTGTGCCGAGCGTCGGCATCGCGGGCGGACTGAGCCTCGCTTGCGCTTACGGCGTTGGCGGCGGCATCGCGGCGCGTAATTGCCGCCTGCTGGAGTATCTTTGCCGCGGCGGCAGAGCTTGCGCCCCCTTCCTCGGCATACTTGGCGGCGGCATCGATCTGGTCGTCAGTCACCGTGTCGGCCGAAGGTACCTTGAGCTTAAAGGTGGCTTGAGCGCGCAGATCCTGCCCATCGCTCTTAATGGTGACCTGCGCCTTGGTGGTCGGGACGGTGTAGATGGTGCCGTCTTCCGCGATGGGGGATCCAGCAATGGAGAACGTGTAATCGCCGGGCAGCAGCTTAATGCCGCGACCATGCTCGTCAACGTAGAGCGTTTCGCTCACGGAAGAACCGTCGGAATCCTGTCCGCTCACCTGCACGGGAATCTTGGAGCCAGTTGAGCAGTCGAGGCCCGCGGCATGCACGCCAATTTGCACCGACATCATCGTGTGCGCACTGGCGGCGACAGCGGCAGCCTGCTCTTGCTGATATCCGTTCCAGGCAGCATAGCCTGCGCCGCCGGCGACGAGCGCGACGGCCACAACGCCGGCAACCATCAGGTTGCGGCGCTTGGGCGACATCTTACGATGACGAACCTCGGCCTCATGTGCCGAGGGAACGGACGGCAGGGGAATATCGCCCATGGCGATGGTCTCGTCCACGGCAGGCGCAGAGCCTAAGCCAGGGAGCTCGCGGGTCAGCGAATCTTCGGCCGGCAAGTTGTCGAGCAAGATGGTTTCCTCGCTCGTGTCGGATTCGGGCTGACCGTCGGCCTCGCATTCGGAATCCTCGTGCCCCGCCCCGTCTTCGGTGGGCGCGGTGCCATCGTCTTTTGCATCCTGACCATCGGGCTGCGCCTCGATTTCCGGCTCATCCTGCACATCAACGCTCGAATCGTCAAACGCAACATCGTCAAGCGAAATCCGGTCTAGGCTCTCCAGGGCCTCGGCACACGCTTCTGCATCTTGGGCCGCATCCTCTTGGCCCATCGTCTCGTCTTTCATATATCCCCCAAGCTCAATATCGGGACAACACTGTACCCAAAAATGGAGCTATATAAAGCGCATGCGAAATATAAGATCCGATTTAACCCGAGTGCATCGTTTAGCCGCATCCTCGCGGCAGCAAAAAGCCCCCGGAACGCGGACGAATCACATTCCGGGGGCTCTGCAATGCGTTGAGTTGCGCGGAGCCGGCTACGCGGCTTCGTACTCAAGCGATGTTTGCGCCAGGCGCGTTACTCGGCGTGAGCGTAATCCACCTTGGCGCGGCGAGCGGTAGCCTTCTCCCAATCGCTGGTGCCCTCAAAGACATCCTGCTTGTAGGGATTGCGGCCGAGCTTCTTGGCACGGTAGGCGATGTAGATGATTGCGGCGACGTTGGCGATCAGCGCGGCGACCGAGACCGCGGTAGCGGCGCCGGGGTCGAGCGTGGAGTGGGTCACAAAGATGGACTCCTCCTGGAAGTAGGGGAACACCTGGGCAAACATACACCAAATGGCCAGCGTGAAGGCGCGGTTCTGGATCCAGCCGCCCTTGTTCCAGATAAAGGCGGCGACGGTGGGCGCCAGCAGCAGTGCAAAGCCGCAGAACCAGGAGTGGGTGGGCAGGCAGTTGTAGGTGTAGCAGAAGTTCCAGATATCGTAGGCGATGATGTAGACCCAGGTCATGTCGGGCCACAGCATGTCGGTCTTGTCCTCGGAGGCGTAGACGCTCCACCAACCGGTCATGCAGAAGATGTTGATGAGACCGGCGATACCGTTGAACACGTTGTTCCAGCCGGCAAGCTGTGTGGCACCCTCGGAAGTGACCCAGGTGGACTCGCCCAGGACAAAGAAGTGATAGGCGCTCTCGAAGTCGGACACGACGGCGATCAAGATGTTGATGGCGACGATCACAAACGGCCACGCGCGGAACCAATGCGCCTTGCCGATCTTGCCCCACTGGTACTTAATGGCAATGAAGCCCCAGCAACCGGCCAGCGCCGCGTACACCTTGGCGTAGTGGAACCAGCTGTTCTGGTACACGTGGGTGGGGTTGGTGAGCGCCCACTCGGCACCCTGCGAAACGCCCACGGCGATGGCGACGCAGTAGATGGTCATGGCCAGCGGAGCCACGCCAAAGATGATTGCCGCGCCCAGCTTGGTGCGGCGGCCGACCTCGTTGAGCACGATCAGGCCAATAAAGACCATGGCCCAGCCAGCCCAGTGGATAAGGGTATCGCTACCCCAAACATCGAACAGCATGCTGCTCTCCTTTCACACGCCCGCGGCCCCTCTTCTGATCGCGGGCAGTTTGGCCAAATGTCGTCAGTTCTGGGGCTTGCGCTCCGGATACTTGGCGGTATAGCCCTCGATGTGGAGTGTCGAGGCGATGATTTCCTTGACCGTCTCGTCGGGCACATCGGGGTGTGTGCGGATATACATCAACAACCCCATGATGAGGGTGTAGAACGTCTCGTAGACATGGTCGATGCGTAGCTCATGATGGGCGACAAAATCCACCACGGTGGTGTCGCAGATATACTGCGCCACGCGCTGGACCACGTTGTGCAAAAAGCCGCCGTAGAGCGCACCGCTGCTCGAGGTGAGCGTGCTCGGCAGCTCGTGGCCGCTCACGACCAGTCGCTTAAAGAGCGGAGCGACGGTGTCGAGTGCGCCCTCGATATCACCGACGGTGCGGCTGGCGTTCCACTGCTCGAGCTCGGAGATAAAACCGTCGATCGCCTCGTCCATGACGGCGGTGACGGCGGCGTCCATATCGGCAAAGTAGTGGTAGAACAGCGAGCGCGTGCAGCCGGCTCGCTTGGTTACGGCCGAGACGGATAGATGCGACACGCCCAGCTCGGAACTCACGGTGCGCACGGCATCGAGGATCTCGCGACGGCGTTCGTCGCCCGTCAGGCGCTTTGCCGCGCTATCGGATGCGGGGACGGCATCGACCACAGAGGTATCTGCTGTGTTGTCGCCCATGTTTTGCCGCCTTTCATCCTCTTTTGCCTGACCGTTCACCTAGCAGTCTTGAATATTGTTGACGGTTCGTCAATACTATTTTTGACACAATGTCAACAATGGCGGGTGAACGGCATGGGGCATGCCCGACCTGCAAAAAAAGAGGGGCGCTGCGGCCTCGTCGGGCTGCGGCAAGAGAAGGGACAACCATGATTCTCAACGGACCGGGAATTAGCTACACCGAGCCCGATATCGGTTCGGAGTTCGTGCCGCCGCTGCCGGAGCATCCGCGCGAGGCAATTGTCAAGCTGTGCGAGCACTGCACCAACCGTCTGCTGCATCGCGACGAGCTGCTGGGCTACGAGTACTGGTCGTTTGCCGAGGCCGCGACCGACGAGCAGGCCGAGGTGCTCTGCAAGATGAAGATGCGCCGTCCCTATACGCTGCCCGAGATGGTCAAGCTCACCGGCATGCCCGAGGCCCAGATCGAGAAGATGCTCGACGACATGAGCTACACGGGCCTGCTCGAGTACAACTGGGAAAATCCCGAGCGCGCCAAGCAGTGGGTGCTGCCCATGCTGGTACCGGGTTCCGCCGAGTTCCTCAACATGCGCGTGAGCCAGCTCGAGGAGCATCCGGTCTACGCCAAGTTCTTTGAGCAGGCGTCCAAGGGTCCGCTGTCCAAAGCCACGCCGATGGTACCGCCCGGAGGCGCCGGTATCGGCATGCACGTCATTCCGGTCGAGAAGGCTATCGATGCTTCGAGCACCTCGGTGCCGATTGAGCATATCGAGCATTGGCTCGACAAATACGAGGGTAAGTATGCCGCCAGCACCTGCAGCTGCCGCGCGAGCCGTCGCGTGATGGGCGAGGGCTGCGCCGACGACCCCGCCGACTGGTGCATTGCCGTGGGCGATATGGCCGACTATGTGGTCGAGACCGACCGCGGCCACTATGTGACGCGCGAGGAAGTCTACGACATTTTGCGCCAGGCCGAGGACAACGGCTTTGTGCACCAGATCACCAATATCGACGGCGAGAACAAGATCTTCGCCATCTGCAACTGCAACGTCAACGTGTGCTACGCACTGCGCACCTCGCAGCTGTTCAACACGCCCAACCTGTCGCGATCGGCCTATGTCGCCAAGGTCGAGAAGGACAAGTGCGTGGCCTGCGGTCGCTGCGTTGAAGTGTGCCCGGCCGGTGCCGCCAAGCTGGGCCAGAAGCTCTGCAGCAAAAAGGCCGGCGGACAGGTGCCCGAGTATCCGCGCCAAGAGCTGCCCGATGCCACCAAGTGGGACCACACCAAGTGGTCGCCCAACTACCGCAACGATAACCGTATCGAGACGCACGAGTCCGGCACCGCGCCCTGCAAGACGGCTTGCCCCGCGCACGTTGCCGTTCAGGGCTACTTGAAGCTTGCGGCGCAGGGCCGCTATGACGAGGCGCTGGCGCTCATCAAGCGCGAGAACCCGCTGCCCGCTATCTGCGGCCGCGTGTGCAACCGCCGCTGCGAGGATGCCTGCACCCGTGGCCGTGTGGACGCCGCCGTGGCTATCGACGAGGTCAAGAAGTTTATCGCCCAGCGCGATCTTGAAGCCGCGACCCGCTATGTCCCGCCCGTGGTGACGCCGACACGCGCTGGCGGCTTCGATCAGAAGATCGCCATCATCGGTGCCGGCCCGGCCGGTCTGTCCTGCGCCTTCTATCTGGCCGAGAAGGGCTACAAGCCCGTCGTGTTCGAGAAGAACGAGCGCCCGGGCGGCATGCTCACCTACGGCATTCCCAGCTTTAAGCTGCAGAAGGACGTCATCGAGGCCGAGGTCGAGATCATTCGCCTGATGGGCGCCGAGTTCCGCTATGGCGTGGAGGTCGGTCGCGATGTGACGCTCGACGAGCTGCGCGAGCAGGGCTTTAAGGCCTTTTATGTTGCCATTGGCTGCCAGGGCGGCCGCCTTGCCGGTATTCCGGGCGAGGATGCCGAGGACGTGATCGTGGCCGTCGACTTCTTGCGCGAGGTCAACAGTGGCAAGATCGATGCACTGCCCGGCCGCACCATCGTGGTGGGCGGCGGCAACGTGGCTATCGACGTCGCGCGCAACGCCTGCCGTCTGGGTTCCGAGCACGTTGAGATGTTCTGCCTGGAGAGCGAGGCCCAGATGCCCGCTAGCGAGGAGGAGCGTCGCGAGGCCGTTGAGGACGGCGCCCACATCAGCTGCGGCTGGGGCCCCAAGGAGATTCACCTGGACGAGGCCGGTCGTGTGTGCGGCATCACCTTCAAGCGCTGCGCGCGTGTCTTTGACGACGAGGGCCGTTTTGCGCCCGAGTACGACGAGAACGATCTGCGCCGTGTCGATGCCGACCGCGTAGTCATGTCGATTGGCCAGTCCATTGTGTGGGGCGACCTGCTGGCTGGCTCCAAAGTGGAGCTTGGCCGTGGTCAGGGTGCCCTTGCCGATCCCCAGACCTACCAGACCGCCGAACCCGACATCTTTGTGGGTGGTGACGTCTACACCGGTCCTAGCTTTGCCATCGACGCTATCGCCGCCGGTCACGAGGCCGCGGTGTCCATCCATCGCTTTGTGCAGCCGGGCTCCACGCTCACCATCGGCCGCAACCAGCGCCGCTACACCGCGCTTGACCGCGACGACGTTGTGCTCGAGGGCTACGACAACGCGAGCCGCGAGGTTGCGCATGTCGACCGCGAGCGCGAGAAGGCTGCGCCGTTTAGCGAGTATGTTGAGACCTTTACCGAGGAACAGGTGCGCGCCGAGACCGCCCGCTGCCTGGGTTGCGGCGCCTCGATCGTCGACCCCAACAAGTGCATCGGCTGCGGTCTGTGCACCACCAAGTGCGCGTTCGATGCCATCCACCTGGATCGCGATCGCCCCGAGTGCTCCACGATGGTCAAATACGAACAAAAGCTCCCAAGCCTGGGCAAGTATGCTTTGAAACGCGCCATCAAAATCAAATTTGGTAAGAAGTAAAAGAACCTAACAAGAAAGCGAACGGCGCAGAAGGCGGTTGGACAGCGAGCGAGCCCCAGACGTGGCGAGGTGCCTTGAAAGAGGAGGGCATAGGGCTTTTGCCCATGACCGACGATTGAAAGGCAGATCGCCCGTCTGGGGTTCGCGCAGCGTCAAGCCGACCGCCGTTCGGTAGAACGGCGGAAGGAACTAATAGTGCACGAGCTCGGAATCGTCTATCACATCATTCGCGATGTCGAGAACGTGGCGCGCGCCAATGGCGTGCGTCGCGTTTCGAGCGTCACGCTGCTGCTGGGCGAGGTCTCGGGCGTCGTTCCCGACTTGCTGCTCGACGCTTGGCGCTGGGCGGCAGATAAAAAGTCCATTACCGAGGGTGCGGAGCTTATTGTGGAGCCCGTCAACGCCGTGACGCATTGCGAGGCGTGCGGCCACGACTATGCGACGGTCGAGCATGGCAAGACCTGTCCCCATTGCGGTAGCGGCGAGACCTATTTGCTGCAGGGCCAAGAGGTCATGATCAAACAGATCGAGACCCCCGACGAGGACCCGGCAGACACTGTTCCCGATGACCCCTCCGACGCCCCCGACGCCGTCGACGCCGCCAACCCCCTCCACATCGTCTAGGATCCCCTATAAGTTGTGGTGAAATAGTTCCTAAATCCAGCCTTCTGGCTCTTAAACGAGAACTATTCCACCGCAACTATTTTGAGTGGTTTCGTAGAACATAAATCACGAAAAAAGTCAAGCCATGTCTGTTTAAACAAAATGGCGGCAGTATAAGCGCATTCGCGCTTGCCTAAAATCGATATTAATGAACAGCCTGCTTGTATCTGTAAAATGAATGGCTTGATGAGCGACGCCTTGTCGTGTAATGAGTCAAAAAGCAGTAACGTAATCAACTTGTAACAAACTTAGACATTTAAACAAATAATCCAACCTTTTGCGGATTTAGCTATAATTCCACAATCCAAACAGGTATACTCCTTTCATGTCGTGTAGGAATTACGTAGACAAAAAGGAGGTTATGTGATGGTAAGTATTGTTCTTGCTAGCCACGGGGACTTGGCAGCTGGAATCAAGCAGACGGGCTCGATGGTCTTTGGCGATCAGCCGTCTGTGGCCGTGGTCTCGCTCGAGCCGAGCATGGGCCCCGACGACTTCCGTGCTAAGGTCGAGGAAGCAGTCGCTTCCTTCGACGACCAGGAGCAGGTACTCTTCCTCGTTGATCTGTGGGGCGGCACGCCGTTCAACCAGATCAGCGGGCTCATCGAGGGCCACGATTCCTGGGCTATCGTCACCGGTGTCAACCTGCCTATGCTCATCGAGGCATATTCGCAGCGCTTTGACGCAAAGAACACTGCACATGCGATCGCAAAACATCTCGTGACTGAGGCTAAGGCTGGCGTGCGCGTCAAGCCCGAGTCTCTGGAGCCCGAGGAGAAGAAGCCGGCTACGGCCGCCGCTGCTCCTGCAGGCGCCATCCCTCCGGGAACGGTCATCGGCGACGGGCACATCAAGATTGCCCACGTCCGTATCGACACCCGTCTGCTTCATGGTCAGGTGGCCACCACGTGGACCAAGCAGATCAACCCCAACCGCATCATCGTGGTTTCCGACGGCGTTGCTCACGACGAGCTCCGCAAGACCATGATCGAGCAGGCTGCCCCTCCGGGAGTCCATGCCAACGTCGTTCCCATCAAGAAGATGGCCGAGGTCGTCAAGGACACGCGCTTTGGTGGCACCAAGGCCATGCTGCTCTTCGAGAACCCGCAGGATCTGCTCAAGGCCATCGAGGCCGGCGTCGACATCAAGGAAGTCAACATCGGTTCCATGGCTCACTCCAAGGGCAAGGTCGTCGTCACCAACGCCGTCGCTATGGGCGATGACGACGTTAAGACCCTCGAGGCCCTCAAGGCCAAGGGCGTCAAGTTCGAGGTCCGCAAGGTTCCTTCGGATGCCTCCGAGGATCTCGACGCCATGTTGAAGAAAGCTAAGGCCGAACTGGCCGCTCAAGCATAGTAAAGGAGGGTCCGATACATGTCTGCAATCACTATTCTGCTTGTTGCGATTGTCGCGTTGCTTGCCGGTATGGAAGGCGTTCTGGATGAGTTCCAGTTCCATCAGCCGCTCGTGGCATGCACGCTTATCGGTCTCGTAACCGGTCACCTTCAGGAGGGCATCCTCCTGGGCGGTTCGCTCCAGATGATGGCCCTTGGCTGGGCTAACGTCGGCGCCGCCGTCGCGCCTGACGCCGCTCTGGCCTCGGTCGCTTCTTCGATCATCATGGTGCTCGCCCTCAACGGCGGCGCCACTGATTCGGCCAAGGCCGTTACCGCGGCCATCGCCGTCGCCGTCCCGCTGTCGGTCGCTGGTCTGTTCCTGACCATGATCTGCCGTACCATTGCTACCGCTATCGCTCACGCCATGGACGGTTGCGCCGAGAAGGGCGACTTCTCCGGCATCGAGCGCTGGCAGTACGCTGCCATCCTCATGCAGGGCCTTCGTATCGCCATCCCGGCAGTACTTCTGTGCGTTATCCCGGCCGAGGCTGTTACCAACGCGCTTAACGCTATGCCCGACTGGCTGTCCGGCGGCATGGCCGTCGGCGGCGGCATGGTCGCTTCCGTCGGTTACGCCATGGTCATCAACATGATGGCCACCAAGGAGACCTGGCCGTTCTTCATCCTCGGCTTTGTCCTTGCTGCCATCCCTCAGCTCACGCTGATCGCCCTTGGCCTCATCGGCATCTCCCTTGCCCTCATCTACCTTGGCCTTAAGGATCTGGCCAAGCAGGGTGGCGGCACGGGCGGTGGCTCCGGCGACCCGCTCGGCGACATTCTGAACGATTACGAGTAGGAGGGGAGTGATACATATGGCAGAGAACAAGATTCAGCTCACCAAGGCTGACCGTAAGAAGGTTTGCTTCCGTCATCAGTTCCTTCAGGGCTCGTGGAACTACGAGCGTATGCAGAACGGCGGCTGGTGCTTCGCAATGATCCCTGCGATCAAGAAGCTCTACACCAGCAAGGATGACCAGATTGCCGCGCTTAAGCGCCACCTGGAGTTCTATAACACCCACCCCTATGTTTCCGCCCCCGTCATTGGCGTTACCCTCGCCCTCGAGGAGGAGCGCGCCAACGGTGCTCCGATCGATGACGTCGCCATCCAGGGCGTCAAGGTCGGTATGATGGGCCCGCTCGCCGGCGTCGGTGACCCCGTCTTCTGGTTCACCCTTCGCCCGATTCTGGGCGCTCTGGGCGCTTCCCTGGCCATGTCCGGCAGCATCGTCGGTCCGTTGCTGTTCTTCTTCGCGTGGAACATCATCCGTTACGCTTTCCTGTGGTACACACAGGAGTTTGGCTACAAGGTCGGCTCCTCTATCGCCAAGGACCTCTCCGGCGGTCTGATGGGCAAGGTCACCGAGGGCGCTTCCATCCTGGGTATGTTCATCATCGGCGCCCTGGTCGAGCGCTGGGTGTCCATTTCCTTCACCCCGATCGTCTCCACGGTCAAGCAGTCTGCTGGCGCCTTTATCGACTGGGCTAGCCTGCCTTCCGGTTCCGAGGGTATCAAGGAAGCGCTGACGATGTACAACTCCGTCGGTGCTACCGCCCTTGATCAGATGAAGGTCACCACGCTCCAGGGTAACCTCGATCAGCTCATCCCCGGCCTTGCCGCCGTGTGCCTGACCCTGCTGGTCTGCAAGCTCCTCAAGAAGAAGGTTAGCCCGATCGTCATCATTCTGGCTCTCTTCGCCGTTGGCATCATCGGTCGCTTCTGCGGCTTCATGTAAGCACGCTTCGGCTTAAGACCGAGAGTTGCTAGGTAAGGGCTTTTGAGCCATTGAAACGGACCGCACCCGGTGGGTACACTGGATGCGGTCCGATTGTTTTAATTGGAGGGCGAGGCGCGTATGGCGCAATCTCAGAACAGCACGGTCGATCTGGCAACGCCGGCAACCTGCCTGATGGGGCTTACCAGCCACGGTAACGTGATGGTGGGCAATAAGGCGTTCGAGTACTATAACGAGCGCAATCCCGAGGATTATATTCAAATCCCGTGGGACGAGGTCGACTATATTGCCGCCGAGGTTTTGCGCGGCACCAAGAAGATTACGCGTTTTGCCATCTTCACCAAGGACAACGGTCACTTTACGTTTTCGACGCGCGACGACAAAGAGACGCTTCGCGCGGTCCGCAAGTACGTCGACGAGGATAAGCTCGTGCGTTCGCCCGACTTTATCGATGTGACCGCCAAGGGCGCCAAGAGCATCCCCTCCGTCATCAAAGGCCTCTTCCACAAAGGCAACTAGCTCCTCATAAGTTGCGGTGAAATAGTTCCTAAATACGGCTTTAGATGCTTCAGACAGGAACTATTCCACCGCAACTTCGAAGTCTAGTCATGCGACGTATGGCGATGCAGTAAATCTGCTACACTAGTACAACATGCCTCCGTAGCTCAGGGGATAGAGCACCGCTCTCCTAAAGCGGGTGTCGACGGTTCGAATCCGCCCGGGGGCACCAGGAAAATCGCAGGTCAGGAGTTATTTTTGCTTCTGACCTGTTCTGGTTTTGGGACTAAGAACCGTTTTCGTTTGTAAATCTGGTAAGTAAATATTATGACTTCCCGAGTTTTCCACTGAAAACAGGAAATCACCATTTTGGGGATAAAAGTTTTCAACAGCTGTTAGTCGGTTCCATTTTGGTGATGTGCTTCCCTCTTTTGGGTAAATAATTTCACCATTTTGATGATTCGGTAGCTTTGAATTATTTGATAAAAAGCCTGCTCAGAAGCTTGTGTAATACCCAGTTTGGTGAAACCAATTAATAGAGAAATAGTTTATAAAGAAATAGGGACGGCGATGCCGTCCCCTTCGCTCGCAGAGCTCGCTGCGCGGTCACGTGCCGTGACCTTGCCGCCGGCTACGCCGTCGATTGATACGCTCACTGCGTTCGCTGATGATGGACTAATCCTTTTTATCAGTGACACCAGTCATAAGTGCAGCAATTGATATGTTGAATCCATTGGCAATTTTAGAGAGGTTAGAAAGACTGACATTTCTTCGCCCGACCTCTATCGAGGCGTAGTAAGACCTGTCCATGTCAATGCGGTTCGCAAATTGCTCTTGTGAGTAACCAGACTCTGATCTGAGTTCTTTGCAGCGTAGACCAAAGGATTGTTGTAGCGGCGAGATATCCATGACAAAAAGAGTCATGGATTGTTGTATTTATGCCAACGGACTATATACAACAATCCCAGTTAAGGCGCATAATTACCTCTATTGGAAAGCACTCTGATGCCCAGTCGGATAGGGCACGGAAAAGGAATGGAACAGCACAATGACTCAGGGAAAGCATTTCGCTGCCGGTGGCGATCACTTCGCCGCACTGCCAAGCAAAAAGATTCACGCCCCGAAGGGGATCGCGCGTCTGACCGTCACCGCGGCGACCATGGCTGCCATGACCGGATCGAGCCTCATCTCACCGTTCGCGGCATTCGCCCAGACCGGTGACGGGACCACGCAGCACCCCGCCGTGATGTCGCCGATCGCCGCCCACGCCGGCGCGGCATCCGGTATCGGCGCGAAATCCGCCGCACAGACCATCGCGGACCTGCAGAAGGCGGTCGACGAGGCGAAGGCGAAGGAGGACGCCGCCAAGGCATCCTACGATGAGGCCGCCGGTCCCTACAACGAGGCGGCTTCCGCCCGCGACCAGGCCAAGGCATCCTACGATTCGGCAGTCAGCGCCGGCACGGCAGCCGACCGAGCGGCAATGGACGAGTACGCCCGTCAGGTCGCAGAGGGCAAGGACGCCGCCGATGCCGACGGTAAGGACCTCGAGCAGGCGAAGGCGGGTCTCGCAGACGCCAAGGCGGATACATCCGAGAAGGACGAAGCGTACCAGTCCACCCTCAAGGCGGCCCAGGACGCTCAGGATGCCCTCGATAAAGCCAAGGCCGATGCCGCAAACGCCACCCCGGAGGCTATCAGTGCCGCCGAGCAGGCCGTGCGCGACGCCCAGGATGCCATGAGCAGGGCACAGGCCGAACTCGCCAACGCCAACGCGACGCTTGCCGATGCCCAGTCCAAGCTGGTTGCGACCCAGTCTGCAAAGGATGCTGCCGATGCCGTCCTCGCCGCAGCCCAGCAGAACAAGGACGCGGCGGATGCGAAGGCCGCAGCAGCCAGCGCCGCCTACGAGAAGGCGAAAGCCGACCTCGCCGCAGCGGAGGCCGGTGCGAGCGGTCCGGAGTACGATGCGGCAAAACAGAAGGTCGCGGACGCGGAGGCAGCCCTCGCTGCCGCACGAGCTGTGCAGTCCCAGTGCAAGTCCGAGCTCGAGCAGGCACAGTCCGCTGCGGCAACGGCACAGGCCGACCTGAATGATGCCCAGGTGGCCCTCTCCGTAAAGCAGCAGGCCGCGGCCGATGCCGAATCCGGCGTGAACGCCGCCCAGTCCGCTCTCGATGCCGCGAACGCCGGCCTCGATGCGGCCAAACAGGCGAATGCCGACGCCGTCGCCAAGCTGGATGCCGCGAAGCGGGCTGTCAAGGACGCCGAGTCCGCCAAGGCAGCCGCCGACGTAGAGCTCGCGAACGCCAAGGCCGCAAAGGATACCGCAGACGCCGCCGTGACCGCCGCGCAGCAGAAGGTCGACGAGGCACAGGCGAAACTCGATTCCGCCGACGCGCAACTCAAGCAGGGAGCCATCGGCTTCTTCCGTGCCATGGGTGCCGATGACGCAGTCAACATCATCCTGAACGCCAAATATGCCGGAAAGACCGAAGTCGGCAACTCCAAGGACGCCACGTCCCTTGATAACATGCTCAATGCGATCAGGTGGATGAAGTCCGTCAACGACTACCGCAAGTCGGTCGGTCTGTCCGAGCTCCAGGTCACCTACAAGCTCATCGCCGGTGCCATTGCGGATGCCAACTACAGTGACACTGTGCTCGATCATGCCCGTCAATATGATTTTGCCGAAAACCTGGCATGGAATTACGGAATCGATCCGAGTGGGCAGTGGATCGAGCAGGAGAAGGGCTTTTTCGACAAGGCAACGGAGGCCCTTTATGGAGTCACCGGTCTTGTCGGCAAGGATGCCTATGATTTCTATGCAAAGAACGGCGTCGCAATTAACCATTGGATTGCAGACAACTGCCGCTGGGAGAACGGCAGCAGCGGCACCGTCGGCCATTACATGAACATCATCAATCCCGAACTCGCCGTTATGGGAATGGCAACCTGCACCAAGGGCACCATGTCCGGGCTTCAGACGCAGTGCTACACCGCAGAGATCTCCGGCTGGTCCGGCTCCGGTTGGAACACGAACCCCATCTCCGTCGACGAGTACGAGCAGAAGCTGACCTCCTATATCAACGGCCTCAAGAACGCCAAGAGCGCACTCGATGCAGCCAAGGCCGATCTCGCATCCAAGCAGCAGGCAGCCACCGACGCCGCTGAAACCGTCCAGCAGAAGCAGGACGCGGTGGATTCCGCACGGGCAGGTGTCGATGCCGCGAAGCAGGACGTCACCGATGCCCAGCGTGCCGTCGATGCCGCAAAGGCTGATCTCGCATCCAAGCAGCAGGGCGTCACGGATGCCCAGACCGAGCTTGATGCGGCGAAATCGGACCTCGATGCCGCCAACGCGGCAGTCGATACGGCAAAGTCGACCGTCCAGCAGAAGCAGGTCGCCTTTGATGCCGCCAATGCGGTCGTAACGGCCGCACAGACCAACCTGAATTCCGCCAAGGCGGACACCGAGGCCAAGCAGCAGGACGTCATGGATGCGAACGCCGATCTCGCGAAGTTCTTCCAGGACGTCGCCGACGCCAAGAAGGCGCTCGATGCCGCAAAGAGCGTCCACGACGCGGCGGCAGCCGAGCAGACCGAGAAGGCGACCGTCTTCGCCGCCGCCGAGCAAAAGGCGGACGCCACCGCACGCGCCCTCGCGGATGCCCAGCGTGCCGTCGATGCCGCAAAGGCCGACACCGGCGTTGCCGCCGACAGGCTTACCGGCTCCCAGACCGATCTCGATGACGCACAGTCGAACCTCGACATCCTCACCGATCTTGCCGCGAAGCTCGCAGAGGCACAGCAGCGCGAGCAGGATGCAGTAAAGGCCGTCAATGACACCAAGGCCGCCCTCGATGCCGCGAAGGCGGATACCATCGCCGCCGAGTCCCTGGTCTCCGCCGCCGAACAGGCGAAGGCGCAGGCAGACGCCAAGCTGTCGAAGCTGAATTCCATCGATGCCGGCGCGGCGATCGCTTCCGGCCATGATGTGAACGCGGATGACGCCCTCAACGCGCTTTTCGCCACAGCAGTCGAGGCACGTGCCAAGGTCGCGCCCGCCAAGGTCATCCTGGACGAGAAGCAGGCCGCGGTGGACGGCCTCCAGGCCGGCTACGATGCGGCACTCGCCGCCTACGAGTTGGCGAAGTCCGACCGCATCGCGGCGGAGCAGAAGCTTTCCGATGAGATCGCACGACAGGAGGCAGAGGAGGTCGCAAAGCAGCAGGTGGCATACACCCCGAAGCACCTCGCCGGCACGGAGACCGCCCAGACCGGCAGTCTCGCCCAGACCGGTGACCGCGCGGGACTCATCGGCGAGACGTTCGTCATCGGCGGTACCGTCCTCGTGGCAGCCGGCGTCTTCCTCGATCAGAAGAAGCGCCGCGAGCAGATGTAAAAGCGAGTCGGGCGTTGGATATCGGCTAGTGTCCAACGCCCGGTTTCATGGACAGGGAGATCGGTGTGAGAACAAAGGCTATTATCGTTGCGCTTCTGGTGTGCCTTTCGGCACCTCAACTTGGATGTGCCAGCGTTGCAAAGCAAGGAAGCGGCTCTACGGAAAAGGCCGCCACAGCGGTAAAGAATAAAGACAAAAAGAAGCCGAGCGAAGAAAAGGCGGCGCAAACCTCTGGAACCAAGACCGAGGAGAAGAAAGAATCCGACGACAAGGACCAGAAGTCCGATGACTCCAAGAAAGAGGATAACAAGTCTTCCGACTCGTCGAAGTCTGACAGCAAGGGAAACTCCTCCGACTCGAAGCAGAATTCCGGCAATTCACAGGGTTCCGGCAGCAATAATTCCTCTTCCAACAGCGGTAGCCAGAAGAAATGGGTTGCCGAGCAGGGCCACTGGGAAACCGACTACAGCCAGGTCTGGGTACCGAACGTGGTATACACGCGTCATCCTCGTTTCTGGGTCAATCATGGTGGTGCTATGGTAGGGCCCTTCGATTCATCCGATGCCGCCTACGCTTGGATTATTAACGATGGCGAAAACGGCGGTATCGGTGGATCCGTTGTAGATGATTCGTATACCACCTCTGAGGACCAGGGACATTATGAACAGCAGGCTACGGGACAGCATTGGGTTGTCGACGTCGCCGGTCACTGGGAGTAATGTACATTTGTTCCCCTTCTCTTACGTTCGGTAAATAAATATTTATTTGCGGGCGGCCGGTTTCGGCCGCCTTTTTTAGACGCCCAGTCTGGGAGCAAACGATAGGAAAGCAATCAAACGAGAGGCCGTTCCAAAAGAATCCGGCGGTGCAGGATGCTTCGGGCAAAACCGTTCGCAAATCGGTAAGGTCTTTCATCAACTTGCTCCAGCCCTCGCCCGGAGTCCGCTGCGCGGTAATGCAAAAACTCGGCATCCCTCGCATTCGCATTACCGCTCCGCTCTCGCTACAGCGAATTTCTAACACTCAGCATCCTTCGCGTTAAAAATTCGCTTCCGCTCACGGTCTCCGCTGACACTACGACACCGCGAAGCCTTTCGCTCGAAACGAGGCCTCTCATTTCGTGTCTACGCTACGCTCCGCCCAATCGCCGTTCCGGTGATTGCAAGATTGGTGTTGGGCTAGATAAATGGGGCCATACTCGCCCCCTTTATCTGCCAACACATCTTGTTTATCACCTCTCACGGCGATAAAGTTAGAAATGAAGTTCGCCTTCATTTCTAAGGGAAGCGACGGCGTCACTTCAAAAAAAACGGCGCGACGTCAGTCGCTCCTAAAAAGGAAAGCAATCTCATATCGGTTTTTGAATCGGTGGCCTCACCGATTCGCTCTGCTTTCCTGGGGGGCATATGAGTTGCAAGCGTCCACACACCGTTAAGGCGACACTCACTTCTGAAGAATATGAAACGTTTTCCGCTTTGGCGGAAAAGGCAGGCATGACGAAAGCCGAACTCATTCGTTATAACTTGATCCATCGGAGTGAATCACTCGATAATCTAGTTTCCAAAAATGATGACGGTGGCCGCAGCAAAAAGCTGCAACCCGTTTCAGGTGATTCGGACGAAAAGCGCTCGAAGGTCATTTACGTTAAGGTCACCGATGGCGAGCACGAGGCGATCCGCAAACGGGCGGATATACTCGGTGCGACCGTCAGTGCGTATGCCCGCCGCGTGATGCTTGCCGGTAAAATCGAGAAGATCGATTTCGATAAAAGCCAAGTCGCGAAAATCTATCACGAGCTGTATCGCGAGGGAACGAACCTCAATCAGCTGATGTATTTTGTGAACGCCCAAGGGCTTCCCGCGTACAACGAGAAAGCTGTTTTTCGTACGCTTGAAAAGGTTTACCAGAACGCCCGCAAAGTCACTCTCTTCATAAGAGAGCTCGAGCGGCGCTATTTCACCGACGGCGGTGATCTCAATGACCGTTATTAAGCAGAAAGGTATTTCATCCGAACGCTACGCGAAGAACGTGCGCAAGTACATCAACGGAAAGCGTGCTTTGGCCCGCGGCGGCTGGAACCTCGCGAACGGAAAGTACTGGTTTTCCGAGATGGCTATGACGCGGAAGATGTTTCATCACGACAGGCCCGCGCGTGCCGGCGCGAAGAACATAACGATGCTTCATCAGATTCTCGCGTTTCTGCCCGAGGAGTGCAGCTGCAACGGAGGCAAGATGACCCCAGATGCGTGTATGGCCTACGCGGAGCAATGGCTTGCGAAGCACTATCCGCATCAACAAGTGATTGTCGCGTTGCATGAGGAAAGTGATAAGGCGGGAAAACGCTACGCAGTGCACATGGCGATTAACCGTACCGATTTGTTAACCGGCAAACGTTGCGAGACGGGTGGGCGACGCGGAAAGTACGAACGCGCTGCGTGGGTCCGTGAAATGGACGAGGCTTGGAATCTTACTCAACTTGAAAAGGGAAAGAAAAATTCGAAGATTCGTGATCGCCAGCCGCGCGACACAGAAAAGGAGATTATCGGTCGCGGTGAGTACAGTTATAAAAACAATCTGCGCGAGCTGATCCATCTTGCAATCAATGAAGGTCACCCAAAGAATATGGAGCAGTTCAAAAAACTACTTGCCTCATGGGGCGTAGACATTTTCATCAAGAACAATCGAGTCTATGCGACAGATCTCGATATCAAGGAGGCCGGCAATCCGAAGTGCACTTTCAATCTGACTCGACTCGACGGACGTTTCGCGGTCAAACAACTTGAAGCGGCGTTCGAAAAGAACATGTTGGAAGCCGAGCGAGCGTTGCCGTATGAGAAGCGCTGTGAGATTTACATTCAACGTCTTAAGAAGGCGTACTCGGCGTGGGTCGAACAAGCGAAAGCGAGCAAGGGCGTCGCCTACAATTCATTCCCCAAATTCATCGCACCGAAGTGCGATGAGGACCTGCTCGAAGATCCGGCGGTTCGCGATGAGCTTCTTGCGCGTCGCGGTTACGCAAGGGAGATTCGCAACCGCTATGCCGGCGCCGTTCCCGATGCCGGCGATGATCGCGTTCGCGCCGCAGGTCGAGCCCATGGTGGCAACGTTGACATCTCGCCGCAGGTCGATCGCGCGGTCGACCGAGGCGATTACGCTCGCGGAGAAACGCCTCGCTAGTTTTGGAAAGCCTATCGTCGGTGCCCTAGCGCACTGCCATCCAGTGCCGATTCTGCCATACTCGCAATTCGGCGAGGATGAGGAGTATGAATTGATCGGGGCTTATAGGACAAAATGTGTGTCCTATAAGCCCCAAGGATGACGATTCCAATACGGACGACACCAAAACCGGCATCGACGGCTCCATGGACGATTCGGATTCCAAATAGGCCCTGTTAGTTGAGCTACTTCTTTGCCGGTGTCGTATACGAAACCGCTATACCCGCGGCAATTGCCATGAGGCAGCTTGCGACGAGTCCGTACTCATACTTCAAAACGTTTGTTGCGGTCAGGGCGATAATCAACACAGTCGCAATTTGCAGAATTATCATTATTACGAAGAGATTGATTCCTTGTTTGGCCGAAGTCGCTGAGTGAGTTTGGCTTTGTTGATTCAGGTTGTAGCTGACAACAAAAGCGATCAGCTCGCTTGATACGGGGCCGACTACATAGAAAAAGAGTGCGTCAATGAAGCCTATAGTGTTGTAAGTGTTGTAAGTTGTTTCGCCGGAAAAAACAGCGTATAAAGCATATCCAAATCTTGGCTGATTCACGTATGAGTAGGAGAAGACCAAGAGCGTCAATATTGCTACTACCAGAAGTGCATTCAGGACAAATCGTTTGCTTTTCATCGATCGCTCCTTCCGGGTGACTCTTATTTGTAATTCTACAGCAGCCATTTGTTTTTCAAAGAATTTGACTGTCCTAAATAACATGCACTTTCGCTGGAGGGTCGCTGTTTGGCGGCCCTCTTTTTTGCACAGGCGCGGTGGGATGGTAATATCGGGCGGGAGTCAGCCGCTCTGATAGAATCATCCTTGCTGTCGGCAGCCCTCGTGCCGGGCAGAGCCCTCCATTTGATGGGAGGTGATGCCCATGACCGATTTCACCGAGCTCGTGAAGCTCCTGACCGCTATGGTCTCGCTCCTCACGGCCCTTGTCGGCCTTTCCAAGGCACTCAAGCAGGGCTCGAAGCCCAAAAAGAAAGGCCACCGTCGCTAAGACGATGACCCAACTTCATTAAGCAACGGCTCTGCCCAGCTCTCTACAACTTGGGCTGCCGTCGGCACCATTTTACCCTCCTGACGAGGAATTCGTCCATATTTCAAAAATCAAATCCTGTTCGCGCGTGAGCGTAAACTTTTAGTTGGGCAAATCCGGCAGATTGGAGCTTGAAACATGAGGGATATGCACCTCATGTCGCTCATAAAACGTCTCCTGACCTCGAAGGAGAACGTTTTTTAGCGATAAAAGGAGACATAAATATGATCTGGTTTACCAGCGATACCCACTTCGGGCATGAGAACGTGCTGAAGTTCACCGACCGCCCGTGGGAGACGATTTGGCAGATGAACGACGCCATCGTCGACAACATCAACGGCAGGGTTGCCGTGGACGACGAGCTCTACATCCTGGGGGATTTCTCATTCAAGATGACCGCCCAGGACGCCTACGGGCTGCGCAAGCGGATCGCCTGCAGGCGCATCCACCTTGTCCCGGGAAACCACGACAAGGACTGGACCCAGCCGGCGGTCGCGGGCGCCTTCACCGTGGAGCCGCCGATCTGCGTGCTCAAGATCGACGGGCAGAAGATCGTCCTGAGCCATTACCCCATGGCCGACTGGCAGGGCATGAACCATGGATCGTGGCACCTCCACGGGCACATCCACAGCAGCGGCGGCGCGTACAACGAGTTCAACCGCAAGCAGGGCCTTCTGCGCTACGACGTCGGTTGCGATGCCAACGGGCACTCCCCGGTGAGCCTCGACGAGCTGAGGGAATGGTTCGCCGGAGTCGACGAGCCGTGCGGCCGGGTGAAATGGCCCTGGTGGGTCAACGAGACCGGTGACGGGCAGGTCGAGCGCGAGCTGGCGGCGTACAAGAGGGAAGAGGCGATCCGATGACGGTCTATGTGACGGGCGACATCCACGGTGGGCTCGACATGCAAAAGCTCCGCGACTGGGAGCTTGGGGATAGCCTTGGCAGCGACGACTATCTGATCATCGCCGGCGACTTTGGCTTTCCGTGGGATTTCTCTGCCGAGGAATGCGCCGACATCGCCTGGCTGGAGTCGCGCCCCTACACGGTACTGTTCGTCGACGGCAACCACGAGCGCTTCGACCACTGGGAGGAACGCCCCATGGAACCGTGGCACGGCGGGCTGACGCAGCGCCTGTCGGATACTTCGTCTATCCGCCGCCTCATGCGCGGGGAGGTTTTCGAGCTCGACGGCTCGACGGTCTTCACCATGGGCGGTGCCACGAGCGTGGACAGGGAATACCGCGTGCCCTATTCCAGCTGGTGGCCTCAGGAGCTCCCGGACGAGCGCGATTTCGATACCGCACGGACAAAGCTCGACGAGGTCGCCTGGAAGGTCGACTGCGTCATCACCCATACCTGCTCGACGCGCATGCTCTCGCCGACGCTCTACCCGGACCCAGGCTGGGAACGCCCTGATGTGGACCGGCTGACCGGATTCCTCGACGAGCTCGAGGACCGCCTGGACTATAAACGCTGGTATTACGGACATTTCCATCGCGATACCAATCCGGACGAACGGCACACGGTGCTGTATGACCGGATCGTGAGGCTCGGGGACAAACTCCTGCCGTGGGGCGCGTACTGATGACGGTCTATGTGACAGGCGATGTCCACGGCAGGGCCGAGTACGGGGCCAGCAGATTCGCCTTCAAATCTTGGCCGCTGGGGCGCACGCTGACGCGCGATGACGTGGTGATCGTGGCCGGCGACTTCGGCTTTGTCTGGAATGGATCCAACGCCGAGAAATACTGGCTCGACTGGTTCGAATCGAAGCCGTGGACCACGTGTTTCGTAGACGGCAACCATGAGAACCACCACGCCCTGGCAGAACTGCCGGTGCGGGAGTGGAACGGCGGGCTCGTCCATGAGGTGCGACCGCACGTGCTGCACCTCATGCGCGGAGAGGTGTTCGACATCGCGGGGACCACGGTCCTTGCCATGGGCGGCGCCGCGAGCAACGACAGGCAGTATCGCAGGGAGGGGAGGAGCTGGTGGCCCGAGGAGATGCCGAGCGAGGAGGAGATGGGCCAATGCCGCGCCGCACTCGCCCGCGTGGGCTGGAGGGTCGACTACGTGGTGAGTCACGAGGCGCCGGCCGTCCTTGCTGAGGGACTGTGCCGCGAGTGCGGACGCGAGTATCGGGGCGACCGGCTGCAACGATTCCTTGGCGAGCTCGACGGACGGCTCGGCTACCGAACCTGGTTCTTCGGGCATTACCACGGCGACGAATGGCGCGACGCCAAGCATCGCCTGATCTACCGAGACATCGTGCCGATCGAAGATGCTGCGCCCGGTTCTAGGAACCTTCTGGAAGCGCTCTAGAAGATTCCTAGAAATCAGCCGCCTGATAGGAGAAGCGCGGGGCTACTCGCCCTTCATCTGGGTCATGACCTCGACCTTGGCCTCGGCCACGGCCGCCCGCTGCTCGGAGGCGGCGAGACGGTCCTTGAGGGCGGCGATCTCGGCCATCAGGTCGCGCTGGGCCAGGAGTGTGTCGGCTTGGGCTTTCAGTGCAGTGTCACGCTCGCCGCGCAGCCGCTCGATCTCATCGACCATGGCCTCAGCCTCGGCATGGAGTTGGACAACCTGCCTGCCGAGGCCCTTAGCACGGGAGAGGTACCTGACGCTTGCGGCGTGGAGCTCGTTGTTCTCGAGTTCGAGGTTCGCGGTATCGAGTTCGAACTTCTCCTCTATAAAGGCAATCCGCTCATTGCAGTCGGCCTCAATCTTTTCATTCCGATCCGTCGCCTCGGCGAGCTTGCGGCTGAATTCATCCACCTGGGCCATGAGCAGTGCGTTCTCGGTCCTGAGGTCGGCGGTCTCGCGCAGCAGCTTCTCCCGCCACCTCGCCTCGATTCGCTCGGCGGCCTCATCGAGGACGGACTTCATGCCGTAACCGTAGATCTCCCTGATTTTTCTCTCGTCTGTCATCGTGCGACATTCCAATCAACAATGGGCATGGCTCCGCCACGCCGTACGGCTGGGAACAAATACGCGGCCGCTGTTGATTTGTAGTCGTCCTGCGATCGGTGAGTTCAAAAAAGGCGTCTCAAGTCATGCGTTCACGCAGGTTTTCGGTTGGAGAAATACCGCACGTTTTCATGGTAACACGTGCCTTAAAGAACGGGCGGCCATATCGATTCGTTGTAAATAGCGTCTACGACGTGTTGGTGGCAGGAGGTGAGGGCGTTAAAGATGTCGAGAATGATTGTGGGAGTATTTTAGATACAGGCATGAGAAAGGGTCGAATCGAAGTGTCTGGCCGGACGCCAATTGTCCGGGAACTGTTTCGATTCGACCGTGTTTCATTTTACATCCGCGGCATGCTCTTATAGACGCCCGGCGATTACCGACCTTCACGACCTCGATAGTCGGGCTATGGACTTAAGATTTCTTGGGCTCCCAGCCGTTTTCGATTGCGGCGGGGTAGACTGCGGCGTAATTAAGCATCCAGCTGCCATCGCCCGCTTTTTGAATAAACCCCTTATCCGTCAAAGAGGTATAGGCCCGGGAGATCGTATTCTTACTTAGGTGGTAGCGCTCCTCAATCCATTTGCTTTTTGCGTAAAAGCCCATGGCTCGTTTGTTTTTGGAAGGATTTCCAAGCTTCCATACTAGGCCGAGGATGAGGCGCTCGGCAGCGACAGTGGTGGCACAACACGCCCAGTCGGGCACCGAAATAAAATTCGCGTTATCCATTTTCCTTCTAATCTCTCGTTGCTCAGTAGCATCATCGCTAAATATGTCGGAAATCGACGGAAGCTCGCTCATGTTTACCGCCTAATCAAGGTGGGCGGTACGACCTTCAAGCTGCTTGAAAAGCTCGTAGAACGAGCTTTCAAACATGTAATTAGAGCGATGGATCTGGATGAGCTTGCCGGACTCTCGCATAAACTTGCGTGCGGTGTTTTCGCTCCAGCCAGTGAGTTCGCGGATATCGTTAACGCGGAGCAACCGATCGCACTGAGCGGCACCAGTGGGGAAAGTCGGTGTGGACGCCTGAGTGCTAATCTTTGGAGTAGCCATGATGAGCTATCCTTTCAATGAGGGCCCTCCCTGTGCTTGTAAGACGTACCAGGTTCATAAGCACTTGGGGGGCCGGTTTCTATGACTACATGCGTAGCCATCTGACAGCTTTAGCATGTATTAAAACTCATTAGATGTCAATCAAATAAAGCATCTACCTGCGGAAACGGTATTATAGTACCGTAATATTATGAAATAAACGATGAATGAAAAACATGCTATTTCTCGCTTCTCTGTATATAGGCGTTGATGAAGGCTTCGTAGCCTTTAACTGCTTTTATTTCTGATTGTTGAACGAGGCTTGTATACGTTTTGAGCGTGATATTGGGGTCCGCGTGGCCAAGAATGCCTTGCACGCTTCTAACGTCCGATCCGTTCGCCAGCATAAAAGTGCTTACACAATGCCTGAGCTGATGCGGGCAGATGCCCTTATATAGTTTTCCGCCAGTCGAATTGTTCGGCTCATAGATTCCAAGATTGCAGCTAACTGCGAAATCGCGAAACCAATGGTTGAAGATGTAGTTTTTCATGTGACGGACAGTAGAGATCCCTTGCTCGACAGCAATATCGCTAATGATGGGAGTGCTGCCAGTCTGGGACAGCCCCAGAGAGGCCAGGAGCTCTTTTTGTATGGCTGACCATGATTGAAGACGTTCGGCCAAGGTTTCTCCAACGGGAATTTTGCGTTGGCTTTCTTGTGACTTGGGTGCCCTCAGTTCATGGTCGTTGGTGTACTGCCTGTCAATTTTCAAGGTTTTATTGGCAGGGTCCCAATCGCGCCATTCGAGGCCCAGCATCTCGCCTTTCCGCATACCCGTATACACTAGTACTAGTGTACCAACAGCTTCGGCGGTGAGCTCAATGTGTTGAAGACGTGTGCATAGGGTAGCTACTTGGTCGATTGTCAGTGATTCTCTTTTGTTGCGTGGTCTGCGAACATGAACGGTAGCGCAGGGGTTTCGGTCAATTATTCTCTTTGCGACTGCATTCGACAAAATCTGACGCAGTTTCGCATTGATTCGTACAAGCTCTGATGGTTTGTATTTTCCCGTACGACGAGCTTCGGCATATGTTTCTTCGATTAGATCGGGAGTTAGCCCCTCAATTGTCTGAAACGCACCGAATAGGTCTTCGATATGCCTGCAATCGTACGCTTCTCTTTCATAGCTCGTTGGCGCAAGCTCGGTGTCCCTATTTTCATGAAAGGCCCAGCAGTAGGACGCAAGCAAAGTGGGCTTTTTAGTTTTAGTGATCGTGCCAGAGGAGTTGATTTCAGCCAGCTTGGCCTGCATTGCAGCCTTAGCTTCTGTTTTAGTCTTGCAACGAACTGTATAAGTTGGGGATCGTTTGTAGCGCCCCGTCTTAGGGTCCTTGACTCCAAGGGAAAAATAATAGCGATAGGTGTTAGGTGATCTCTTGTCTTTCCAACACGTGCCTCTTCCGCTAATTAGTGGCTGTTCTGACATCTTTGCGCTCCGTTTCTTTGAATAGTTTTCAACAATTCATTGAGTGCAGTTTAGCTAAAGCTGTTAGTAATATGTTTGTAAAAGCGTAGGCGCAGCTACCGGAGGCAAAAGACACAAACTGCTATGTTTATCTGCGGTTATATGATGTTCAATGATGCTTGATGAATGGTAGGGGGTAGCATTAAATCATATCTCCTAAAGCGGGTGTCGACGGTTCGAATCCGCCCGGGGGCACCAGAGAATATGACGGCGTCGCGATAGCGGCGCCGTTTCTGGTTTGTGGGGACCGCCGGCGGATTCGGACCGTCGACACCCGCG
>CABVCJ010000012.1 GCA_902496845.1 uncultured Collinsella sp.
AACACAGGCGACGCCCCGCGACCTAGCTGATTCCATCATACCCACTTGGGCAAATCATTGCTCGCAAGTCGCAATGTTTATTGCGGATAACCCCAAAAGAGTGCCGTGGACAGGCACAATAGCCGCTCGCTCCTATGCGGCATGCTCTGCTGCCCGAGTCATGCGGGACAGGCGGACCAGCAGCATAAAGCCAACGATCAGCAGCACGCCAATGGAAAGGACGCCCAGCGACGGGTTACCGGTCAGCGAGGTGACGACCGACACTAGGAAGGTGCCCATGACGCTTGCGTAACGACCAAAGATGTCAAAGAATCCGTAGTACTCGTTAGACTTTTCCTTGGGGATAATGCGGCCAAAGTAGCTGCGGCTGAGCGCCTGCACACCGCCCTGGAACAGGCCGACCATAATGGCAAGCACCCAGAACTCAAAGGCGGTCTTTAGGAAGAACGCGGCAAACAGCACAATGCCCATGTAGGCGGCGACGGCCACCAGGATCATGTTGAGCGTGCCCACGCGGCCGGCGAGCTTGCCGTATATGATGGCGGACGGGAAGGCCACGAACTGCGTAACGAGCAGCGCCAGGACCAGCTGCGTCGAATCGATGCCCAAAGCCGAGCCGTAACTGGTGGCCATGGAAATGACCGTGTGAACGCCATCGATATAGAAGAAGAACGCAATCATATAGACCAGCACGGTCTTGTTGTGGGCGATCTCGCGCATGGTGTGTCCGACCTCGGAGAACACACCGCCCACGATGTGGCCGATGGTGTCCTCGGGACCGCGCTCGCGACCGTACTTTTGCTTATAGGTGCGAATGAGCGGCAGGGTAAAGATGAGCCACCAGGCACCAGTGATGATAAACGACAGACGCGTTGCCAGCATGGTGGGGACGCCAAGAGCGGGGCCACCCATGATGAGCGCCAGGCAGATGATGAACGGCACGGTGGAACCGATGTAGCCCCAGGCATAACCCGAGCTTGACACGGCGTCCATGCGCTCGTCGGTGGTAATGTCGGGCAGCATGGCGTCGTAGAACGTCATAGAAGAGTTAAGGCCGATGGTGCACAGCACGTACACGGTCAAAAATGCCATAGCGGACATTGGGATAGCCTGCGCCAGGCAAAGCACTAGGCCCGTGAGGAAGAAGCCCAAGAAGAACTTGATCTTGTTGCCGGCGTAGTCGGCAAGCGCGCCCAGAATGGGCATGAGCATGGCAATGACCAGCGAGGCAATCGTCTGCGCGTTGCCCCAGGCAACCACCAGGTCTGCCGAGGAAGCGCCGGTGTTGATGGCGTTAAAGTAGATGGGCACCACCGAGGTATTGAGCAACACGAGGGCCGAATTGCCCACATCGTACATAACCCAGTTACGCTCGAGCTTGGTGTATTTCATGGACAGGGGCCCCTTCGTATTCGCCCAATATGCAGTTAGTTCATCGTACCCCAATTGTCCAGAAGCGCTGGTAAGGATTCGGCAAAGGGACAGGAGCGGTCATACGGACACGCAGGGCGAAACACCATCCCATCAAGGCGGTTGCGGTGAAATAGTTCCTGTTTAGCCCTCCGGGGCTTCATTCAGGAACTATTCCACCGCAACTTATGAGTCGGCTTGTTATTCCTCGCGGTCGAACTCCTCGTCGGCGCCGAGCACACGGCCGCTGTAGTTGATATGGCCGGTCACGGCATCCATGTCACCGGTCTCGATAAAGCGGGCGACGGTGAGCTCGTAATCGACCAGCGCGCGCTCAAAGACCTCGGGGAAGCTCTCAGTCGAGACCTCATCGGTAAAGGGGTTCTTCCATGTCAGGTGGCCCAAGTTGCCGGTGCGCTCGGGCAGCTCCGTCGTCACGCGATGAGCAAGGCCGTCGAGCAGCGAGTAGTCGTGCACCAAGCCCTCGACCAGGGCAATCGCGCGCGTCTTTACCGAGCCGGCAGGCTCAATGGTGCGATAGAGCAGCTGCATGTCCGAAACGGCGCCGGCGTACTCCCCCGCCGGGATGTCGATACCGTACACGCGCCCGGCGACGTAGCTCATCAGCACACCGGCCACGCGATTGATGCGGTCGGTGGCGACGATCTCGCCCGCCGGCGGATAATCCTCGACCGTTGCCCCGCCGCGCTTGAGCTGCAGCATCAGCACGTCCAAGTCGCTTTCGAGCACGGCATGAACTTGACTGCCCGAAGCCTCGAGCTCGGGATCGGACTCGACAATGCCAAACTGCTGCTCGTAGACAAAGGGATGGGCATTGCGATCGAGCACATAGTGCGACAGCAGGCCCAGCGCAAACGCACGACCCAGGTTGGCATCGCGCGGCAGCAGGTGCGACACGCCATCGCGCAGACACGAGAACTGACGCGACATGCGCGAGCGGTGCATGACCTGAGCAAGCGACGTGCAGTCGGAAACGCGCGGCGTGAGTATGTGGAAGAAAAACGGGTCGGGACCTTGGTTTCCCAGGATAAAGGCGATGCGCTCCTCGTCGGACGTAATAACGCCCTGCGGAAGACGGTCGATGCTTTCCTCGCCAAACAGATGATGCGTAATGAGCGCGGGCATAATGATCCTTTCGATTTCATTCGATGTCACCCATTATGCCCACCGCACGGTCATGCCAAACCTGCGGCGGTAAACGACGGTCTGTAGACCGCCTACGCAAGCCCCAAGTGCGCTTTAACCTCGGCAGCACGACGACGGGACACAGGCACCGTCGAGGTTACGCGATCGAGTCTAAGCTCCATAAGACCCGTGGAACCGATCTCGACATTGTGCACGTCTTCCAAATTGACCAGATAGCTGCGGTGGACACGGATAAAGCCCTCGGAGGCCAGGCGCCGCTCGAGCGAGGAAATCGACTCATTGATCAGGTATGTTCCCTCGGCGCAGACGGAGTTGCAAAAATCGGCGCGCGCCTCAAAGTAGCAGACATCCGCCACGGGAATGAACACCTTTTTGCCCCCGCGATCCACCGTCAGGCGCAAAGGCTGGCGCGGAGCATGGACGACACGGCGAGCGCCCAGGGCAGTCTCTATCTTATCGAGTGCCTTTGACAAGCGGGCATCCTCGACCGGTTTGACGATGTAATCGACGGCATCGAGGTTATAAGCATCAGCCGCATACTCGGCAAATGCCGTCACAAACACCACGACCGGCGGCGTCTTTAGGTTCTGCAGCGTCTCGGCAAGCTCAATTCCCGAGCGACCGGGCATGGTAATGTCTAAAAACAGCACGTCGGGCTTGTTCGACAAAATCGACTCCACAGCTTCGGTGACATTGCCCGCCTCGGCAATCTGACCCACACGCGTATCCTTTTCCAGCAGATAGCGTAGCTCAGCCCTAATGGGGGGCTCGTCATCAACCACCAGGATGTTCCAGCCTTCGGACATATGCGCTTCCCCTCTTTTTCTCTCAATCCAACCGCGTGTTACACCGTTAGCGGCGCCGGCTCATGCGGCTCGCCGTTCAACTCTACGATGACCTGTGTTCCCACGCCCTCCTGGGACTTCACGCGCATACCAGAATCTTCTCCGTAAAAGAAATGGATGCGCTGAAGCACGTTGAAGAGCGCCAGGCCGCAACCTCGCTTGATGGAGCCGTCGGCGGTAATGCTCTCGGGCTCCTCTCGGCGATGCTGCTCAAACAGATGCGCGCAGACTTCTTCGCTCATCCCGATGCCGTCATCTTCGACGATGATCTCCAACCCGTCATCGGTCTCAAAAGCCCTAACACGAATAGAAAGCGGCTCGGTCTCGCGCTGCGCATGCTTGATGCAGTTTTCGAGCAGCGGCTGCAAGATAAACGGCGGTACCAGGCTGTCGCGCACCTCAAAGTCGATGTCGACCGAAACGCGCAGACGGCCGTCGCCATACCGGGCCTGCATAAGATTGATATAACGAGTGCCCTGTTCCACCTCGTGCTCGAGCGTGGTGAGCGTATCGGAGTCAGAAAGCGTCTGACGATAGTAGTTGGAAAAGTCGATCAGCAGCGATCGCGCCTTGTCGGGCTCGGTTCGAACGAGCGACACGATCGTGCTAATGGTATTGAATAGAAAATGCGGATCGACCTGCGACTGCAGGGCACGAAGCTCAACGCGGGCTGTGAGCTCGTCCTGGCGCTCGAGCTCAAAGCTGGCGAGCTGCGTGGAAATGAGGTCGGCAAAACCCGAGGCAAGGGCCGTCTGGCGCACATCGATGCTGCTCAGGCGGGGATAGTACAGCTCGAGCGTACCCACGCAATGCCCGCGCACGGTAAGCGGCGCGACAATGCCGGCGCGCAGGCGGGGAAAGTAGCCGCCCGTCTCATTGGAGGCGTCACGCGAAAACACGCTCTGCTCGCCCGTCTCAATCACGTTGAGTGTGGTCTTGAGCACAACCGGGGTGCCGGCAGGGCACTTTGCCGAGTCCTCGCCCCAGCTTGCCAGTACCTGCTTGCCGTCGGTAAAGCAGATGGCAGAGGCAATGGTCTCGGACAGGATGATTTTAGAGGCGCCCAGGGCCGCTTCGGGCGTAAGGCCGCGCGACGTGTAGGCGAATATTTTTGATGCGATGGCGAGCGTACGGTCGGTTGCACTCGATGTGAGGTCGTCGGGGACCACAAAGACATACGAGAAAAAGAAGCACAGCATGACCAGGCCGGCAATAACGACAACGCCCGGAACGGGATTGGGATTATCGGTTAAATCCCAGATAAGCAGCAGGATAAGCGCCGGAACGACAATACCGAGCAGGATGGCCTGAACCACGTGCTGGGCCGTACGAAAGACCTTGGTAGAGTTGTAGCTCTTGCCCAGAATCAGCCTGTTTAAATCCACCGTCATCCCCTGTTGTCCATAGCACCCATAGCAATAAAGAGGGCCGCAAGCGACCCTCTCCATTGCATTATGCAATCAAATACTGTGTTTTACATCCAGCCATCGACAAACGGTATCTTAGGCGCTGTATTTGTTGGCCTCGCCAAAGGTGCCCGCCTCGACGATCCAACCGTCCTTCATGATGACGTCCATGTTGTCGGTGTTGAGCACGTGGATGTCGGCGGCGACGTCACCGTTAACGACCAGCAGGTCGGCGCACTTGCCGGCCTCGATAGAACCGGTCTCGTCCTCGATGTGGCACATCTTGGCACCGTTGAGGGTGGCGCAGGTGATGGTCTCGACCGGGGTGAAGCCGATCTTGTCGACGAACTCGTACATCTCCTCGATGGAGCAGGTGCCGTACGGGGTGACGAAGGAGAAGGAGTCGGAGCCGATCGTCATGACGACGCCGCGCTTCTTGGCCTCGCGCAGGCAGTCGTAGTTGCGCTGCAGCTCCTTCTCGACCAGGGTGCCCTCGTACTTGTCGTGCAGCTCGGGGACGTAGACGGGCGGATAGGTGGCGTACCAGGTGGGCAGGAAGGCGATCGTCGGGGTGAAGAAGGTGCCCTGCTCGGCCATGAGGTCCATGGTGCGCTCATCGATATCGAAGCCGTGAATCAGCTGCTCGCAGCCAAAGCGGACGGAATCGTAGGCAGCGGCGTGGTTGTTGTAGCAGTGGCTCCACACGGGGATGCCGACCATCTTGGCCTCTTCGACCACGGCCTGAATCTCCTCGGAGCAATAGTGCTGGTCGCGACCGGAGTCCCAGCGCCAGATGCCGCCACCGGTAGCCCAGATCTTGATGGCATCGGGGTTCTCGCGCAGGCGACGACGGACGGCCTTGCGCAGATCCCAAGGACCGTCGACCTGGTCGCCCCAGGGATGGGATTCCTTGTTGAGCTCCTGGGTGCAGTGGTGGGAGTCACCGTGGCCGGCAACGCGGCAGAAGCCGAGGCCGGTGGCCAGAACGCGCGGGCCCTTAAAGACGCCCTTGTCGATGCAGTCACGGATCTGGATACCAAAGCGGCCGATCTCGCAGACGGTGGTGAGGCCGTGGGTGAGGCAGTCGTAGGCCTGCTTGACGGCGACAGCCTGCTTCTCGAGGAGCGGCTGCATGACCCAATCGGTGTCATCGTCGGTCAGGTTGCCCGAGAAGTGCAGGTGGGTGTCGATCAGGCCGGGAAGGACAGTCTTGCCGGCGGCGTCGATAACCTCAACGCCCTCGGGAAGGTCCTGCATAACACCGGCGTACTCGATCTTGCCGTTGTCGTCGACGAGAACGAGGGAGTTCTCGACCGGCTCGGCACCGGTACCGTCGATGAGCTTACCGCCAACGATTGCATACTTAGTGGACATGGTTCCTCCTTATGGATCCATATAGTGGGCGAGGCCGTGTTGGGTTTGGCCTCACAAAGCTACCCAAGTGGCGCCGGGTTCGGTGCGCGGAAGAGAGGGGCCCGCGCAGCCGATCCGCCCCGGCTAGGCGTTACTTTTTGCGGGAATTGGTGAAAGCCATGAGGGCCAGGCCAATAGCCAACCAGCCGATCACGATGCTCCACTCCACCATGTTGAGGGAGGCGGGAGAGAACGGAATCACGAGCAGGCCGATGATGATGGCGCAGGCGGCGATAGCGAGGCCGATGCCAAACTTGCCGCCGGGCACCTCATAGGGACGAGGCAGGTCGGGCTCAGTGAAGCGCATGCGCAGGCAGGCGAGTGCGACCATGCCGCAGGAGAAGATGAAGGCGAGAGCCGACACGTTGGTCAGAGGGATGAGCATGTTCTTGCCCAGGAACGGACCGATGACGGTGATGACGCCCAGAACGACGCAGGCGAGCTTGGGAGCGCCGGACTTGGGGTCGACCTCGGCGAACTTCTCGGGCAGCTGGCCCTTGCGGCCCATGGCAAGCATGATGCGGCTCGTGGCGCCGTAGAAGGAGTTCATCGGGCCCATGGGTCCAAGCGTGGCGATGACGAGCATGGCCAGGTACAGAAGCATGTTGATGCCCTTGAGGCAGGCAAGCGCGGGAACCGGGCTCTTAACAAACTCATGCCAGTCGAGAATGGTGCCGAACGAGTAGATGCAGACCATGTAGAAGCCGCCGGCGGCCAGCAGAGCCAGGGAGATGATCTTGCCGAACTTGTTCCAGTTGAGGCCCTCGGCTGCTTCCTCAGCCTGCTGAGGAATGGTGTCGAAACCGGCGTAGAAGAACGGGGTCAGAACCAGGACCGACACGATGCCGGCGAACAGGCTGGTGCCCTCGGTAGCGGCCTTACCGCCGCCAGCGCCGGTGACCTGGGAGAACACGGGCATGGCGTTGTCCGGCGAGCCGGTGAACAGCGAGACGCCCATGGCGAGCAGCATGCCGCAGAGCAGAGCCTTGGTCAGGAAGGCCTGGAGCTTGGCGGCCGAGCTGGCACCGCGGAAGTTGAGGAAGATGACGTAGGCTGCGAAGCCGAGCGCGATCAGCGTCGGGAACAGGTAAACGTCGGCGCCCAGGATGGTGTAGAGCTTAACGGCGCGCAGCCACTCAAGACCGGGCAGGCTGCCGAACATCTCGGACACGAGGGTCGAGATGGCAATGGCCTCCCACGGGCACAGGATGCCGTTACCCAGAGCCAAAAGCCAACCGGTGATGTAGCTCAGCGTACGGCCAAAGCTACGATCGACATACTCGACGATGCCGCCCGAGATGGGGATAGCAGCCGTGAGCTCACCGAAAACAGCTCCGACGGGCACGAGGAAGATTGCACCCAAGAGGAATGCGATCATAGCGGGAACGGGACCGCCGCCCACGACCATCCAGTCGCCGACCTGCAGAACCCAACCGGTACCGATAATGGCACCGAAACCGATGGTGAAGAAGTTCCAGAGCGAAAGCGTTTTCTTCATGCCGCCGTTATCCTCGACTGCAACTTCTGCGTTCTTGTCCGCCATTGTTCCCCTCCTTTCCTTTTTGACGCCCCTTGACGTCACCCCTTGCGCGGTCTGTTTTGCCGCGCTCTTTTATTTCGTGGCTTTAAGATACGGCCTTGGCGCAGCAGCTCCGCTTGTAGCTCGACCGAAGGCAGAACTGCAAAACGAGCGGCGCCGTTTTTGGGACGAACGGCACGGTTTGCCGCTCATTGTTGCCGCCCGTCCGACGGGCGTACGCTCATCGGACGCATATAGAGATGTTTTTGAGGCCGTGTGTTTTGCGCCTTTCGTACCGTTTACCGAGCTTTTGACGCGCGGACCCATTTGTTGCACATCTTTTTTGTAGGATGGACAGGTTATACATGAGACAAGGCGGTACGAATGGCATACGGATACAACGACGGTGATCAACGGCGACAAAGCGTTCGCCTTGCTGGCCGTACCACGCCGACGCCCGGAAGTGCCACAAGCAGCAATCCGCAACGTCCTCAAGAGCAACCCAGGCCTTCGTCTCGGCAGCAGGCAAGCAAAACACGGCAAAGTGGCCGTCCGCGCACGGGCACAAGCGCGCAGCAAGACAGCCGCTTAGGCGCGCGCACTCGACAGCATCAAGCCGAGGTTCCGCAACTGCGCCGCAACGGCGCACGTCAGCCCGGCATCCATATCAACCGCTTCTTTTCGCATCCCCAAGGTGGACGCGACGGCAAGCCCTACCGCTCGACATCGCACGTGAATGCCCCCGCCCTGCCGGCTCGTCGACTTCGCCTCGCACTGTGCTCTATCCTCACCTGTCTGGTCTTTGTGTTTATGAGCTCCTGTATGTCCCACGGCTCGGCCGGTCTCGAGCCCACCGCCGAGGACAAGCTGCTCAAGGCCCCCGTCGCGCCCGGTTATTCTTTCGCCTTTTCGACCCCACGCTCGCAATGGCAAGCCGGCACGATGCCCCATATCTATCAGATCGACCCTGCGTGGTCGGAGCTGTCTTACGCCGGCGGCACCATCCGCCAAAATGCCTGCGGGCCCACGTGCCTCACCATGGTCTATATCTTTAAGACGGGACGCACCGATATGACCCCCGTCGATATGTGCGCGCTTTCCGAGGCGGGCAATTACGCCCCCACCGGTGCAACCGAATGGTCGTTTATGACGAGCGGCGCGTGGCAGTTGGGACTTAACGGAACGGAGCTCCATAACGATCGCGAATCGATGACTCAGGCGCTGCGTTCGGGAGCGCCCGTCATCGCCGCCGTTCGGCCGGGCACCTTTACCAACGTGGGCCACTACATTGTGCTTTACGGTATTGACGACGCCGACCAGATTGGAGTCTTCGATCCCAACTCGGCCAGCCGCAGCGCCCGCCGCTGGGGCGTCGTAGAGGTCCTCAATGAAGCCGAAGCCATGTGGGCCTACTACTAGTCATTGGGCACTCATTGGGGACAGACTTAAATGAGTGGTCGTCGGGGACAGTCTTACGGACGCCGGCCGAGAGCAGACGAAAAGGGCCATCCCGAACTGCTTGGAACTGCCAGCACGGAAAGCGCATCCTGCTTTGGGGCCCAATAGCGGGGTGCGCTTTCCGTTAGCGGCCCGTTTGGGAAACTAGGGACCGCTTTTCGACAATAATCCGGGATGCATTTTCCGATTGAGGGCCTCAAGGGAAACCGCACCCCATGTTGGACGCTCATTCTGGGATGTGCTTTCCGCAGTTGATCGATGCGGCCTTTAAGGACTGTCCCAAGCTGCCGGCAGGAAAGGAACGTCCCCAAGTGCCGGGTTTCCGCAGCCTGCAATGCTCCTCATGAACAGCCGCCTCAATAACAAAAGCCCCCGCGGCCGAAGCGGACCGCGGGGGCAACAGACCTGCAAGAGTTAACTCAAGTCCTCGCCATTTGATGCAATGACCTTTTGGTACCAGCAGAAGCTGTCCTTTCGGTAGCGATCGAACGTGCCTTTGCCCATATCATCGGCATCAACATAAACAAAGCCATAGCGCTTCTTCATCTGCCCCGTCGAGGCCGACACCAAATCGATACAGCCCCACGGCGTGTATCCCATCAGGTCAACACCGTCCTCGACAATTGCATCGCGCAGCGCAAGAATATGCCTTCGCAGGTAATCAATATGATACGCATCGTGGACTTTGCCGTCTTCCAGCGCATCGAGTCCGCCCACACCGTTCTCGGCGATAAAGAGCGGAAGATGGTAACGATCGTGGTAGCCGGCAAGCGTCACGCGCAAACCCAGCGCATCGATCTGCCACTTCCAGGCAGTCTCTTTATCCTTGAGGTACGGATTGCGCAACGTCGGGAACACGTTGCCCTCCGCCTTCTCGGCGATCACCTGATCATCGGCGCACACCAAGCGCGAGCAATAGTACGAGAACGAGATGAAGTCGACCGTATGCTCTGCCAGATACTCCGTATCGCCCGGCTCAAAGGGCACGTGAACACCCTCTTTCTCGAGTGCACGCAGCTTCCAAGCAGGATAGGCGCCCGCAGCCATCACGTCTGTGTAGAAGTAGCGGCCGCGGTCCTCCTCATACGCAAGCCATACGTCCTCGGGCGCACAACGGTACGGATAGGTCGCACCGGCAGCGACCATGCAACCCACCTTGTTTGCGGGATCGATCTTGTGCAGAATCTCGACAGCGCGAGCGCTCGCCATAAACATATGGTGCGAGAACGCCGCAGTCACGGCTGCACGGTCACGCTCATCCTCGAGCGTGACACCCGCGTTGAGATAGGACAGCGCCACGCTGTTGATCTCGTTGAACGTAAGCCAATAACGCACGAGGCCCTGGTACGCGCGTCCGACGGTCTCGACGTAGTGCGCATACCGCTCGATCATCTCTCGGCTTTGCCAGCCACCATAGTGCTCGACCAGAGCCAATGGATAGTCGTAGTGCGACAGCGTCACAAGCGGCTCGATTCCATGCTCGCGCAGCGCCTCGAATACCTGACGGTAAAACTCCAAGCCCTCGCCGTTGGGCTCGGCCTCCATCCCTGTGGGAAAAATACGGCTCCAGCAAATTGAAAGACGCAGGCACTTAAAGCCCATCTCGGCAAAGAGCTCGACATCCTCGTGCCAATGATGGAAGAAGTCGTTGCCCCAGCGGCATGGATACAGCCTGTCCGGATCGTCCACGGGCTTTTGCCTGCCAAACATTACATCCCAGCGGTCGGAACCCTGTGGGATCAGGTCGGAGTGCGACATGCCGCGGCCGCCCTCGTTCCAGCCCCCTTCGGCCTGGTTGGCGGCGAGGGCACCACCCCACAAAAAGCCCTCGGGCATACCGGCGGCAGACGTTCTGTCAAAGTAACTCATGCTACTCAGCATCCTCGGCAGAAGCTGCCGCGGCGTTCTCCTGCTCCTGAGCCAGGAGCTGGTTATCGTACACCTTAAAGAACGGGTACCAGACCACAGCCATGACCACGATCAAAACGATCGTAAACACCCAGATGCGCGGGTCGAGGCACTGGACAAAGCCCTGAACGAAGATGGGGAACGTGCCGCTCACCAAGATGTAGAAGTTAGAGACAAGACCCAGTGAGACCGCACCCCAATACAGCAGGGCCGAGATCATGCCGCCTAGCACAAACGGAATCATGAGGATCGGGTTGAAGATGATGGGCGCGCCGAAGATCGCGGGCTCGGAGATACGGAAGAAGCTCGGCACGATCGATGCCCTGCCAAATGCCTTGAGCTGCTGCGACTTTGCCCTAAACGCGCAGAGCGCCACAAAAGAGAACGTATTACCCGTGCCGCCGATGAGGTTGATGGCCAACGACATGAGCACCGGGTGGAACTCAAGCGGCTGCCCGGCAGCATAGAGCGAGGCGTTGGCGGCAAAGGCGGCAAGCGAGACCGGGGCGGTGATGGGCATTACGATCATGTTGCCGTGGACGCCAAAGCACCAAAACAGCAGCGTCATGAAGCAGATAAGCAGTGCGCCGGGCACAGAGTCAACTGCGACGGAAAGCGGGGCAGCGAGCAGCTTCTCGATAACCGAGGGGATGGACAGCGCGGGATCGATCATCTGGATCAGCAGGTTGCCGCCAAAGAAGATGAGGATGTTGGCGAGCATAGGTACGATGGCGCCAAAGGTTTCGGACAAAAACGGCGGCACGCCATCGGGCATCTTGATGGTGATGCCCTTGGTCTGGCAGAAGCGCGTGACCTCGACGGAGACCAAGGCAACGATGATGGCGGTAAACAGGCCCTGCGCACCCAGATAGGTGCAGGGGACCGCCTGGAGCACGGACTCGTCAGCAAGCTGGTAGTAGGACGACGGCGCCGCGGCGATCAGGAACATCACCAGCGAGGTCATGCCGGCGTTAAGCTTGGGCATCTTGTAGGTGCCCGCCAGGTTATAGGCGATTGCGAACGTCACGATCACCGACAGTATGCCCATCGTCATATTGAAGGGGATGAGCAGCGTGAGCTTATTGGCCGTCGCAAAATCGAGCCAAGGGCCAAAGACGGACCAGAACCCGCCCTGCGCCACCAGGTCGGCCGTGACCGGCGGGTTGGCGAGGATCATAAAGACGGCAGATACCAAGATGAAGCTGATCGCGCTCATAAAGCCCTTTTGCATGGAGGCAAAGTGGCGCTCGGTGCCGCAGAAATTGGCGATAGGGGTCAGTTTTTCCTGAAGCAGGGTCATGAACTTCTCCATGGTCGCCTCCTAACCCAACAGCGACTGGGCGAGTGCCAGCACGTTGGCGGCGTTGCCCATGCCGTAGTCCTGTGCGGGGATGACCGCGGTCGGCTTACCGCTCCCCTGCTTGACGGTGTTGAGCTGGTAGGACACCTGCGGCCCCAAGAGCAGCACGTCATAATTGGCGCACGTCTCCTGATACTCGCCGATACCCACCGCATCGATATCGAGCTCGATGCCGTTTTGCTCCGCATATTTCTCGAGTTTCTTCATCAGAATGCTTGTAGACAGACCAGCTGCGCAAACAAGAAGGATCTTCATAAGGGATTCCCTTCGCATTGATTGGTTGGATAGTCACCGCACGCCGCTAGGCGTTCTTGGTTGCAGTGCACTCATACAGGCAGATCAGCTCCTGCACGAGCTCCTGAGCAAGCATGGAGCACATGAGGTGGTCCTGAGCATGGACCAGCAACACATCCACCGACAGATGCTCGCCCGCTGCCTCAGTCGAAAGCAGCTGCGTTTGGATGTGGTGAGCCTTGATTCCCGCATCCTTTGACTGCTTCATGAGTTTGGCGGCGGCGTCAAAATCCCCCGCTTTTGCCTTTTCAAGGGCTTCGAAGGCAAGGCTGCGTGCCTCTCCCGCTGCAGCGACCAGCTGAAACGAAACCATCTCGGTTCCCTGATCGTCCATAACGGTCTCCTCTCCCGTGATGTTTGGTTTGTACTTGAATATTCGAAACGCCTATCTCCCGCCCGCAATCCTCGAGGTTTATTGCAGGTAGACAGACAGGGTTATCGACAAAAGAAGTCTTAAGCCGTATGCGCTTGCACAAGCGCCATCAGCTCATGCCAGGACCGGCGCTCGCGTAGGCGCTCGACCCCCTGGCGGTCCATAAAGATCTCGGCGAGCAGTGAGCTCAAGATCCGCGCCTCATCGCCGCCCGACCGGGCAAACGACACCATAAAGACGATATCGACCTCATGGCCGTATTCGTCCCAAAGAATGGGGTGTTCGAGCAGGCCCACGGTAACAAAGGCCTCGGCGCTCAAGGGATGCATCCCATGGGGCATGGCTACCCCATTGCCAAACGAGGTGGCACTCGCGCTCTCGCGCTCGGCGACCTCTTGGGCAAACTGGGCATCGACACGGCCGCTCTCGACGGCGCGCTCGGAGAGATATCGGAGAACGGCCTGCTTCGACGACGCCTCAACGCGGTTGAAGAACAGGGCACGGCTAAAGAAAGAGCTTACGGAGTCCGATTGCGCAGTGTCGTCGCTCAGCACCTTGCGGATAGCGTTGACATCGCTCGTCTCCAAGAAGAAATCGGCCTCGCGGACGGGCACGGGCAACTTGACGTTGAGCGGCACCGTTGTGAACACGTAGTCGATGTGCGAAAAATCGAACGTTCCCACGCGGGCGACATCGCATGTCTCAATCGAATCGATATACATGCCAAACTGCTTGCGGTACTGGTGCTCGAGCATACGGGCGCTTCCCGCTCCCGAGGCGCACACGATCAGGATGCGCTTGCGACGCGGCTGGTCGGCTTGCTGCTCGAGGGCCAGGGCAAATGCCATGGCGATGTAGCCGAGCTCTTCATCAGAGGGCTGGCTGCCAAAATGGCGCTCGAGTACCTGCGAGGTGCCAGCTGCCATCGAATAGGCCAACGGAAACCTCGTCTTGATATCGGGCAGCATGGGGTTATCCATATGCATGTGATATTCAAGGCGATAGCCCAGAGGGCCGATATGCCGAGCAAGGTTCATGCGAAGTTCAAGATCGCCGCTAAAGTCAAACCTAAACTCATCGTTGACCGCACGTACCATCTCGGAAGCAATCTCCCACATCTCGTCCGAGATAACGGCAGAGCCCTTCTCGGGCACGCCCGTGCCCCTGCCGAGCAAATGGATTGCGATAAAGGCAACCTCTTCTCGGGGCATGCTCACGCCCAGGGCATCCTTGATGTTTGCGGCAATCTGGAAAGCCGCGGCGTATTCGCGCGTTCCCTCCAGTTTTTGAACGTCCGATTCTGCAGCTGGGACATAGCAGCCCTGCTCGATGCGGCCAAGAGCAATGTAAAGATGCATGATGAGATTGCGGGATGCCAGCGAGCTCACCGTGACGGGCGAGGCCGTCAGGGCATCGTCCACACATGCGGCGATGGCCCGCAGGCGCTCGGCGAGCTTTGCATCGTCGGTGTCGGGCAACACGGGCCTCACCAGCGAGGCCAGGCACAGGCGCCGTTGCGACTCCCCGCCCGCAACGCGGATTCCGTAGCGTGGGCGCTTTTCGAGCGTTAAGTCAAATTGGGCGAGTTTCTGCTCTACCAGACGCATGTCATTGGACAGAGTTCGCGCCGAAACGTAGAGTAAATCCGCATACTCCTCAATCGTCACCCACTGGGACCGCATGAGGAGGTCGTTAAGAAGGAAGGACACACGGCCGTCGCGCGTATCAGGAATGCCCGGATGGGCCAGAGCCGCACCGTCTAGCAAGCGAGCAAGCTCATCTGCATGTGCAACATCGATACGATATTGCCCTTTGCTGCCAACGATGCGTGCAACCCCCGCAAGATTGTCGTTTGCGCGATGGATATAGTTTCTCACGGCGCGCTCGCTTACCTCGAGACGCTTGGCAAGCACCGCGACAGCGACAGGCTGAGCGTCCTCGATCATATTTACAAGCTGCTTGACGCGAGCATCCATGTCCTCCTCCTTTCCCTGCGTCTAGTCTAACGCGGTAAAGAATGACACTCCACGTCGCTCTCGTTCCGCCAACGCGGAACAGGTTGCGGGGAGTCCAGCTGAACTTATAGGGGGCACGGAGAGAGGGCCCGAAAGCAATGCGTCGGTGTGAGATGCGCTTTCCGCAGTCATTGGGGACAGATTTAAATTAGTAGTCATTGAGGACGTTCTTGTTTGACTAGTCGTTTAAGAACGTCCCCAATGACTACCCACCCATCGGGGACCAGGTGAATAGCAAAAGCCCCGCGGTCGGAGCGGGCCGCGGGGCTCATGAAGAGAGGCTAGTTTGTGGGCGTCTTGCCTGGCGCCCACGAGAGAGGCAACAGAGTAGAGACTACTCGTGGATGCGGGTACCGGAGAGACCGGCCATGGTCTCGGCGGCCTTGTCCAGGGCACCGATGATGCAGGTGCGACCCTTGCGGGAGCGGGCAAACTTGATGGCGGCGCGGACCTTGGGCTCCATGGAACCCTTGCCGAACTGGCCCTCGTCGGCCAGGCGCTCGGCCTCGTCGGCGGTGATGTCCTCGAGCTCCTCCTGGTTGGGCTTGCCAAAGTTGATGGCGACATGCTCAACGGCGGTCAGCAGGAACAGAACGTCGGCGTCGCAGTCCTCGGCCAGCAGCTCGCCGCCCAGGTCCTTGTCGATGACGGCGGGAACGCCCTTGTAGCAGCCCTTGTTCTCGTAGTCGCGGACGACGGGGATACCGCCGCCACCGCAGGCGATGACGATGAACTCGTTGTCGAGCAGGTTGAGGATGGAGTCAGCCTCGACGATCTTCTTGGGATCGGGGGAAGCGACAACGCGACGCCAGCCGCGGCCGGAATCCTCGACGAAGACCTTGGAAGGATCCTCGGCCATGAACTCCTTGGCCTGCTCCTCGGTGTAGAAGGGGCCGATCGGCTTGGTCGGGTTCTTGAACGCGGGATCGTCGGGGTCGCACTCGATCTGGGTGACGACGGTTGCGGCGTGCCAACGCTTATAGCGCTTGTGCATCTCGCGGCCAATGCCCTGCTGCAGGTGATAGCCGATGTAGCCCTGGGACATGGCGCCGCACTCGGGCAGCGGCATCTCGGGGGTGCCGATGGCGTCGTGGGCGGCGGCGAAGGCGTTCTGGATCATGCCGACCTGCGGACCGTTGCCGTGGGTGATGATGATTTCGTTACCCTGCTCAATCAGGCCGAGAAGGGCGTGAGCGGTGTTGCTCACGGCCTCGATCTGCTCAACGGGGTTGTTGCCGAGGGCGTTGCCGCCAAGGGCGACGACAATACGATCGGGCTTGCCAAGAGGCTTAGACATTGCTGGAATCCTTTCTGTAAAAGGCCTACAACCCATTAATAACCCGCGTCCGTGCAATACGCGAGTTTATTAAGGTTTATATTCTCTTTATCGCTCATTTTATTCATTTTGAAAATAGTTGAACGGTGAACGGTCGTTTTTATCCGCTCAGCGTACAGAACCCCAGCTCAGATATGTTTACGCCATTTACGTGCGACTTTATTTTAATAGAGCAGGGATTAGACCAGATTATGCAAACTGTATCTTTGCTAAACACAAAACAGGCAGCGTAATATCTTACTCGCACTATACGAGATTCTATGCACTTATTGGACGAGTATGCAGCCCTGCAATAACATGGCGTTTTTCATCCAGCATAAGGAATATAGATGAGCTCCAAAAAGACAGCCAGCCCCAAAGCACGGGGATAGAAGGCAGCAACGGCCACGCCCCCATCCACCCCCAAAGTGGCGCGAGGTTTCGCGGCAAAGCCGCGAAACAGCGACCGGAACAAGGCGCCCCATCAGCCACGTCCTTCATCCAGCTCCACAATCCGAGGACGTAGTCGTAGCAGGATCTGAGGGCTGACCTTCGCGGACATTACGCAGGACGAAAGAACCCCCGCCGCACGTAGTGCGCAGCGGGGGTTCTTTCATGTCCGAGGACGTCCGCGAAGGTCAGCCCTCAGATCCTGCGGTGGGAGACCTAGGCCTCGTTGTACACCGTCTTGAGCTTCAGCAGGTGAGCGTAGCGGTCCATAGCGGCCTGCTCGTTCTCCTTGAAGAGCTCCTCGGCGCGCTCGGGGAAGGAACGCGTCAGCGAAGCGTAACGGGCCTCGTTCATCAGGAACTCCTGATAACCGCCCGCGGGCTCCTTGGAATCGAGCGAGAACTTCTTGCCGGCAGCAGCCTCGGGGTTGAAGCGGAAGAGGTTCCAGTAACCGCACTCGACAGCCTTCTTCATCTCGGCCTGGCAGTTCTGCATGCCGCCCTTCTTGATGGAGTGCATCTCGCAGGGGCTGTAGCCGATGATGAGGGACGGGCCGTCGTAGGCCTCGGCCTCGTGGATGGCCTTGAGGGTCTGAGCCGGGTTGGCGCCCATGGCGACCTGCGCCACGTAGACGTAGCCGTAGCTCATGGCAATCTCGGCCAGGGACTTCTTCTTGGTCACCTTACCGGCAGCGGCGAACTGAGCGACCTGGCCCAGGTTCGAGGCCTTGGAGGCCTGACCGCCGGTGTTGGAGTAAACCTCGGTGTCGAAGACGAAGACGTTGACATTGTGGCCAGAAGCCAGGACGTGATCCAGGCCACCGAAGCCGATGTCGTAGGCCCAACCGTCGCCGCCGAAGATCCAGAAGGACTTCTTGGTGAGGTAAGCCTTGTCGGCGAGGATTGCCTTGGAAGCCTCGCAGCCGCACTTCTCGAGCTCGGCAACGTAGGCGGCGGCAGCGGTCTTAGAGGCCTCGGCGTCGTTGACGGAGTCGATCCAAGCCTGACCGGCGGCCTTGAGCTCGTCGGACGGACCGTCAGCGGCGATGATCTCCTGCGTAGCAGCGATCAGCTTCTTCTGAACGGCCTCGTAGCCAACGGCCATGCCCAGACCGTGCTCGGCATTGTCCTCGAACAGGGAGTTGTTCCACGCCGGGCCGTGACCGTCCTTGTCCTTGCAGTAAGGAGCGGTGGCAGCGGGGTTGCCCCAAATGGAGGAGCAGCCGGTGGCGTTGGAAATGAACATGCGGTCGCCGGCGACCTGGGTCACCAGACGTGCATAGGCGGTCTCGGCGCAGCCGGCGCAGGAGCCGGAGAACTCCAGGTAGGGCTGCTTAAACTGGCTGCCCTTGACGTTGGCCGCGATGAGCTCCTTCTTCTCGGAGACGTTCTCGACCATGTAGTCCCAAACGGGCTGCTGGTCCATCTCCTGCTCGGTGGGAACCATCTCGAGGGCGCCCTTGGGGCAAACCTTGACGCAGTTGGTGCAGCCCATGCAGTCGAGCGGGGACACGGCCATGGTGAACTTCATGCCCTTGGCCTTGGGGCCCATGGCGTCAAGCGTGCGGGTAGCCTCGGGCGCGGCGGCAGCCTCGTCCTCGGTCATCGCGAACGGACGGATGGTGGCATGCGGACACACATAGGCGCACTGGTTGCACTGGATGCACTTGGTCTCGTCCCAGTGGGGAACGACCACGGCGACGCCGCGCTTCTCGTATGCGGAGGCGCCCAGCTCAAACTGGCCGTCGGCGCAATCGACGAAGGCGGAAACAGGCAGGCTGTCGCCGTCCATGCGATCGATGGGCTCGAGCAGGTTCTTGACCTGCTGGGCGATAGCGGACTTGGTCTCCTCGGAGAGCTCGACGGGAGCGGCATCCTCGGCGGTAGCCCAGTCGGCCGGAACCTCGAACTTACGGAAGGCGGTAGCGCCGGCATCGATGGCCTTGTGGTTGGCGTCGACGATAGCCTGGCCCTTCTTCATGTAGGACTTGGTAGCCGCGTCCTTCATGTACTGCAGGGCGTCCTCGGCGGGCAGGACCTTGGCCAGCGCGAAGAAGGCGGACTGGAGCACCGTGTTGGTGCGCTTGCCCATGCCGACCTTGGCAGCCAGGTCGATAGCGTCGATCAGGTAGACGTTGACGTTGTTGTTCGCGATGTAGCGCTTGGCCACGGCGGGCATGTGCTCGGCGAACTCCTCGTCGCTCCACTGGCAGTTGACCAGGAAGGTGCCGCCCGGCTTGACGTCGCGGACCATCTTGAAGCCCTTGACGATGTAGCTGGGGTTATGGCAAGCGACAAAGTCGGCCTTGGTCACGTAGTACGGCGAACGGATCGGGGAATCACCAAAGCGCAGGTGCGAAACGGTGACGCCGCCGGTCTTCTTGGAGTCGTACTGGAAGTAGGCCTGAACGTACTTGTCGGTGTGGTCGCCGATGATCTTGATCGAGTTCTTGTTGGCGCCGACGGTACCGTCGCCACCCAGACCCCAGAACTTGCACTCGATGGTGCCGGGGGCTGCGGTGTTGGGCGCATCCTCGGCCTCGGGCAGGCTCAGGTTGGTCACGTCATCGACGATGCCGATGGTGAACTCGCGCTTGGGCTCGTCCTTCTTAAGCTCCTCGAAGACAGCGAACGCGGACGCGGGAGGCGTGTCCTTGCTGCCCAGGCCGTAACGGCCGCCGACAACCTTGATGCCCGTCTTGCCGGCCTCGTAGAGAGCGGAGACGACGTCCTGGTAGAGCGGCTCGCCGATGGAACCCGGCTCCTTGGTGCGGTCCATAACGGCAATCTTCTTGACGGTCTCGGGGAGAACGTCGACAAAGTGCTTGATGGAGAACGGACGGAACAGGCGAACCTTGACCAGGCCGACCTTCTCGCCGTGAGCGTTGAGGTAGTCGATGACTTCCTCGAGCACGTCGCAGAAGGAGCCCATGCACACGACGACGCGGTCGGCATCGGGAGCGCCGTAGTAGTTGAACAGGCCGTAATCGGTGCCGAGCTTCTCGTTGATCTTCTTCATGTAGCCCTCGACGACGGCAGGGAGCTCGTCGTAGACCTTGTTGCAGGCCTCACGGTTCTGGAAGAAGATATCGCCGTTCTCGTGGCTGCCGCGGGTGTGCGGGTGCTCAGGGTTGAGCGCGTGGTCGCGGAAAGCCTGGACGGCGTCCATGTCGCACATCTCGGCAAGATCCTTGTAGTCCCACATGGCGACCTTCTGGATCTCGTGGCTAGTGCGGAAGCCGTCGAAGAAGTTAAGGAACGGGGTCTTGCCCTCGATGGCGGCAAGGTGAGCCACCGGCGAGAGGTCCATGACCTCCTGGACGTTGCCCTCGGCGAGCATGGCGAAACCAGTCTGACGGCAAGCCATGACGTCGGAGTGATCGCCAAAGATGTTCAGGGCGTGGGAAGCGACGCAACGCGCGGAGACGTGGAAGACGCCCGGGAGCTGCTCGCCCGCGATCTTGTACATGTTCGGGATCATCAGGAGCAGGCCCTGAGAAGCCGTGTAGGTGGTGGTCAGAGCACCGGCGCCCAGCGAACCGTGAACGGTACCGGCTGCACCTGCCTCAGACTCCATCTCGACGACCTTGACCGGGGTGCCAAAGATGTTCTTGCGACCCTGGGCCGCCCACTGGTCGACATGGTCGGCCATCGGGCTGGACGGCGTAATGGGATAAATTCCCGCTACCTCGGTGTACGCATACGAAACATATGCGGCCGCCTCGTTGCCGTCCATAGACTTAAACTTACGCGCCATATACCCCTCTCCTCTCATATAGGTATACAGGCCCCGGCGATTGCCGGGATGTTGGCGTGATGGGATTTTCGCTGTTGCTTCCAATCATCTGGCAGGCAGACTGAGCAGCAGGCACATGGCGTGGAGAGAAGGCATGCCAAGGCGAGGAGGGCTGCACGCGCTCCACAGGCCCAGCTACCCGTCTTGCACATGACCGAGCGCCGCAAAGGCCGCATGCCGGATGCTCCCGGGCACGCCCCGGCGATGGGAAGCGCCCGCAACGGAAATCCGCATGCGGGCTTATTGTACCCCGCCGCCAAGCCATATTTCGACAAATATAGGTGGGCGGTAAAGGTTTACCTCGGGTGACCGCCGAGAGCAAAATGATCCCTTGGGGACGGAGGAAAACGGATCACCGAAGAGGTGTTCGACCCCGGTGATCCGTTTTCCTCCGTCCCCAAGGGATCATTTGGCAGGACTGGCTAGAGGGCGCCGAGGAGGATGGCGTAGGTGGTGGATTCGCCGAGCCTGAGCTCGTCACCGGGATTGAGCTGAGCGGAGCGGCCGGGCTCGACCTGGGTGCAGACGTTCGTCGCGCCGTTTACCACCACGGTTCCGTTGGTGGACGACAGGTCCTCGACGTACCAGACATTTTGGTCATCGCACCACACGTGGGCATGGCGAGCCGAAACGTCATCGCCCACATCGGTGATATCGCCCTCCCCCGTCGCCAGCGCGCCGATCTCGACGCCCTGCTCGCTCGGCTGAATCCAGCACGGGGCGCTCACCACGTAGCCGTTTTGCACGCGCAGCAGTCCCAGCGGATGCGCAGGCGCCGCCTCGTGCTCGCCTGTAACCGAAGATGTGCTCAGCGAGCGTGGCGTCGACGTGGCGCCGCCACAGGTCGCATGAGCGTAGTCGATGGCATAGGTCACCGAGGATCGAACATCTGCCGAGCAGCCGACGGCGACAAACAGCACCAGCACGGCCTCGGCACGCTCGGCGGGCATAAGCTCCGCCGCCTGCGACAGACGCTCAGCCGCATTACGGTAAAGGTTCGTATCCTGATGGCATTCCTCGAGCGCCCGCACCATGGGCTCGCCAGCGGGCCCGCACACCATGTTGGTCACCGCCGTGGCATTCATGGGATTGCGGCGACGCAGGGCCAGATGCGACATGATGCGCGCGGCCGAGGTGCCGTAATCGGCAAAATAGCGCTCCTGCAGCGTGCCGACCGGAGCGCGCACGATAAAACGCGAGACCCAGGAGCGATCGGCGGCGCGGCTCTGAGGGCTGCGGCCATCGGCCAGCGGACGGCTCGAAAGCACCATGCCGCACAGCTCGATATGGCTCAGGTGCGCTGCGCGTTTAAAGATGTCGAACATGGCTCCGCACGGGGTGAGCTTGATTTGAGATGCCATGGCCTAGACCTCCTTGGTCGTTGAACTCGTATCGGACGACGTCTCGGTCGCCCCGACAAAGGCACGAACCGCCGCGGCACCACCGGCAAGCGGCGTCGCCGTCTGGGTTTTTGCGCGCCGCGGCGCCGCGACGGGAAGCTCAAAGGCAAAACCCATCGACAGCAAAAACCATACGAGCGTGTATGTTGCAATTAAGGCGGCAACAAGGCCGCTCGCTACGGCGCGCTGGGAAAACACGGTGCATGCAACCGCGATCAGCACCGGAACCTCGCAGGCGGAAAGCGCCAGTACGCCATGCAGGAACCCCGTGCGACGATCGTGCGCCATGGCGCCGGCGGCAATACCCACCATGCCCGGCAGCGCCAACGCGAGCGCGGCAACGATACCCGGCAGCGTACCGGACCACGAAATGTGCCCCACGGCAACCGTCGTACGAGCACCAGACGCCAGCAGTGCCGCCGACACCACCACAACGGCCCATACGAGGCCGCAGACAGCCGCAGCGCCGATCATCGCAGCTCGACGGACCACGCGGCCGGACGCGTCCATGGGACAGGGCGTGAGCGGCTCGCCGCGAAGCGAACGGCCGACGTTTTGCGCGTAGTGGTCGCAAAACGTCGTAAGCGCCGCCTCCACCGCGGCGGGCTCGGGACGATCGCCCTGATTACACGACAGGCAGGCCATGACAACGTCGAACAACTGGGCATCGACAAATGCCAGCGCGTCGCGCAGCTCCTCGGAGCCCGGCTCGAGCCCCATCTGCTGCGCCTGCTCGGCGGCGGCGAGCGCCACATCGGGCTCACGCCGGAGCAGTTTGGTTAGGTCGCAACCAGGCGCATGGGCGCCAGCGGGATAGTCGGGGCGCGTATCCATCTTGAGACGATAGGGGCTGGCAATATCGCGCGTCTTTTTGCGCGAGCCCGAAGTACCCGACGCACCCGGCGCCACCTCGTACGGCGCGACGCCGGCGATGAGCTCATAGACCGTGCTCGCCGCGGCATACACGTCGATTGCCGGCGACATGCGCAAAACGCGCAGACCGGCAATATCGTCGGTGAGCATCTCGGGTGGAGCGTAGGCAACCGTCGCGCGGCGCAACGTGGCGTAGCGCTCTGTAAAGGACTCCTTGCCGCCGGTTCCCGCCACCGCAGAGGCGGGCTCGAGCGCCAGCGACGAGCCAAAGTCGATCAAGCACAGGTCGAAGGTGCCTTCGGCAAGCTGTCGGTCGAGCGGCAGGCGCGCCGTGCGAACCATAATATTGGCCGGCGAGATGTCGCGATGGACAAAGCCCTCCCCCACCAGGTTCATACGGCAGAGCAGGTCAAACAGGTCGCGGCCCAGGCGAGCAGCCACGAGCGGCGACAGGCGACCGGCATCGTCCACGGCAAGGCGCGGGCGCAGGCGGGCAAGCGTCTCGCCCTCGACCCACTCCATGACAATCGCGGGCACGCCGTCGACCTCGCCCCACCCGTACAAGCGGGGAAAGCCCTTAAGGCCCGAAAGGGCACGATGGCATTCATATTCCTCGCGAAACGCCGCCTTAAACTTAGCGACCAGCGCCTCATAAGCGGCGTCGTCATCGAACTCGTCGCGCGTCGGCAAGATGAGCTGCTTGAGCGCCACGGCCTCGCCTTGGGCATTGACGGCACGCGTCACGCGGCCGATGCCGCCGCGGCGCATGGTGGCGTCGTCGGCAAACAGCATCGCAAATCGACGCTGGTAGACGGGCAGCTCATCCGGGCTCAGCGCAATAGCAGGCTCAAACCCTCCAACGCGCGCCAGGCGCAGACCCACCATAGGGTCGCGGTTTAGCGCGCACGATGCGCTAGAAGCAAGGCTATTCGTCATAGGGCGATCGCCGCCACATTGGTATTGAAGTTGTTGAGCGCGACGTTGTCATCGCCGTAATGCCCCACCCATTGGCACAGGTTGGTGTAGCAGCCCCATAGGTTGGCATACTGCCGATACCACTTTGACTGGGGAGAAAACGTTTGCCGGCCAAACTCGGCACGGATGACAAACATATCGTTGGCCAGATTATCGCACGGCCCGGTATCGCCTGTTGCGTTATAGGTCGAGACCGCGCTATTGGCCCGAGAGACATAACCGTCGAGCATGTTGTATTTGGTCACGAGCCAGCTGTGTATGCTTTCCTCCTCGGCAGCCGAAAGGCCGCTGGAGTTTGTATTGCCACCGGTGCTGCTGCCCGCCGAGCTGTTGCTCCCAGACCCGCCCGAACCGGAGCCCGAACCGGAGCCACCGCTCGAGTTCGACGAATCGGAACTGGAACCAGACGAACCGGAACCGCCCGGTTTCCCCGACTGCTGCGTATCCTGACCCTTTTGCTGCTCGGCCTTGTTTACGACGGCCGAAACACTGTTACCGGAAAGGTGATGGATGATCTTGGTATTGGTTAGCACGATGGTCTTGCCGTTGGCAAGCGCGATTTCGTTGTCCGGCGCCTCGGCGCTGCCCGCGTCGTCGACACCAAACACGACGTGCGTGACTACGCTCGCCCAGGCGTATCCGGTTGTGGTGCCCAAATCGCTTTTGGCCTTGTGCCCCACGCGCAGCTCGCGCGCGGTACGCGCTTGCACCATAGGTGGCACAGCCAAACCGTAGGCAGAAACGCCGGCAACGACCAGCGCCAGCGAACAGGACAGCAGCACACACGCCCGAGGCGCCAGGCCCAACCGGCGCCGCATGCGCACCGCGGCGCCATGCTTTGTCTGAGTGCCCCCGGGCCGCATGCGTTCTCCTCCAACAAAAACACGCCGCTTAAAAGCGGCGCATTCTTTCATATCCACATTTGAGTGTATCAGCGAACCCAAAAGGTTGCGCAACGATTGGGCAAATACGAGGTGCGAGTGGACCCATCCACGCGATAAGCGGATGAAAAGCAGGTTTGTTGCACAACAAATGCATGAACGCGTGCCCAATTATGAGCGCCCCGTGGGCAGGCCGACGGGACATGCCGCGGAGCTGACGCCGCCTAGATCGCGCGGCGGGCCTCGATAGCGCGACCAAGCGTGAGCTCGTCAGCATACTCCAGGTCGCCACCCACGGGCAGGCCGCTCGCCAGACGCGACACCTCGACGCCCAGCGGCTTGATGGTGCGAGCAAGGTAGCTCGCTGTGGTCTCGCCCTCGATATTGGGGTTGGTGGCGATAATGACCTCGTGGATATCCTCATGGCCCAAGCGCGCCAGCAGCTCGCGGATGTGCAGCTGCTCGGGGCCGATCTTGTCCATGGGGCTGATCACGCCGCCCAACACGTGGTAGAGGCCGTGGTAGCTGCCCGTGCGCTCAATCGCCTGGACATCGCGCGGCTCGCCCACCACGCAGATGCGGGTGGTGTCGCGCATCGAGTCTTGGCAGATGGAGCACTCGTCGGCGGTGGCGTAATTAAAGCAGCGGCTGCAAAAATGCACTTCCTGCTTAACCTCCAGAATGGCCTCGGCCAGGCGGCGCGCCTCCTCGGCGTCGGCCTCGAGCAGGTAGTAGGCGATGCGCTGGGCCGATTTGGGGCCAATACCCGGCAGGCGGCCCAGCTCATCGAGCAGTTTTTGTAGACTATGGTTGGCACTCATATATATGTGCGTCTTAGAACGGCATGCCCGGGATGTTGAGGCCGCCGGTGATGGCGCCCATCTGCTTGTTGGCGAGCTCGTTGACGCCGCGGACGGCCTCGTTGACGGCAGCCATGATCATGTCCTGCAGCATATCGACGTCCTCGGGATCGAGCGCATCGGGGTCAATAGTGAGGTTGACGAGCTCCATCTCGCCGTTAACGGTCACCTTGACCATGCCGCCGCCGGCAGAGGCGTCGACGGTCTGGGACTTGAGGTTCTCCTGCGCGGCGGCAAGCTGCTCCTGCATCTTGCGGGCCTGCTTCATCATCTGCTGCATGTTCATACCGGCCATGATGGCTCCTTTACGTGCGGCCGCGCGACGAGCTGCAAGGGCAGCCGGAGCGCGGCGGGTCTTTCAAACTCAAAAATCGTACCACGGTGCGGGGCAAGTAAGCGGGGCGGACACGCTCCCTCAGTCGATATACATGTCCTGGAGTGCAAGCCGCACCCGAAGATTATGCAAAGTTGAATAATTCGCATCTGCATAATATTGAAAGCTAAATCTTGTAGAGCCGGAATCCGACATTTCATGTGCACCGCTAAAGACCTGCATGCCGATCCGTTGCTCACGGTGACGCGCATGGCAGCGGGGTATAATTTGATTGCCATAGATAGTAATTTGGAGGTGCCCCATGAATGCCCCCGACGCGCTCCAAAACATCCGCTCAAAACACCCCGTTGCATATGTGGTTCTCTATCTCTTTGTCGCCTGGGCATTGCTGGTTGTCATCACCCATGCCATAGCCTTTGGAGCAGAACTGCTGATAGCCAGCTCGGACCAGCCCGTCGTCAAATGGGAAGCGACCGATGAGTGCACCGACGGAACCCGAACCATTTACTACAACAGCCCGTCCCTCTACCAAGAGTTCAAGGTCAAGATAAAGGACTCCAAGATTGTCGATGCCGAACTGGGTTCTTTATTTACAATCGGAGCAACCGTCAACGCCGAGCAAGTCGAGTACACGGACAGCCATGCGACATATCGCATCGACCTCAGCATCCTAGGCCGACCGTCACGTGCCTGTCTGCTCGAATGCGATATACGCGGCACCACACTACACATGTCCGAAATACAGATGCGCCCGGACAAAGAGATCTCTTCTTGAGCAGCGTACCCGCCCGCACGGTTACTCCACCGGTTTGAAGATGGTGGCCTGGCCAAAGACGTTGCGGATGAGGGCTTTGGCCTCGTCCTCGGTCTGCGGGATGCTCGGGGCTGCGCCCTGATGGCCGAAGGGACTGCCGGCGCCGGGGTTGGACTCCCAGGGAGCTGCAGGAGCGTCCTCCTCTTTGGGGGCAGTTGCAGCGGACTTAGGCGCGGACGCCGCACCCGGCACGTCGAACGGGGGCAGATCGTCCCCGCCGGCATCGGCAGCAAAACCGCCGACCATGGCGTCGTCGTAGGGCACCTGCTCGGATTCCCACGGCGCAGCCTGCGCAGACGGCTGAGTCTTGGGAGCGGACGGGCGCTCGGGCGCTCGGGGCGCGGGCTCGGTCGGGAGCTTACCCGTGGCAGGAGCGCCGGCAGGGTTGTCGGAGCGCAACCAGGGGGCCTTGGCCGGGTCGGATGACTTGGGCGCAGGCGTGGCAGCGGGCTTGGGCGCGGGGACCGGAGCGGCCGGTTTGGGCGCAGCGGGTTCAGGCGCCGACGGGGTCGGTGCCGCCACCGGCGCCGCTTTTGGCTGCGTCGCGCTGGTGCTCGAGGATGCAGTGGCCGCCGAGGACACGGGTTGCGGGTCCGCAGATGCCGCAGCCCGTGCAGATGGAGAATGCTCCTCATGTTGAGGAGCCGGCGTGCCACCCCCATTCAGGACATAGTCGACGGTGCGACGACCGAAGACCGCACTGACTGTCGGCAAAAACACCGCCTGTGTATCAGCACGCCCGAGCATCTTGATAGCAAATGCCGTAGGGAACGAGACCGTGAGCTTAGAACCATCGTCTGCCGTAGCGCGAGCGTTCAACAGGAGAGCCGCATAAGAAGGTTGTTGGGCCTTGACGCGCTCGACGACCTCGGCCCATTTGCGCTGGAGCTCGCCGGCATCCTCGACCGCGGGGGTCTCGGCGGCGCCGGCGGCAGCAACCTGGGCGGCGTTGTTGGGCTTGGACACCGGCACGGTCGATGCAGCAGGCGCGGGAGCCGGGGAGGCGGGCTGGGACATCGGAGCCGGTGTAGGCTGAGATGTCAGCGCGGCAGGCTTGGGGGTCGGCGCGGGCGCAGGCTGGGTCGCCGGAGCGGCAGTGCCTCGGTCCCAGGGCATGCCGCCCTGGCGCGCAGACGCAGCGGCGGGCACGGCAGATGCCACAGGAGCGGCAGCTCGGGCACCCGAGATCAGTGTCGGCTGTTGCATCGCCGCAGGTGCAGCCGCGACAACCGCAGGCGCGGCACCTGCAGCAGCCACGCTCGCCGGCACCGCGGCGTTGGCGACCATGACCTCCAAGCGCGCCACGCGCTCGGCCAGGGCCTCAATGGTCAGATCGGCCTCGGGACGCGCCAGACGCGTACAGGCGATCTCGAGCACCAGGCGCACGTCGCTCGCGCCCCTCATCTCCAACGCGGCATCGTCGAGCACCGTCAGCACGCGGGCCAGACGGTCGGCCGGATGCTCGCCAAAGGCAGCAGCCTCGGCAGCAAGCGCCTCGGCCTGCTCGGCCCCGCCCTCAAACAGCTCGGCACGGGCACCGGCAACGCAGGCCACATACACGTCGCGCACATGCGCCACCAGGTCGCGCGTCAGCTCAAGCAGATCATTGCCCTCCTCGACCTGTGCGCGAATGAGCCCATAGAGTTCAGCAATATCACGCTCGGCAATAGCGCGGGCAAACTCGCCCAGGATCTGGTCCGAAACCTCGCCCAAAAGCGAGCGGGCATCGTCTGCATGCACGGCGCCGTTGCCAAAAACGCTCAGCTGCTCCAGCGTGGAGAGCGCGTCGCGCATGCCGCCCTTGGCATGGCGTGCCACGATGGCCAGCGCCTCGTCGTCGTAATCGAAGCCCTCCTGCTCACACACGTAGGACAGGCGATGCTCGATATCCTCGTTGCCGATACGGTGGAAATCGAAGCGCTGGCAGCGCGAGAGGATGGTCTCCAGAATCTTTTGCGGGTCGGTGGTGCACAGCACAAAGATCACGTGCGCCGGCGGCTCCTCGAGCGTCTTGAGCAGCGCGTTGAACGCTGCCGTCGTGAGCATGTGGACCTCGTCGATGATATAGATCTTGTACTTGCCGCGCACCGGGGCAAAGTTGACGGAGTTGATGATCTCCTCGCGCACGTTGTCCACGCCCGTGCGGCTTGCGGCGTCGAGCTCGTAAACATCGGGATGATTGCCCTCGGCGATGAGCTCGCACTCCTCGCAGGTGCCGTCGGGCATGCAACCGCTCGCACCCTCGGCGCGCGCCGCCTCGGCATTGCGGCAGAGCAGTGCCTTGGCAAGAATGCGCGCCATGGTGGTCTTGCCCGTGCCGCGCGGTCCGCAGAACAGGTACGCGTGGGACAGGCGCCCCTCGGTGATGGCATGCTCGAGCGTCGAGACGATATGCTGCTGGCCCACCACGGAGTCGAAGGTGAGCGGGCGATACTTTCGGTACAACGATTCCATGGGTGCTCCCCCGGGTATACTGAGTCTTGTTGCCGCGACGGCCATGCGGTCGCACGGCATACTGCATTCATAATAACCCGTACGGCGAGCCCGCCGCGATAGGAGTCCAAAGAGCATGGCAGACGCAGAGAGCAACCTCGTTCCCTCCGAAGCAGCCGACCAGGTCGAGGTCGCGCTCGAGGAGCAGGCCGCAGCCGACGACGGCATCCTGTACCTCAACGAGTACCAGTACGAAAACGACCTGGTCACCGACTTCGCCCGTCTGGTCGCCTCGCCCAGGCGTCGCGGCTCGCTGTATGTCGCCGCGGCAATTGCCGCGCTCATCGGCATTGGCATGCTGGTGGCCGGCGGCAACTGGATCAAGTTTGGCGTCGTCCTGCTCGTATTCGGCGCCTTTTTGGCCTGGTGGAGCAAAAACCTGCACCACACCCTCGCCCGCGACTTTATCGATGCCGTCGAGGCCGACGAGTCCATGGGTGGCCGCTATCGCCGCGTCGCCGCCAACGAGAACGGCCTGATGGTTTGGGGCAAGAGCGGCAAATCGCAGTTCTTCCCGTTTGAAAAGCTCGACCACGTGCTCGACGGCGAACGCATCTTTGTAGCCATGTTCGCCGACCAGGGCGTGACGATCCCTAAGGACACCTTTGTCCGCGGCAATGCCGAGCAGTTTGGCACCTTCCTTAAGGCGCGCATCAACAAAAAACTCCGCATCGAGACCAAGAAGAAGAAAATGAAGGCCGAGAAGGCCGCAGCCGAAGCTAAGCAGGGCGACAAGGCCGACAAGCCCCAGGATAACAAGGGCAAGCGGCGCAAGCAGAAGAAGAGCAGGAAGAAGCGCTAAGGCCAAGCCAGACAGGCAGCCTCGCATCCCGCCATCCTCGCCATCCGCCTGAGCGTGCTACACTAGCAGCATCTATGCCACCGCGAACGGCTCGGCCCCGCGCCCGCCGCTCGCAAACGAACTTTAAACGCACGAGGGTTGGCCATGCCGCTTTTCTCGCAACATACCGCCCGGTTCTCGCCGGACGTTCCCTTGGAGGGCACTAGCTCTCGCGAGCTGCTCAAGCGGTACCAGCCGCTCGAGACGCTTGCGACCGGCGGTTTTGGCTCCATCGAGATTTGCCGCGACACGCATCTGCGCCGTCGCGTGGCCATTAAGCGCATCCCCCTCACAGACGGCGCCGGCATGCCCGCCAGCGACATCATGGACGTGCTACGCGAGGCGCATACCGCCGCCATGCTTCAACATCCCAATATCGTGCAGGTTATCGACTTTACGCACGACACCGCCTATGCCTACCTGGTCATGGAGTATGTCGACGGTATGTCGTTGGCCGAGTTTTTGCATCGCGTGGACGGCCACTCGCTCACCTTTGACGAGGCCGCGGCCATTGCCGACGCGCTGGGTCAGGCACTCACCTTTGCCCATGCAAACGGCGTGCTTCATCTGGACATAAAGCCCGCCAATGTACTTATCGACCATTCGGGCAATGTAAAGCTCACCGACTTTGGCATGGCGCGGCTGTCGTCTGCCGGCGGCTTTGGCGGATCGCGCGGCGGCACCATCGGCTACATGCCGCCCGAGCAGCTCGATATCGAGACCGGCACGGTCGACGAGCGCGCCGATGTCTTTGCCCTTGCCTGCGTGATCTACGAGGGCCTGTGCGGCAGCGCCCCCTTTGTGGCAGCCACGCCTGCCGACTCGCTCGACCGCATCATCGGCGGCGCCACCTATCCCAGCGAGCTCATCCCGCACTTTCCCCCGGGGGCCGAGGCGGCGCTCATGAGCGCCCTCTCCCCCATGCCGCAAGACCGCCCCGATAGCATCGAGGCATTCTGCGACCGACTCCTTGCCGGCTTGGGGAGCGTGCGCGAAGGCCGTCGCAGCTTGGAGCAGATGGTAGGCGAGCTTTCGAATGACGAGTGCGCGGCAGATGATATCGAGCCATCGAGCTACGAGGATGACACCGTCGAGGTCGACCCCGCACTTGGCTGGGCGGGCACGCGCTGGGGCCGCGCACGCAATTACACCATGCGCGGCATCTCGGCGCTCTCGTGCGGAGCCTTCAGCTTTTTGCTTATGCAGACAGCCGGCGTCGCGGCGCTCCCCGGGCTGGTCGTGGCGGCCGTCGCCATTGGCGCGGCGGCAGGCTTGGCCCCGCAGATTGGCTCGGCCATCTCGGCCGTGGGCTTTTTGGTGCTCATGGCCAACGCCACCATGCAGGCGCAGGGCATCCTGTCGATGCTGCCGGTCGCGGTCATTTTTGCCGCTGCCATGTCCGGTTGGTGGATTGCTTGGGGACGCACCGAGGCGGCTGCGAGCGCGACGCTCACCTGCGCGCTTGCGCTGGGTTGCCTAACCGGCGACGCCCTCCTTGCCGCCGGAGCCGCCGCGAGCATCGCGGCGTTTTGGCTCGGCCCGGCAAGCGCCGCGGCGGCCACGGGCATGGGCGCACTCTTTGCCCGCCTTGCTGCAGCGGCTCTCTCTGTGGAAGGCGTACTGGGGCTTAGCAATGTCGCCGCAGCGCTGGGAGACGCGCTCCTTCTCGCTGCAATCGCGCTGGTTGCAGCAACAGCCGCGGCAACATCGCTGCTGCTCAATGCTCATGCCAAGCGCGCCGAGCAGGGATCGAACCTTGCCGCCATCGTCGCAATTGCCGTCGCCGGCATCGGCTCGGCCGTATCGTTTTGTCTTGCACACCATATGGAAATTGCCAGCCTTGCGGGCCCGGTCGTCGCCAAGGCGGCGGTTACGGGAATCCTATCCTCTATAATCGTCGGGATATGCCTTTATTTGCTCGGATACCAAAGAACCTATACGGAGAGTGATCTTTCGTGAACTTCCTGAACATCTTCGAGGACCACGTGGCCGGCATCTTCGGTGCCACCCGTGCCCCGTTCTCCTTTAAGAAGCTTGCCAAGCAGGCCGCTCGCGACATGGAGGATCAGACTCTGGTGATCAACGGCGTCAACACCGCGCCGGCGCTCTATACCATCCTGATTGCCGCCGACGACGATCCCATGCTCGCCCCGTTCTATCCCGAGCTTTCGCGCGAGGTCCGCGAGTTTGTGAAAGCGCAGGCCGAAAAGCGCCGTTACGTCTTTGTCGGCGAGCCCCTCGTTCGCTTTATGATCGACCCGCAGCTGCGCGGCGGCAAGTTCTCGGTCTTTGCCGAGAACGTCGATGCCCCCACGCTCGGTCGCCTGTACGAGGAAGAGCGCGCCTACCAAAATGGCCTGGGCCAGAACAACTCAGCCGCGAGCCGTGCCGCCAGCGCCCCGCGCGCCGGCCAGCAGCAGTTTGCCGCCCCGCAGCAACACCCCGCTGCTATGCCGCAGCAGCAGCCGGCGCCTCGTGCTGCCACTCCCGACCCGCTTGCCGTGGCCGACCCCTTTGCGCCCAATATGCCCGATCCCGCCGCCGTACCCATTCCCGTGCCCCAAACCGTCTCGCGCGACGCGCTTGCCGGCATGGGCGGAGCCGCCGCGACCGGCGCCGCCGCTGGCCTTGGCGCCGCAGCCAGCATCGCCTCCAACATGGCAAGCTCTCGCGCCCCGCAGCGTCCGCTCGCCCAGCTCGTCGACGTCGTGAGCGGCGAGAGCCACGCCATCACCTCCGCACAGGTGACCATCGGTCGCGAGCGCTCGGTTTCCGACATCGCCCTGCGCGACCCCAACGTGTCGCGCCGTCATGCCCAGCTCACCTTTACCGGCTCGGACTGGTCGATCGAGGACCTCAACTCCACCAACGGCACGCTCGTCAACAACCGTCGCATCACGCGCTGCCCGCTGCGCAACGGCGATCTGCTGACGTTTGGCCTGAGCACGTTCGAATTTAGGGGATAGTCGCTTATGAACATCGATATCGTCCTGTTTGCAGGCCGCATCGTCCTGGTCGTCCTGCTTTATATCTTCCTGTTTGCCGTCATGAAGACCGGCGTGGGGCTCGTCCGCGGCCAGCGCCGCGACTCGGCCATCTGGACGATCGATGTGGACAAGGGCCCGCGCGGCATCCGCGGCATCCACGTGGATATGCTCGGCCCCGTCATCGTCGGCCGTTCGCCGTCGTCGGACATCTGCATCAACGAACCGTTTGTCTCGGCCTCGCATGCGCGTTTTTCGCTGCAGGGTCCGGCACTTATTATCGAGGACCTCAACTCGCTTAACGGCACGCTCGTCAACGGCCGCCAGCTGGTGGAGCCCGCAACGCTGCGCGAGGGCGACGAAGTCCAGATTGGCGACGTGGTCATGAAGGTGAACCGTCGATGATCGACGAGGAGAACAAGTCCGCAACCATGCCAGAGACGTCGGCCGCCCCCGCGACCGCGCCGGCTCATGCCGCCCCGGCGGGCCATGCGCCCGTGGAGCCCGAGGACACTGTGTTCTCCCTGCCTCTTTCGCATGTAACGCAAGAATATCCGACGCTGACCGACGACGAGGATACCGAGGACAACGCTGACGGCGATAACTTCCCCATCGGTGTGCACGCCGCCGCCGAGCAGCCCGCGGTCCCGCAAGACATGCCCGCGCCGGCTCACTTTGCCGAACCCGTCGCCACGGCGATTACCGAGAGCTCCGCGGTATTTGCGGCTCCCGAGCCCGCGGCACCGGTGTTTCCCGTAGCGCCGGCACCCGCCGCAGCACCCGAGTCCGCATCTGCACCGGAACCCGCGGCGACGCCCTCCCCCGCGGACGCATCGGCGCCCGAAGCCATGCAGTCTGTAACCGAAGACGTACCCGCAGCAACGACGGAGGATGTCTCCCAATCCCACGGCACGCCCGCGCCCGCGCACTTCGCGACGCCCGAGTCTGCAGCCGTCGCCCCGCAAGACGACGAGCCTGTCGACCGTACAACCGAAGAGCCCGCCACGCCCAACGTCAACGACCCGAGCAACGATGCCGACACCGTCTCGCCCGGCGATACGGCCGAGATTGACGTTGCCGCCGTGGAGGCCAAGCTTAAGGACCCCGGCTCGACCATGAGTTTTGAGCCGCTGACCGACGAGCGCATCGAGACTGACTCGACCTACGACGCCGGCACGACCACACAGCTCATGTGGGGCGCCCGCTCCGATGTTGGCTGTGTGCGCCCGCATAACGAAGACTCCTATCTGGTGCAATCGCCGCTCTTTTGCGTATGCGACGGCATGGGCGGCCACGCCGCCGGTGAGGTAGCCTCCTCCATCGCCGTCGAGACCATCGCCAAGACAGCGCCGCAGGCAGCCGACGCCGCACGACTGGCGGCCGCCGTCGAAGCTGCAAACGCCGCGGTCATCGAGGCTGCGCTCAACGGGCTTGGCAAGCCCGGCATGGGCTGCACGGCAACCTGCGCCTATATCGAAAACGACATGCTCGCCATCGCCCACGTGGGCGACTCGCGCGCCTATCTGCTCCACGAGGGCACGCTCATCCGCGTGACCCGCGACCACTCCTATGTGGAGGAGCTCGTGGACGCCGGCGAAATTACGGCAGACGAGGCTCGCGTCCACCCCAACCGCTCGGTCATCACCCGCGCGCTGGGCTCGGATCCCGCCATGTATGCCGACCACTTTACCCTGCATATCGAGGAAGGCGACCGCCTGATCCTGTGCTCGGACGGCCTTTCGAGCATGATTCCCGATAGCGATATCGAAAACATCGCCACACAGTCCTCGACCGCGCAGATTTGCGTCGACAACCTTGTTGACGCGGCACTGGTCGCCGGCGGGCATGACAACGTCACCGTGCTTGTCGTTGACCTGGTCGACGATGGCGTCATGCGCGAGGCAAAGCGCGTCCGCCGCCGCAACATCACCATTGCCATCGTACTGGGCATCGCTTTTGTGCTGGCGGCAGCCATCTGGGCCTACGCAGGCATCACCGGCTCGTACTACCTGGGCACCTACAAGGACACCGTCGCGGTCTACCGGGGCATTCCCGGCAAGCCGCTCGGCCTTAAGCTGCACTGGCTCGACAGCACGACCACCATCAAACTGTCCGACCTGCCCGAAGACACACAAAATCGCCTTAAGGCAGGTATTCAGCAGACGAGCATCGACGACGCACAGGACACCATCTCCAAGTACCGCCATCAGATCGACGAGGAGCAGACCCGTCAGGTGATCGACGCGCAAACGATCCGCAATAACACCGACCAAGGTTCGACCTCCGAATCGGATTCCGAGAATACCGCCGAACAGTCCGCCGAGGCCGAAGCCTCCGATAAGAATTAGAAAGGGAGTGCCGCTTATGAGTCGCCGTAATACCGAACTGCTCTTACTCATCGCCTCGGCGTTCCCCGTCATCCTGCTGTATGCGATGTACGTGCTCACCGCAGGCGCCGCCATCTCGTTTGAGACACTTGCCGTTCCGATCGGTCTCTTTGCCGCCTTCGCCGCGGCGCATATCGCCGTGCGCATTCTGGCACCCGGCGCCGACCCGGCCATCCTGCCCATCGTCTTTGTTCTTTCGGGCATTGGCATCACGTTTGTGACGCGCTTGGCGCCCACGCTCGCCATCTCGCAGCTCGTCATCCTGTTTATCTCGGTGGCGTTGATGGTAGGTACGCTTGCGCTGGTCAAAAACCTCGACGTAGTCATGCGCTACAAGTACACCTTTGGCATCATCGGCATCATCTTGCTGATGCTGCCCATCTTTATCGGCACCACGATCTCGGGCTCTAAACTGTGGATTCGCATCGCCGGCTTTACCATTCAGCCCGGCGAGTTCGCCAAGGTCTTTATCGTGCTGTTCCTAGCCGGTTACCTGGCCGAGAACCGCGAACTGCTCTCTATCTCCAACCGCAAGATCTTGGGTCTTAAGATTCCGCGTCTGCGCCTGCTGCTGCCGCTGTTCGCAGTCTGGGGCGTATGCCTGCTCGTCGTTGTCTTCGAACGTGACCTGGGCTCGGCCTTGCTGTTCTACACCATCTTCTTGCTGATGCTCTACGTTGCCACGGGTCGCTTCTCGTATGTCATCATCGGCCTTGTGCTCTTGGCCGTGGGGGCCGTGGGTGCTTACAAGTTCCTGTCGCACGTCCAGGTTCGTTTCCAGATCTGGGCCGATCCCTTTAAGGATGCACAGGGCCAGGGCTACCAGATTGTCCAGTCCCTCTTCTCGCTGGCCGACGGCGGCCTTGTTGGCGTCGGCATTGGCAACGGCATGGCCAACAACATCCCCGTCGTCGAGTCCGACTTTATCTTCTCGGCTATCGGCGAGGAGATGGGCCTTTTGGGCGGTGGCGCCGTTCTTATCCTGTTTATGCTCTTTGCCGTACGTGGCCTGACCACGGCAGCCCGTGCCAAGTCCGACCTTGCCGCCTTTAGCGCCACTGGTCTTACGGCCGCCATCAGCTTCCAGGCGTTCTTGATCGTTGGCGGCGTTACCCGCCTGATCCCGCTGACCGGCGTCACCCTGCCCTTTATGAGCCAGGGCGGCTCCTCGCTGCTGGCAAGCTTTATCATCGTCGCGCTGCTGCTGCGCGCCGGTGACGAGGCAACCGGTCGCGAGGCCGAGCTCACCGGCACCGGCACCATGGCCGCCATCACCGACGACCAGGTCGCCTCGGCGGTCTCCCCGGCTGGCACGCGCTTCGCCACTTCGTCTTCGCACAACCGCGGCAGCCACTCCGCCGGCTCGCGCATGCGCCGTCGCCTGCTCGACACGCCCGAATCCGGTGTGCTCGGCCGCGTGGCGCTCGCCAATCGACTGACCCGCGCCGTGCTCGCCTTTACGGCACTATTCGCCATCCTTATCGGCAACCTCACCTATGTCCAGGTCATCAAGGCCAAGGACTATCAGGACATGCCGACCAACAACCACACCATCGCCCGCTCCAAGTACATCCAGCGCGGCTCCATCATCACGTCCGACGGCGTGACGCTGGCCGAGTCGCTGCAACAGGAAGACGGCACCTACGCCCGCTCCTACCCCAACGGAAACATGGCCGCTCACGTGGTGGGCTATGTAAGCCAGCAGTACGGCACCGCTGGTGTCGAGAGCGTCATGAACGAAACGCTCACCGGCTCCAAGGATTACTCCAGCTGGGACAACGCCCTCGCGTCGCTCGCGGGCCAAAACCAACCGGGCAACACCGCCAAGCTCACCATCGACTCGCGCATCCAGACGGCTGCCGAGCAGGCACTCAAGGGCTTTAAGGGTGCCGTGGTGGTTATGGATCCGCGCACCGGCGCGGTCCTCGCATGCGCAAGCTCGCCCACCTATGACAACACCAACATCGATGCCCTGATGCAGTCGGGCGGTGGCGAGGACGGCTCCATGTACGACCGCGCCATGGACGCTCTCTATACCCCGGGCTCGACCTTTAAGGTCGTCACACTCTCCGCGGCGCTCGAAACCGGCACCGCCAGCCTTACCAGCACGTACCAGGCGCCCGGCTCCATGGATATCGGCAACGCGCCGGTCACCAATTACGCCAACGAGAGCTACGGTACCATCAGCCTGCAACAGGCCTTTGCCGTGTCGTCCAACGTCGTCTTTGGCCAGGTGGCCAACGAGATCGGCGCCAGCTCGCTCGTCCAGTTTGCCAACGCCTTTGGTTACGGCCAAAAGCTCGGTCAGGACCTGACCACCGCGACCTCCATCATGGCCGACCCCTCGCTCATGACCGAGTGGGAGACCGCCTGGGCAGGCGCCGGCCAGCCTGTCGGCATGGACCACACGCCAGGTCCGCAGACCACCGTCATGCAAAACTGCGTGATAGCGGCGGCCATCGCCAACAGCGGCGTGGTCATGGACCCGTTCTTCGTGGCCCAGGTGCTCGCCCCCGACGGAACCGTGGTCAAGACCACGCAATCCCGCTCGCTCGGCCAGGCCGTCAGCGCCACCACGGCCGATCAGGTCAAGCAGGCCATGCTCGCGGTTGTCCAGTCCGGCACCGGCACCGATGCCCAGATTCCGGGCGTCAAGGTCGCCGGCAAGACTGGATCGGCCGAGACCGGCGGCACCAACGTCAACTCGATGTTCGTCGGCTTCGCACCTTACGATTCACCCACGGTCGCCATCTCGGTGGCCTTGGAGGATTACGACAAACACGACGTCAAGGCAGCCAAGATCGCCGGCATCGTCCTGACCGCGGCACTTGCCGCCCAAGGAGCGTGATGCCTGTGATCGAAGCGGATACTTGGGGCGCGCCGCGGCCGATGAGCTAGCGGCAAGGCGCCACGCGGTCCCAGCGGCCATAGATTTGGTACTACACACATCGTTGAGCGAATAAGTTAGTTAGGAGCAGGAATGGAACAGAGGGTCCTCGGGGGAAGATACCTCCTCAAGGATAAGGTGGGAACGGGCGGCATGGCGACCGTCTTCCGTGCGCAAGATCAGGTCCTCGACCGCACGGTTGCCGTCAAGATCATGCTGCCGCAGTATGCCGGCGACGCCACCTTCGCCGCCCGCTTTAAGCAGGAGGCCCAGGCAGCAGCAGGTCTCTCCTCCCCCTATATCGTGGGCGTCTACGATTGGGGCAAGGATGGCGATACCTACTACATCGTCATGGAGTACCTGCGCGGTACCGACCTTAAGAGCGGCATCAAGAGCCACGGCGCCCTCGATCCAAAGAAGGTCGCGCAGATCGGCTCGCAGATCAGCTCCGCGCTTTCGGTCGCCCACAAGCACGAGATCATCCACCGCGACATTAAGCCGCAAAACATCATGGTGCTGCCCGACGGCAACATCAAGGTCATGGACTTTGGCATCGCGCGCGCAAAGAACAGCCACCTCACGCAGGACAACAATGTACTGGGCACCGCCCACTACGTAAGCCCCGAGCAAACGCGCGGCCAGGACCTCGGTCCCACTTCGGATATCTACTCCCTGGGCGTCGTGATGTACGAGTGCGCCACCGGTCGCGTCCCCTTTGACGGCGACGACGCCATCTCGGTTGCGCTCAAGCAAGTAAACGAACTGCCGGTTCCGCCGAGCCAAGTCAACTCCGGCGTCGATGCCGATCTGGAGCGCATCATCCTCAAGTGCATGGAAAAGGACCCGTCGAACCGCTTCCAGACGGCAGACGAGCTGCGCCAGGTGCTCAACAACTACCTGTCCGGTCGCGCCGTCAACGTCTCCGAGCCCACGCGCATCATCGGTGCCGCGGGCGACCTGGGCGCCACCAAGACCCGTGAGCTGTCTGACTCCACGCGCGCTATGGTTCGCCCCGTATCGGGCGTAAGCGGACAGACCAACCCCCGCAGCGCCGTCTCGGGTTCCACCGGTTCCTACGAGGTCGATCAGCCCAAGTCCAACAAGAACAAGATTATCGCAGCCGTAGTCGCCGCAATCGCCGTGGTTGGCGTTGTGGTGGCCTTCGCCACCGGGCTCTTTGGGGGCGAGCAGGTTACGGTGCCCGATGTGCTTAACAAGGACCAGCAGACCGCTATCGAGCTGATCAAGGAGGCCGGCCTTGAGGTCGGAACTGTCGACCAGAGCTATAATGACGATGTCGACGAGGGCAAGGTTGCCGAGCAGACCCCCAACGGCAACACTAAGAAGCCCAAGGGCTCCAAGGTGAACCTGGTGATCTCCAAGGGCCCCAAGCCCTCCGAGAAAGTTGAGGTTCCGCAGCTCGTCGGCCTAACCAAGGACCAGGCCGAGGCCGCGCTGGCAAGCGTGGGCCTGAAGGGCAACGCAACCGAGGAGGCCAACGAAGCCGACGAAGGCCAGGTCTTTGAGCAGGGCACTGATGCCGGCAAGGAAGTCGAGAAGGGCACGACCATCTCGTATAAGGTCTCCAGCGGTCCTGACACCACCTCCGTCCCCGATCTGACCGACATGACCGAGGCCCAGGCACGCAACGCTCTCGACATGGCCGGTTTTGGCGTCAACGTGAGCTACCAGGAGAACGATTCCGTCACCGAGGGCACCGTCATTAGCTGGAACCCCAGCGGCAAGCAGAAGCCCGGCGCCACGATCACCGTCGTCATCGCCAAGAAGTCTGGCAAGGCCAGCGTTCCGGGCAACCTGTACGGCAAGAGCATCTCCGCCGCCGTCACCGCGCTCAACAACGCCGGGTTCTACAACATCGCATTCTGCGATCAGAACGGCAATCCCGTGAGTGGCAACGAAAACGCCACCGTGACGGGCGTCTCCCCCACTGGCAAGCAGTCCACCGACAGCACGATCACGCTGACGGTTTCGGTTTCTGGCTCTGGTACTGATTCAGGCGACGACGCCGGTACAAGCAACTAGTCGGCTGCTTATTATCTGCGCAGCGAACGCCGCAAACATATTCGCTCAGAAGCGCCCGCTTGCTCCCCCGGCAAGCGGGCGCTTTGCTTTTGATGCGACCCGCTAGCATGGAAAGGCGCAGCTCTAACACCAAAAGAGCCCGGCACCGTGGTGGTACCGGGCTCGATATTCCTCTGGTGCCCCCGGGCGAATTCGAAAACTCCCCCCGCGGGGAAATTGGCGACGCGGGTGTCGACGGTCCGAATCCGGCCTTTAGACCAGAAGAGCCCGGCACCGTAGCGGTACCGGGCTCGATATTCCTCTGGTGCCCCCGGGCGGATTCGAAAACTCCCCCCGCGGGGAAATTGGCGACGCGGGTGTCGACGGTCCGAATCCGGCCTTTAGACCAGAAGAGCCCGGCACCGTAGCGGTACCGGGCTCGATATTCCTCTGGTGCCCCCGGGCGGATTCGAAAACTCCCCCCGCGGGGAAATTGGCGACGCGGGTGTCGACGGTCCGAAT